>NZ_LGKN01000004.1:0-352722 GCF_001306175.1 Ardenticatena maritima
CTGCCCAACCCTGCGTTCAGCGGACGCGGCTGCGCCGCGGGGCAACGCGGGCGGCATTTCGGGCGATGTTGGCTTCGCCAGCAGTGGTGGAAGGACGGCGACGCCGCGCCGCTGACGCTATCGTTAGGCCGCTGCGCTACAATCAGTCGGTTCACCAACTTATCACGTGACGTTGGAACATATGAGACTTTTCGACGAAACGGAAAGAAACGACCACGAATTGGCTCAATATGCTGAGCCATTCTTTGCTTACTTGAACCGTACGGCAAGGGTTAAGTTTGCCACGATTCGTCGCAAGTTGGAAGAGTGGTTTGCCCGCTATCCGGCTTCTGACCAAGCATACGGAGGTGCAGCATGTCAGATGTACTCAAGTTCGGTTCAGCCATTCTTGGTAATAGGCTTATCATCTACGACAATCGGGTAGAGATTATAACGGGATTTTGGCCATTTAGACGCAAGAGAGTGATACCATTTAATAACATAGCCAGCGTTGAAACCCCTCGGTTTCTCAATGTGGTAGTGATCCACACAAATGATGGCAAAAGACACAAGTACTCTGTGGGAAATGCCAAAAAGATCCAACAGGCAATTGTTGAAAGGATGTAAATATTTAGTTGAGTTGGCCGCCCAACCTGCGCTTTGAGCCGACAGGCCTCCCTTCGGTCGGCCTGCGGCTGAATCGCAAGCCGTTAGCCGCTCATTCGCTTGTACTTTGACAGGACGAACCCTCGCTGCACCAGAGAGAGGGTTCCGCTCAGCACACAACCTCACCAAAGAAGCCCACTCTCAGGTGATGGCAAGAATGCCGTAGACGCCATGCCGCCGTCTTCGCACACGACCGGCCACAAGCAGGCCGCTCGCCCTGGCGTGACGAACGAAAAGTGAGGCTGGGGCTTGTCGGTGTTGCTCGACGCTCCAGTACAGGCTGGCTGATGGACAAGGCGGCTTGCGCGCACTTCCTCAGCAAGGTGAGGACTGGTTGAATGCGTGGGGCATGTTGGTGGGCAGACAAGCGCGGTGTGGCGGTGCGTTGCCACGAGCACGCGGAGGCGTGTCCACGTCGTGGGGTGTTGCGCCAGCCAACGCTGGCTAACACGCGCTTGCAGCCGACCCGCTCCGCTGCGATCGCGGCGGCTGAAGCCTGTCGTTAGGCTTCTTCAGTGTCGAACAGTGGAGGAAATATGCAAAGACAAAGTGAACAGCGTAAGGCAACGATCTTCTTCACAACGATCATCGTAACCTATCTGCTGCCAGTTGCACTATTTTGGGTAGCGTCATTACTTCCTTCCAATAATTTGTCCAAGTATATGTTCACTGCTATTGGCTCATTGGTCGTGTTAGCAATTGCCCTTTTTGCTATTCGCAATGATACGGTGAATCTGGAAGAGATTGGTTGGACAAAGGAAGGACTTCAACAAACCGTGAAAGTCATAGCGGTTGGTTGGATGCTATGGGCAATACTTATCATCAGCGTTAACTTCAAGTTGGGATACCCGTTCAGTGAAAACTTTGAATCTCCGTTGTCCAAGATTTTCGTGCAGTGGCTATTTGTTGGCATAGCCGAAGAAGTGCTTTTTAGGGGGTATATTTTCACCAGACTGACACAATTCTTTGCGAAAACCGGCCGGGTGTGGTCAAAGGTAGCAGGCGTGGTAATCAGCAGTCTTATCTTTGCCACATTTCACATTCCGCAGCGGATATTTGTGCATGGCATGGAACTAACACCCGATGTGCTAATGAGACAAATGTTTCCATTGTTTCTGGTAGGTGTGTTGTTGGCGTGGTTGTTTTTGCGCAGCCAAAATGTGCTCTTCGTTGGTCTATTTCACGGTGGGATGAATGCACCGCTGATTGGCCGAGAAGGAGATTTAGCACCAATTCTCTTGTTCTTGGTGTTGGCAGAAGTAATCGCTTGGAAAAGGAGAAAACGGACCAGCGTATCGAAGACAAGTAATTTGTTCAGACAAGGTGAAGCCTAACCCCGGCTGTAGCAGACCGGGGCTATGCCCCGGAGATAAGCAGCGCGATTTTGCCCAATGGTTCTGGGCAAAGATTTTTTCTGGTTAACACCGCCCCGGCCGCTAAGCCAACCGTTAGCCGCTCATTCGCTCGTACTTTGACAGGACGAACCGCCGCAACGCCAGAGAGATGGTCTCACGCAGCACACTTCTCACCAAAGAAACCCACTCTCAGGTGATGGCAAGAACGCTGTAGACGCCGTGCCGCCGTCTTCGCACACGGCCGGCCACAAGCAGGCCGCTCGCCCTGGCGTGACCAACGAAGAGTGGAGATGGATCTTCCAGGCGTTGTTCGGCGCTCCAACACTGGCTGATTGCGAGGCGAGGCGGCTTGTGCGCGCTTCCTCAGCAAGGTGCGGCTGGTTGGGTACAGGCTGGGGGTGGCGTGTCCACGTCGTAGGGGTGTTGCGCCAGCCACCGCTGGCTAACACGCGCTTGCAGCCGACCGTTATGCACCAAGAGGGTCAACCTCATCGGAGATTCATAAAATAACAACCAAGAAATTGAGACCACAAGACTGGAAACCAGAGAACATCAGTCCTCTTACAGGCAAAACTTTTGCCACTTGCGGCCAGAAGAGAAAGAGATAAAGATGGTCTCGCCCCTGCGCGAAAAAACTTGGAAACCTACATGCAAATCCATATCTGGGGATGATGATCTGGCACGTGACCGTCTATCTGCTCAAACGAGACGCGCCTCGCGAAGGGCTGACCTTCGTCATGCCATCCTGGTGGGATGCGGAACGCCTTTTTGAGGTGAACGCCAGCCGCCAGATAGTCCTGCCTGACGGTCGGGAGGTGCTCCTGTTGGCGCAGGAAAACATTCTTGGGGTTAATTCGGACGAGCGCAAGGCAGTCTGGCTACTTCCCCAACGGAAGACCAAAGACGCCGAGATTGAGCAGCAGCGAACCGCCCTTCTGGACATGGTGACAAAAGCCAGATGGCTCATTGTAGAGCGAAAACAGGTGTGGGTAGTGCCTGCACATAGCCAGCCGGGATGCGAGGTCTGGGACCCGGATTGGTGGTCTTCTTTCTACACGGACAAAGTGCAAGACTTCAAAGAATGGTATGACTTCTTCCGCCAACGCCACCGGCTCGACGAGCGCAGCTTCGAGATGTCCAATCCTGTGCAGATGGGGTTTGTAGAGCTACTCACCCCATCCGAAGCACGGGAGATGGACGAGCACTACCGAAAAGCCTATCAGATAGCGCGGAAGCAGAGCAGTCTAAAAATATCCACCTCCTTCCGCAAGCGCATGGACCGCTTTGCCCAATCTTTGCAACAGGCGGAGCGGGTCATTCTCTATCATTGGAGTGAGTAGTCGGATAACGTTTGCGAGCAGGCTTTCTAGCGCTGAAGCAGAATGCCCAATTGTCAGCCCCTCACCCTCTCCGCCACAATCTCGGAATGCCTCTATTCCTCTTGCAGGCGCAAGTAAAAAAGATGAAGTGAAGCCCCCGCAATGGCTTTCGAGAAAGAGAAACACGCCCTCGGCGTGGATCGTATAAGGAAAAGTGGGAACACACACCGGAGAAGGGCAACTGCATTCCCGCCTGCAATAGCATGATGCCTATAGCAAAAGGGAGGTACCACCTATGAGCAGCGATACCCTGTTTCTCCTCGGGCTCTCATCTCTCACCGGGCTGCTTTTTATCGCCCTGGCTATTCCTCTTATCCAGAAAAGAATACCCAAAAACCATTGGTATGGCTTGCGGATTCCGGCCACATTTGCCAACGAACGTGTGTGGTACGAAGCCAATGCGCGAATGGGGCGCGAACTCTTGCTGCTGGGGATATTGAGCATCGTGCTGGGCATACTTCTTTCTGGAGTTACAACATCCTCCTCGCTGCCTGCCATGCTGTGGGCTGCATTCCTCCTCGGCGGCGTGATACTTGTCACCGTGCGGAGTTGGCGTTTTGCGAATCGGCTCCTTGAAGAGTACACCAGCGAGCCAGGGACGACATCCTCCCCACAGACACATTGAGCGGCAAAGCAAAAAAGCGCCTCTTTACGAGGCGCCTTTTGATGGTGTACAGAGCAAGCCAAACACGCATGCCCTCGTCAGAGAACATACGCCCGCCCCGCCATATGCGCTAACCCCTTCGGGTCAAGCGCTGCGTTGATCACCACCGGTTTGTCCAGCGAGAACGCTTGTTCAAGGGCTGGGCGAAGTTCATCCGGTGCTTCTACGAGCACCCCCACACCCCCTAACGCTTCCGCTACCAAATCGTAGCGCGTAAACGCCAACTTGGTGGCAACAGCGCGTTCTTCACCAAAAAATTGCACCTGTGGGTTGCGAATTTGCCCCCATTGTGCATCATTCCCAACCACGGTGACAAACGGCAAGTGATGGCGCACCGCCGTATCCAACTCAAAACCATTGAAACCAAACGACCCATCGCCGCTCAGCAACAGTACTTTGTACTCAGGGCGCAGTTTCTTCGCCGCCAGAGCGAACGGCTGCCCCACCCCCAGACACCCCAACGGACCCGGATCGAGCCAGAGACCGGGGGCATGGGGACGCACCACCTTCGCCGCCATCGCCACCACATCGCCACCATCTCCGATGAAGATTGTGCGGTCGTCGAGCACGTTGGCAATCTCACGCGCCAGGCGGAAGTGATGAATGGGTGTCGCATTGCTCCGCTCGTACTCGGCTTGGGCTTCAGCCTGCGCCCGTTCGAGGGCTTCCACATCACGCCGCCACGCTGCGAACGAAACACCGCCCTCCTCCGTCAGCGCCGCCAACAAAGCTTCCAGCGTCGCACGCACATCGCCCACAATACCGACATCGGCATCGCGGTTCTGCCCAATTTGCGTCCCGTCAGGTTCAATCTGAATCAGCCGCGCATTCGCATTGAACGCCCCGTATTTGAGGCGGAAATCAAGCGGCGTCCCGGCAATGATCACCACATCCGCCTGTTGCAACGCCTTCCCTCGCGAAAGGAAGAAGGCGCTGGGGTGGTCGGGGGGCAACAAGCCGCGCGCCATACCATTGAGATAGGTGGGGATAGCGGTTTCTTCGGCGAAACGCTGCAAAATCTCGGTCGCATCGTCCCAATACGCGGTGGAACCAGCAATCAGCACCGGACGGCTCGCATTGCGGAGCAAATTGGCCGCTTGCGCAATCGCGCGTGGGTCGGGATAGGGGCGGGCTGTTGTGCGATAGCGTTCCGGCAAAGGCGTTTGGTCGGTATTGACAATGTCGGCGAGAATATCGAACGCCATTTCCAAAAAGACCGGCCCAGGCCGTCCATCCAGCGCAATACGGAACGCCCGCGCCATGAATTCGGGAATACGGTCGGCACTGGGAACAGCAGCGCTCCACTTGGTGATTGGCTTGAACAAATCCACCTGTTCCATCTCTTGCAATGCCCCTTTCCCCTGAAACGCTGTGGGCGCCGCACCACCAATCACCAGCAACGGCGAACCCGCCTGGTACGCATTCGCCACAGCGGTGACAGTTCCCGTCACACCCGGCCCCGCCGTGACAACAGCACACCCAATCCCGCGCGTGAGACGCGCCCACGCATCGGCAGCGTGCGCCGCGGCTTGCTCATGGCGCGTATCAACGATGTCAATCTGGTGCGCCAAACACCCGTCGTAAATCGGAGCGATATGCCCCCCACACAAGGTGAAAATCGTCTGCACGCCCTCTTTGGCGAGCATGGCTGCCACCAGGTGTCCACCCATCACTTTCGGCATGGCTTACTCCTTCGGGGTTGGTTGCCAAACAAACGTTTGCTTCAAACTCTACCACGAGGCAAGAAAAACGAGAAAAGCACATCTTTGGCGACTGGCAACCCTCTGGCATAATACCGCTATACCAAATCCATCTGAAACGAAAGGGTGAACAACCATGGACGACTTGAAACCCAAACCAGCGTCAGCCTCGGAACTGACGATTTCACGCCTGATGAACCCCGAACACGCCAACCCGGTGGGCATCATTCACGGGGGCGAAGTTCTCAAAATGGTGGATGAAGCGGGCGGCATCGTGGGTATGCGCCACGCGCGCCGTCCCGTTGTGACGGTGCGCCTCGATTCGATGACCTTCCTGCAACCCATTTACGTGGGCAATCTGGTGCGCGTCCATGCACGCGTCAACTGGACGGGGCACACCTCGATGGAAATTGGTATGCGCGTCGAAGCCGAAGACCCCATCACGGGGCGCATCGTCCACACCAATTCGGCCTACGCTGTCTATGTGGCGCTTGACGAAGACGGCCGCCCTGCGCCCATCCCGCCGCTCTTGCTCGAAACCGACGATGACCGCCGCCGCTGGCAAGAAGCCGAAGAACGCCAGCGCATGCGTCTGGCGCAACGCAAACAAGCCCAAACATCATGAAGCGCGCGAATCTTGCCTCTTGGCTGGTTCTGCTAGGCTCGCTCGCCGGCGGCGTGGGGTGGTGGCTGCCCTGGGTGGCGCATCCCAAGGGGGCGGCTGCACTGGTGCTGCTCGGGCTCGACATGGGCGATTTCTTCAAGTTCACCACATTGTGGCGCAGTGGCGGGCTGCAATGGGAGCGGCACTTCTTCTTCCTGCCGCCGGCCGCCGCCACGTTGGGGCTTTTGTTCTGGGCGGCGCGGCATGATTGGCGCAAGCGGGCGCTGGCTTTTCTGATGACGTTTCCGCTTGCGCTGGTCGTCCTGCCTGAATACGAGCGTTGGCGTGAGTGGCAATCGGCTGAATTTCGTTTCCAAAGTGCGCTCG
Organism: Ardenticatena maritima; assembly: GCF_001306175.1. Classification (NCBI taxonomy): domain Bacteria; kingdom Bacillati; phylum Chloroflexota; class Ardenticatenia; order Ardenticatenales; family Ardenticatenaceae; genus Ardenticatena; species Ardenticatena maritima. The sequence continues at coordinate 6,735 of NZ_LGKN01000004.1, forward strand.
CCATCATCATGCTGGCGACGGCGTTGCTGGTGTGGCTCGGTGGCGCCCGTGCGCCACACCGCCTTGTGGCGGGGCTGGGGGCGCTGGTGGCGCTAGCGGGGGCAACCCTGCCGCTCTGGGCGTTCTGGCGGGTTGAACTCCTTTTGCGCGATTTTTACGGTGGCTCCATTGTGTGGGGCATGGGGCTCTGGTGTACCACCGTGGGGTTTGCCATTGCCTTTGTGGGGTGGCTGCTTCACATGACGAAACCGCACCAAACGAAGGAGTCGGTATGAGCGAATCCTGGCAACACCGGCGAGCGGTTGAGGAGTTTCGCCGCGCACGCCGCAAAGCTGCGCTGGAACAACTGATGGCGCGTTTCAGTGGGCAAACCGCCAACCTGCTCTCCTACGAGCATGTGCGCGATGCGCTGCAACTGGATGAAACGTTCGGGCGGCCGCTCGGTTTGCAGGAGATTCCTTTGAGCGCCATTGTGGGAAGCGTCGGGCGCTACACCGACTTTACGCGCTCGTTTCTGCCCTTGCACGATACGATGGCAGACCGCTGGGCGCGTGTCCATCAGGCGACCGAAGAGAAAATGCTGCCCATTGATGTGTATAAGGTCGGTGATGTCTATTTTGTGATTGACGGCAACCACCGCGTCTCTGTCGCGCGCGAACGGGGCGACCAAACTATCCAAGCCTACGTGACCGAAATTCCGACGCCCATCACATTGACGCCCGATATGGACATCGACGACCTGCTTCTCGCCGCCGAACAAGCCAATTTTTACCGTCAAACGGGCTTGCAGGCACGCTATCCTGACATTGATATTCGGCTGACTGCGCCCGGTCGCTACCGCGATTTGCTCCACCAAATTGCGGCAGAACAAGAGCGCCTGCGCGAAACAGAAGGGCGCGAAGTGCCATTTTCAGAAGCGGCGGATGTTTGGTATCGCACCATCTACCTGCCGATGGCGAACGCCATTCGGCGCCTGGGTGTGTTGGATGAGTTCCCCAACCGCACCGAAGCCGATCTCTTTGTCTGGCTGGTGCGCCATCACAACGCGCTGCAAACAGCACTGGGTTGGGAGATTCCTCCCGAAGTTGCCGTGCTCGATTGGCTGGAAGAAACGCTTGACAGCGGAAGCCCACTCAAAGAATCCCCCTGGGCGACCGAGATGGTGGCGCCTGAAGACGCCAACCACCTGTTCAGCCGTATTCTCGTCCCGCTGGATGGCTCGGCGCATGGTTGGGCGGCGTTGGATGAAGCGCTCCACATCGCCCGACTGGAAGAGGGCGCGCGCGTGTTTGGGTTGCACATTGTGCCGGTAGCCGTGCGCGCCGTTTCGCCGGAAGTGCACGCGCTGGAAGATGAATTTTTGCGCCGCTGTGCCGCGCAGCACGTGGAAGGCTTCTTCGCGGTCGAAGTCGGCGCACGCCCTGCGGAGCGCATTCTGGCGCGGGCGCGGCTTGTAGACCTGGTGGTCATCGGCGTGAACATTCCGCCGCCAAGCGACATCGTCGAAAAACAGCGCCACGGCTTACACCTGCTGCTAGCGCACTGCCCACGCCCCTTGTTGGCTGTACCGGATACAGCGCGCCCCCTCACGCATGCGTTGGTCGCCTACGATGGCAGTACACGCGCAACGGCAGCGCTTGCTTTAGGTGTGTACATGGTGCGGCGCTGGCGAATCACGCTCACAGTTCTGACGGCGGACGTGCGTGGGCGTGTTTCACCGGCACAACAACGCGCGCGCACCTATTTGCAGGAGCGGGGCGTTCAAGCCGCTTTTGTCAGAAGTTCACTCGTGCCCGAAAAAGCAATTACGCAAACAGCGGAACAATTGGGGTGCTCGCTGATTGTCATGGGGGGATACGGTTCACGCTTGGAAACCATGTTCGATAGCACGGTCAATCGGGTTTTGCGGCGCACGAGAACCCCCGTACTTGTGTGCCGCTAGGCTATCAGCCTTTAGAGAGCGGGGTCGCGTTGGTAGAACGCAGGCGCAACAGGTTTCAAGCCGTATTGTTCAGGCATTGTGATTGATTCACTCGCGCCTACAAAGAGCAGACCTTGGGGACGCAATGCTAACGCCAATCGGCGATACAATGTTTTCTTCGCTTGCTGGTCAAAGTAAATCACCACGTTGCGGCATACAATCATATCAAAAGCGGCGTCAATTGGATCGGACAAGAGATTGTGATACTCGGCGCGCACATACGCACGCAAACGAGGAATCACCCAAAACGCCCCATTTTTCTCCCGAAAATACTGCTCCCGCAGATTGGGAGGAACATTGACCAAATCCTTTTCAGAATAGGGACCGCCCTGCTTGGTAGAGTGTAAAGCGGCTTGGTCGATATCCGTTGCCCAAATGCGAAAAAAGAGCCGTTTTTGCGCGTACTCCGAAAATAACATTGCTAGAGAGTAGGGTTCATGCCCATACGAACAGCCTGCGCTCCACACATGGATAATGGAACGACGTTCCGCTATCTGCGGCAAAAACCGCACGCGCAAAAGGTCCCACAATTCGGGGTCACGGAAGAACGTGGTGACATTGATGGTCAAATAGGCGCGTAAATCTTCGAGTAAAGAGGGATTTTTTTCAGCCATGTGAAAGAAAAGCGGCCATGAAGCAATTTTCTGGCGGCGGAGATAGGATTGCAAACGCCGCTGCATTTGCCGCGATTTGTACTGCTGAATATCAATGCCCAACAAGTCGAGCACTTTTCTGCGCAGATACACCCATTCAATGTCAGGCTGTGTCATGTCTGCTCATCCGCCGTATCAAGTCAATCAGCGTTTGGGCAATTTCCTCAGGTGGTTGGACATAGTCAGCCAATCCGGCTTCAACGACGGCACGCGGCATGCCATACACCACTGATGAAGATTCATCCTGGGCAATGACCGTCCCCCCGGCTTGTTTGATCGCACGCGCCCCTTCGCGCCCATCTTCTCCCATGCCGGTCAGAACGACGCCGATGGCGCGTTCACCATGAAAACGAGCCACGGAGCGCATTGTCACATCCGCGGCAGGGCGCACATGGTTGACGGGTGGGTCAAGGGTCAGGCGAATGGTGCGGAAATTGAGCAACGTTGTATGTACGCCGCCGGGCGCAAGCAACGCCGAGCCGATCGTCAGACGCATGCCCTCTTCTGCTTCAGCCACACGCAAAGCCGAATACAGATCGAGGCGATGGGCAAGGGTGTGGGTAAAATGGGGCGGCATATGCTGAACAATCAGGATCGCCGCACCAAGATCAGGCGGCAAGGATTGCAACAACGTTGCCAACGTGCGTGGACCGCCGGTTGAAGCAGCAATCACAATCACAGGGTCGCCAATCTGCAACAGACGCCCCAATTGGGGTTTGGGTGGCGGCTGCGGGGGTTCAGCCAGCGGTTTCAAGGCACGCACCCCTTGGCTACGCACCGCGGCACGAATCTTGCGCAACAATTCTTCCTGGATGAGTGGCAGTTCCACCTGCGAACGCGGCTTTTGCACAACATCCACCGCTCCCATCAGGAGCGCCTGCGTGGTAATTTCGGCACCGCGCCGCGTGTAAAGACTGCACATGATAACCGGCACATGCACCGTTTTCATGATGATTTCAAGCGCTTCAAGCCCGTTCATCTCTGGCATTTCGTAGTCCATCGTGATGACATCCGGGCGCAGTGCCGTTGCCATTTCGACGGCTTCTTTGCCGGTTGTGGCAACCCCTACGACTTCTATGTCGGGGGCGTCTTCCAAGATTTTTTGCAATAAATGGGCTGTGAAAAGCGAATCTTCGGCAATCAGAACGCGAATGGGATGCTTGCTCATGATCTGCTGACTCATGATCGTGTCGCCAGTTCGAGTGCGTGGAGCACTTGCTCCGGCTTGAAGGGTTTTACAATAAAATCGCGGGCGCCTCGTCTGAGTGCTTCGAGAATAATTGCCTGCTGCCCAAGAGCCGACAACATGACTACGCGCGCGTTGGGGTCGTATTCACGGATAAGCCGCAAGGCTTCCATACCATCCAATTTGGGCATGGTAATATCGAGCAAAACAACGTCAGGATGATATTGGCGGTATACGTCCACGGCTTCTTGTCCGTCGCCTGCCTCCAGGACGTCGAAGCCTGCTTCGCTCAAAATTTTTTGCAGGCGTTTGCGGACGAATTGCGCATCATCCACAACCAACACGGTAGGCATACCACGATCCTTTCACATCAAGCGATGCATACGTGTTTCCTCAAGTGTTTTGACATAGACAATGCCATCGGAAGGGTCAAACACCACAGAACGCCCTCGTTGCCCTCCTACATCTTTGGCAATGATAGGAATTTGCATTTCGGATAACACTTCATGCGCCATTTCCACATTGCGCTCACCAACACGCATGGCGGGAATATCAAGCGGCGCACTCTTCAACATATTGGCACCGCCGGCAATAAACGCCACCAAACGGCGTGGCGAAATACCGCGTGCTTTGAAGTCGTTGACCAATGCCTCAATACCCAATCGAACATACTTATACGGGTTATGAGCATCTTGCAAAGTCGAGGGGGGGTGAGGCAAAAGCGCATGCATCAACGCTCCCACTTTCAACTTTGGCATAAACAAGCAGATCGCCACACAAGATCCAAGCCCATAGGATGCTAACACCACATCAGGTGCTTCTGCAAATGCCACTTCACCAATTTTGACATGCACAATTTTCTTTTGACCGATAAGCGCCAGAAAAACGTGTTGGTCTATTGGCTGGGGGGAGACAAGCCGGTTCATATGTGATACCTATTCTGGAAAAACCCATACCTGTATAGCCAGTGCCCGCTGTTGCTCAACTAATGTTGTTTGCAACACAGGAAAAGACGTTTCCACGGCTCCGACCGAAACAGCAATGACATTCAAAATAGCCCCCAACATATCGACCATGATGACCGGCGGAGTGGGATACATCGCGATGCCGATATGCTCTGCCAGGGTATTGAGCAAGGTTGTCATCGCGATGTTGCCCAGTTCTCCAAGCGCCGACAATGTTGTTTCATCAAACGTTCTCTCTTCCGAAGCCTGTGCCCCCAAAAGTTGTGTGAGCACATAGGTCGTTGTCGCCGGGTTGAGCACGAGTAAACAATGCGCAGTCACCGGTGATTTTGCAAGCAAATACACGCCGGTATATTCGGCTTCTATCTGCTCGTGCTGTTCCCACAACATATCAAGCGTCAACGTGCGAATCGCAACCGGTTCTGGAACCAACGTCATGTCCAGAAACTCGCTCACTTTCTGCGCAACTGTGCGAAACGCATCGTTCAAGAGAAATTCAGCACGGTCAGAATGAAGTATGGTTTGCCAGAGTGATGGTTCGGAATGAAATTGGGACATCGTTCACATTTTCTCTTAATGTTCTCGCGTGAGCATGTGATGGTCAAAGATAAAGGCAATGCGTCCATCGCCCAGGATGGTACATCCCGTCAGGCTGGCCGGCGCATGAACGAAACGCCCTAATTGTTTCATCACAATCTCGCGTTCATCTTCAATAGCATCAACCGGAAGGGCGACATAGTCATTGCTGCGCGCCACGATGATGAAAGCCACAGGTGAAGCCACTTGCACCTTTTCATCACCAAACACACGGCTGAGTTCGACAACAGGCACCATTTGTCCATGCCAGCGTAAAACAGGTTTCCCATGCATTGTCAAACGCTCAGCCTCTTGAAAGCGCACGATTTCACGCACGTGAATAATCGGCATGGCAAAAAGGACTGTGCCCGCCCTGAAAAGTAAAGCACGCATGATGATGAGTGTCAGAGGCAGCCGCAAGATGAACGTTGTACCATGGCCAGGCGTGCTTTGTACGGTAATTGAGCCACCTATACGCTCGATGGCGTGCCGCACAACATCCAACCCAACGCCACGCCCAGAAATATCGCTGACGGTATCGCGGGTGGAAAAGCCGGTCTGAAAGAGCAGGTTGTAAGCAGCCTCAGGGGAGAGGGCGGCGGCTTCGTCCTCGGAGAGGATACCACGCGCAACGGCTTTTTCCACTACACGTTGCGCGTCAATACCGCGTCCATCATCTTGCACCATGAGATAGATTTCGCCCTGGCGCTGTTCAGCCCGCAGAAGAATATGTCCCGTAGGCGGCTTGCCCGCGGCTTCGCGTTCCTCAGGCGTTTCAATCCCGTGGTCCACCGCATTGCGAATGAGGTGCACCATGGGGTCTTGTAGCATTTCCAGGACGGAGCGGTCCAATTCGGTCTCTTCCCCTTCGACGCTCACATGCACATGCTTTCCCTGTGCGCGTGCAATATCCCGTGCAACACGCGGCAATTTGCCGAACAGAATCGCCAGCGGCAGCATGCGGGTTTGCATGATTTCATACTGCAACTGTTCAATTGTCTGCACATGCTGCGCGAGAACATCACTCAGCGCCGTCTGTATCGTCAGCGGCACATGGTTTTTCTCAAGCATGGCTTCGATTTCGATAAGGCGCGTGCGGTGGGTAATCAACTCGCCAACAAGGTTGAGCAACGTGTCAAGGCGCTCCACCGGGACACGCACAACGCCCTCATAGGCGGCACCATGCGCCTCAGGTGTTGTTGTGGGAAGCGGCGCTTTCTCTTTCTTCGGCTCTTTTTCAAGTGTTTCTTCAAAAGATTTTTGCGCTTCTTGCGAGTGTTTCTCCACAGCCGATTGGTCGCTCTCAGGCAGAGGCTGCGGCAAATAGGGAACAATCTCTATGCGTTTCAAATCAGGAATTTCAATGAGCCATCGCCGCACGGCGTCCACCGGCTCATCTGTACGCACGATCAGGCGCAGGCGGGTTGTGTCTTCGCTCAGCGTCTCCAAATTGGGGTCGGACGCGACCACGTGCCCAACATCGAGCAACGCAATGGCCGCCTGGTAGAGCCGCGCCGCCGGCGCAAAAGCAGAGAGGTCGGCTTCAATCGTAATGTCAAGCATCGGTTGGTCGGCATCCAGGTACTCTTGAATATCGTCCGATTCGGCTTGTGTAAAACCATGCACCGGCGGAGATTCTTTTTCATTGACCAGGTAGGTTTGCAATTGCTCCAAAGCCGTATCGCACGGCGTTGGCGGGCGGTTTTCCAAGACATCACGACTCATTTCACGTAGCAAGTCAAGGCACACGAAAAAGGTGTCGAGCAAATGCTCACCCAATTCAACCCGCCCTTCCTGAACCTGCTGGACAAGTGTTTCCAGTGTATGGGTGAGCGTACTCATGGGCTGGTGCCCCACCACCCCCCCCAACGCTTTGAGTGTGTGTGCCGCGCGAAAAAAGGTGCGCAAAAGTTCGTCGCTCTGTTCGCCTTGTTCCAGGGCAAGGAGCACTTGCTCGATATTCAGCAGGTGTTCTTCAATATCCGCCTGAAACAGCGGAATTTCGTCGGGCTCAATGGAATACAGCCATTCACTCATACGATTTCACGCTACTTGTCATCGCGCTCGTGGCTCGAACGTGCCGATTGCAGCGCGGCTTGTTGGTCGGGTGTAAACAACGCCGATGGGTCGAGCAGAACAATAAAGCGGTCTTTATCGGAAAGAATGCCGAGAATATAGCGGTTCTCAATATGGCTCAATAAGCCGGTTGGTGGTGTGATCATTTCCGCTTGCAAGGTCGCCACGGTTTCGACCTGGTCAACCAACAAGCCCACATACTCACCATCCAACTCAATTACCAAAATCATGGGGCGTTCCGGCGTCTCATCTTCGGGAAGCCCCAAGCGACGGCGCAAATTGACCACGGGCACAACCACGCCGCGCATGTTGATAACGCCTTCAACAAAGGACGGCGCACCGGGCACATGCGTCCATGCCTGCATGGGCAAAATAGTGGCGACAAAACGCACATGGACGCCGAAGGTTTCAGCGCCAAGGCGCAACAACACATATGATTCAGCGCTCATGGCTGTCTCCTTTATGAACAGGCTGGCGATGCGTATGTGCCGACTTTGATTTCTTGAAAAGCATCTCGTTGCTTGCTTCTTTCGGCTGGTCTGCCTCAACATCGTTGATGTAATGCTTCACCAATCGGCGCAAGGTGTTCGCCATGTCCGCCAATTGCTGGGCGGACGCCATCATCTCTTCCACCTGCGCGCTCAATTCTTCAGTAGAGGCACTGACCTGTTGCACGCCGGCGCTTGTCTCCTCAGAAATGCTTGCCAAACTTTCGACCGCCTGGCGGATTTCGTGAATACTGGCGGCCATCTGTTGTGTCGCCGCGGAGTTTTCTTCGGTAATGGAGACGACTGTTTGCACAGACTCGGCCACGCTTTCCACTTGCCGGCGGACTTCGGAGACAGTTTTGTAGAGCACTTGTGAGACATCATCCGTTGCACGCGCAGCAGCAAAAACGCGCTGGAACTGCGCCTCCGTCTGCTCGATTTGCGCCAAGCCTTCCCGAATGGCTTGCCCCACAGCCCGTACCGCCTGACCGGTGGCGCTCATATCGTGTTGGACATCGCGAATCATGCTGGTAATGTCCGCAGTGGAACGTTTGGCGTCTTCCGACAATTTGCGGATTTGTTCAGCGATAACAGTAAATCCGCGCCCCTGTTCTCCCGCACGTGCGGCTTCCACGGCTGCGTTCAACGCCAAAATGTCTGTCTTATCGGCAATCTCATCAATTGTGCGCACAATAAAACCAATGGCTTCACTTTGCTCATCCATGCGTGCCACGGCTTGTGCTGTTTCTTCAATTTGTGAGTGCATCCGCTCCAAGAACGCTTGCATGGCATCGAGTCGTTCGCGACCTTCGGTCGCTGCTTCGTTCAACTCTGCGCTGGTCGTCGAAGCCTGCCGCGCCAGTGTTTCCAGGCTATCCATGCCATTGGTAATTTTTTCGGTTATTTCGTTGGTGCGCTGCATAGCCGCCACTTGTTCTGACGCCCCTTGCGCCACGCCATCAGCCGCGCGCGCAATCTGATCGATCGCATGGGCAACAGTGGCGGCGTCGCTGGCTTGCTGCACAGTCCCCTGGCTCAATTGGTGCATCGTCTCGGCAATTTGCTGGGTCGCATACCCCGTCTGTTCCGCCGCGCTTTGCAATTCTTGCCCCGCTTGCGCCAAATGCGCCCCTTGCACCGCGACATTCGCAATCAATGCTCGCAAGTGTTCCAAGCCTTTGCCCAACGCCTGCTGCATCTCATCAACATGCGCCACTGTTTGGGCAAACACACGTTGAACACGAGCAAACTCAACCGATTTGGGCGTGGGAAGCGTCAGCGGTGGTGAGGGTTCCACGGCTACGTCTATATCGCCTTCTGCAAAGGCACGCACCACCTCCGTCAAGGGGTCGAGCGTCTTCTCAACATGCTGAGCGGCTTCCTGCAACAAGCGCATGTCATGCGCCACCCATGCCGCCATCCGCCACATTCCCCATACAAGGCTCACGAGGAAAAGAATTTGCAAGACGAAAGCGAGACGCAACCATGTCGCCAAACTGGTTTCAGCCGTGCGGAGTGTTTCGAGTGTGCGTGCTTGTGCTTCAACCGCGGCGCGCAATGCGGCAATGGTGCTCTTCGAGGTATCAACAAAACGGATCACAGTAGCATTGTCAGGCGATTGCCCAGATTGGACCATCGCCGCTAACGAAGCATAGAGGCTGTTTGCGGTACGGAAGTTGTCCATGACATCCGCGATGCGACGTTCCGAGGAAGTGTCGGCAAGCAAATCGTCGAGCGCCGCTTCAATACGAGCCGTTTGCTGTTGCGCGACAGCGTGAGCCGACGGATCGCGGGTGAGCAAATACGCATACTGTGCGCTGGTCTGTTCCAGCAAATCCGTTTCGAGTGTGGAAAGACGCGCCAACATAAGCGATTCTTGCTCAATTCGCGCAATGTGCCGCTGATGTTGCCATGTAACCCACCATTCCAAGGCAAAGGCGGCAAGCGCAAATGCCCCAACCAATACAACGACCAGAATCAGCCGTCGGTTGAGCGAAAGTGATGTGGTATCAGACATGCCAGCCTCCTTTCAAGTCAAACAGGTTGGGGTGGCGCTTCCAGAGAAGGAGCGACATAGATGCGATTGCGACCATTGCGTTTGGCAGCATAAAGCGCCTCATCAACGGCTTGGAAGATGCGATCCAAATTGGGGGCGCCTTCCTCTGTCGCCTCTACCACCGTGACGCCGCCACTCAGGCGTATGGGAATCGTCGTGCCATCTTCCAGCGTCAATGGTGATGCCGCAACCTGCTGCCGCAACCGCTCCGCCACCAGCGTAGCGTGTTCCAGCGAGCATTGAGGCGCGATAATCACAAATTCTTCACCGCCCCAACGCCCAATACTATCGTATGGGCGGGTCGCACGTTGCAAGATATGCGCCACATGCACCAATGCCTTATCCCCCACGAGGTGCCCATACGTATCGTTGATCTGTTTGAAATGGTCTATATCAACCAGGATAACCCCCACCGAAGAGGTCATCCGCTTGGTACGCTCCAGTTCGGTTTGCAAGCGATCGTAGATCGCTCGGCGGTTGAACAATCCCGTGAGGGCGTCTCGCAGTGCCAATTCTTGCAACTGCGTTTGCGATTGAAGCAAATTTTCTTCCAGGTGAAGAATACGTTCACCAATCGAAATACGGGCTTTCAATTCATGCAGATGATACGGCTTGGTAATGTAATCGTCGGCGCCGGCTTCTAATCCGCTGATAATGTCTTCTTTGGCTTGCCGTACCGTGAGCATGATAATGTAGATGTAATGCGGAAGTTCAGCAGTCCGAACACGGCGAATAAATTCAATGCCACTCATTCCTGGCAAGATCCAATCAACAATCACAAGACGAACACCCTCATTGAGGATATGTTGCCATGCTTGTTCGGCGTTTTCGGCTTCAAGCACTTCGTATCCATTCTCACGAAGTTGATAGGCAAGGCGTTGACGGAGAAAAGCGTCGTCTTCGACAATCAATATTTGCATTGAACAGGCTCCTCCTTTCACAACCGCATAGACACTTAGTAGTATACTCCTTTTCCCCTCTCTTGCGCAATAAGAAAAAAGGCGGATTGTTTCAATAAATGAATACATACTCTCAAAATGTTTATCAATTTGTCAGAAGTGCACAACGCATTAGAGTTTCCGCGATACCAGCAACCAATAAGCAATTGCGTGTGTGCTCTATGAAACGCGTATGGATATGGTGTGCATCTCTTGCAGTCTCTTTTTGGCTTTGGTTTCCCGTTCATGCGATTGCTCAAGGATGGACACCCGTTTACAATGACGGGTGTGATGGAGAAGGACACCGCGTCCTCGTGGGAGAAATCACCAGCCGCGCCACATTGGGGGATGGATGCGATGTAGTCGCCGGGTTTGTTGCACCCGATCAACGATACGCAGGGGAATGGGTGTGGGGCTATTCCCCCACAGCAGGAGCGGTGCGCCACGCCTCGGCGGACGACGCCGCGTATTACCGCCCCCACATCTGCTCACTTCTCCCCCGCTTTCCTTTCGCCCCCTCCTCACAATGGGGCGTCCATCGTGTTGCGCCGCGCGAATACTTGTACGACCTGTATGGCGCAGACTACCCGGCCTATATCGCCGCCAGTTGCCGTATGCGCGAACAAGACGACCGGTTCGCCCGTATCGGGCTCGACCGGGCGCTTGTTCCCGGTTCGTTTCTTGCCGAACCGCCCCCCGAACAGGTGCGCTTCTACCTCGACACGGTGCTCAATCGCGAGCGCGTGGCATTGGATGTTCCCACTGGACGCTTGACAATGGTGTTTCCAGGCGATTCCCTGGGACGGCTGGCGCGTATCTTTGGCACAACCGTCGAAACCTTGCAAACCGCCAACAACATGCGCGATCCCAATGCCTTACTCGTGGGGCAATTGTTGCTCATTCCTGGGCACACCGCCACACCGGCAACGGCAACGCCCATTCAACCCCCGTGGTGCACAAGCCCCCTCATCAAACACTGGAAAGCAACACGCACACTGTGCACCTGGTTTCAAACAAATTTTTCCCAGTGATGAATGCTTATGCGTAATCATCGAATTATTGCTCGCATAAGGTTTTGGTGGAACCTCTTTCTCCTGAGCGCCCTCTTCCTGCTTTTCAACGCTCCCTTGCGTGCCGCGCCGGCGCAACAACGGTCTGCGCCTGTACCACTGCACGCCTACCCACGCCCGGCGAACGATAACGGGTGGGGCGTGCACTTCTCGCCCGGCGCCGCCACATTTGAGCCCGTCGTCATCGAATACTTTGTGCGCGAACTGCAAGAAATGGGCATGAAGTGGACCGTCATTCTCAACGAAGGCACAACACCGCGCCAGGATGCGCTGGTGGATGCGCTGGTCGCCGCAGGCATTGAACCGATTTTGCGCATTTACACCCTCTACAACGACCCACTGCCTACAAACGAACTGCAACACCTGGTGCGGTACTACTCTGCGCGCGGCGTGCACTACTACCAGTTGTACAACGAACCGAATCTGGCGGGTGAACCGGGCGGCTGGCGACCGGGGGAAGCCATCTCAGTTGACCGCATTGTGGACTTGTGGATTCCAGCGGCGCGCGCTGTGCGTGACGCCGGGGGCTATCCTTCAACGCCACCCCTTGCACCAGGCGGGGACTACGACGACCTGCAATTCTGGCGCGAGTTTTTGGATGGGGTGAAAGCACGCGGCGCTGAAGATGCCTTTTTCGGGGCATGGATCAACGTGCACAACTACGGGCTCAATCACCCCTTTGCCTACCCCGAAGAACCCATCAACCTGCTGGGACAACCCGTCACGCCCGAAGAATTGGCGCTCTACGGCTTGACGCCCGACCAGGTGGACGTGGAAGCACTCAACTACTGGCGCAGCATTGACCGCTCAACCAATCGCCCGGACGGCGGTCGCCACAAGGGGGATACCATTCTCGAAGATTCCAACGCCTTCCGCAAATTCGAGGCATACCATTACGAGTTTGTGCGCCGCTTCCGCTTTGAGATTCCAGTCATCTCCACAGAAGGGGGCTGGATTATCGGCGACGCACAAGATCAACGCTACCCCCCCGTCACCGTGCAGGCGCAAACAACATGGCTGCGTCAGGCCTACGAATACATGCTCACCAGCGCCCCCGATTACTTCTTTGCGTTCAACCCGTGGATTGTCACCAACTACGCCGGCAACGGCACCACGCCCTGGTTCGAGCCGCATGCGTGGTACAAAGCCCGCTGCAACACCAACCCCGCCGAAGTGCGCCAGGTGCGCGGGCACACACTGCCCATCTGCGGCGACGGCGATGTGCTCCCCATCGTGTACGTCCTCAAAGCCCACCCGATGAAACACCAAGCCCGCCGCCTGCCCGACCCCAACCGTGTGCCCATTGTTCAAGCCGCTGTGGTCAACCCGGCGCGTGCCAGCGCCCCACCGCCACGCATTGAAGAAGGTGTCTTGCGCTTCGACCTCAAAACGTGGGACGCCGTGGCGACGCTTGCCGCCACCACGGGACTCACCCCCACACAAGTGCTTGAACGCCTGTACGATGACGTTTCGCTGGGAACGCCATCCATCGAAGTGGCGACATACCGCGTACACGTTCCGAGCGAAGCGGTAGAGGTCGAGCAATGGGGCACAACGGTGCGCTTGACAAATATCACGGATGAAATAGTCAACATTCAACTTGCTGAACAGGTGTACACCTTACTGCCACACGGTTCGCTCGTTGTCCAATTGCCGACGGTGCAGTACGTCATGGTGCCAACCCGCAAAGTCATACGGTGAGACAGGTATGAATCGCAAAGTATCCCGGTTTTCAATTCAAGCCTGCAATCAGCGGTCGCCCTCTTTCTGGCTTGCCGCCCTGCTTGTGCTCACACTTGCACTGGTGGGATGCAGCAACCGCGCCCAACCATCCCCCCCCACGCCTACCCGCGAACTCGCACAACTGCCAACGCCGCGCCCCACATTCACGCCCATCAATCCGCAAACACCGCCTTCCATCACCATCAGCCCGCCCACCCTCATGCCGGGCGCGATGCTCCGCATTCAAGGGAGCGGTTTTGGCGCTTCCGAAGTCGTCGAAATCCAGATTCAACCCCCTGATGGGACGGGAGCGCAAATTGTGCTAGCCGGCACCGACAATCAAGGGAATTTTTTGATTACGCACACCTTGGGGGAAGATGCACCGCTGGGGACGTACCAGGCGGTCGCCCTCGGCAAGCAAAGCGCGCTGCAAGCCACAACAACTTTTGCTGTGAACTTTGAACCCACGCCAACCCCCATCGTTGTCCAAATAGAGACCCTCCTTGCCACCGCCACCCCTGAAACAGGCGAAACGCCCTTCCCCCTCTATCGGCTTACGAGCACGTTGGGGGGCATTGATTGCACATATTACGGATTCTTTGGTACAGTACAGAATGCCGATGGTTCCCCGCGTGCTGGCGTGAACGTGCTGGTTTTTCGTGAAGGCTCATCGGAAAGCCAAATGGCGGTCACCAATGATGCGGGGTTCTGGGAAGTGGTTGTCGCACGCTCGCAAGAAGACGTCGCACCGGGCTTGTGGCACCTGGTCATCGTGGAGCAATCCGTGCGCGCCAGTGATGAAATCGCGCTTGATATGCCCGCCTCCTGTGAGGAAGGGCGTCCCAATAAATTCAAAGTTGACTGGCAACGTGTAGCAGACGAATAAAAGGAGTGCCTATGTCTTCCCCCACTGCATCTCGCACCATTCTGGTTGTCGAAGATGACCCTTTCTATCGCCGTATGATTGAACACATTCTCAGCCAACACGGCTACACGGTTGCCCTTGCCGCAAGCACCAATGAAGCGTGGGAAATCGTCCAACATGATGAAACGGTGCAAATGGTTGTCACCGACTGGGTAATGCCCGAACACGATGGGTTAGAACTCATCCGACGCCTGCGAACGCTTGACCGTCAATTTTATGTCATCTTGCTCACTATCAAAGACAATGTAGAAGACGTGTTGGAAGGGCTCGCCGCAGGTGCTGACGATTACCTGACCAAACCTTTCACCAGAGAAGACCTGCTTTTGCGTCTGCGTGTTGGCGAACATCTGCTCGCCTATGAACAACAACTCCGCCACTCTCTCGCCCTGTTGTCACAACTCAAACAAACCAACCTGCAAACCGGGCTTCTCAATCGCTATGGGTGGTTTTTACGCGCCAAAGCCGAACTGAATCGCTTGCATCGCCAAAAAGGGCATGCGGCGCTTTTCTTGCTGGCATTGGACGACGCCGAACACATCACTGCTACGTTCGACCAGAAAACAGAAGAACGCCTGATCCAGCACGTCGCCCACATTTTGGAACAGCAAAAACGCGAATACGACATCCTCGGGCATTGGGATGAAACATCTTTCGCGCTCTTCTTGCCCGAAACCACAGAGCAGGTTGTGCGCGCTATTGCCGAACGCATACGCCGCGCCTGCGCCGATACCCCTCTCCAACTTGAAGATGGCAATGCCCTGCAAGTCGCCCTTTCCCTGGGCATCACAACCACCCAATGGAGCCACACCTATCGCCTGGAACGCCTTCTCCACGACGCCCAACTGGCGCTTTCTGAAGCCCGCCTGGCAGGGCGCTATCAAATGCGGATGTATTCGCGAGATGGCTACGCCACTGATTGACCTGTGCAGTTCAAAGAAGGATTAAAAGCCGTATGCGTTACTTTCTGATCATCACATCATCCGCCGCTCTCAACGAAATCGTTGCTTCGCTCTCACCTGAGTTGCGCCTGATGGCACACATCATCACACCCGACGCGCTTCCCTCATGGAATGAGCAGCATCTCCCGCGGCTGATTCTGCTGGACGGCAATACCCTGACTCATGCAGAGGTAGAACGCCTTTGCTCGATTCTCCCGCCGCAGGTGGAAACCGTTATTGCAGCAACACCAGAACGCGTGCGCACCCTTGCCCCGCTTGCAGCACGCCACCATTTGGCCGTCATACCTGTGAGCGCCCCGCAAGACCTGGAAGCGTATTTGCGGCGTATGGCAACACCCCCAACATTTCTCCAACCCCTGCTCGAGGCGCCCCCTGATGATATTGAGCAAATTGCCACGGAAACCTTGAAAGCGTTGCACGCCATGCTTGGCCTTCGCGCCGGGCTTATTGCGGAAAAACAAGAGCGCGCCCTTTCAATCATTGGTGCATTTCCCAACGAGTTGTACCCATTAGAAGGCCTGAGCATCACCCTCTCCTCATCTGATTGGATTGCAGCGCCACAATGGATAGCGCCCAAAGACATCATCTTTCTCGATGACGAAGCCCTCCCCTTTCAAGCCAGCATACGCACTTTTCAGGAGCACGCGCCATTTTTGGTACTCCCAATCACCAGCGGCGATGAAAACGTGCTTGGCGCTCTCATTCTGGCGTTCGACCAACCAGCAGAGACGCTTCCACCCAGCAACACCATCCAAACCATCGCCGATACTACACTCAGCGTCATACGTATGGCGCTCGCGCTCCGCGAGCAAGAGCGTTCACTCATCAGGGAACACCGTCAACGCCAAAAACAGTACGAACGTCAATCCGCTCTGGCGCAATTGGAACTCGCTATCAGCCAACCACATCAATTGCAAGAACTCCTTGAGCGTGTGGTTGAACTGATCGAACAACTGCTCCCAGCAACTGGTGGAGCCAGCGTTCTCCTCTGGAATGAAGAGCAACAAGCCTATCGCATTGCCGCTTCATCCGTGCCTGGTCAACCCCCTGACGAAGCGCTGAAATACATTCGTCGGAGCCGCGGCGCCACACGCTGGATTATTGACAACGCCAAACCGCTTGCCATGCCTGACATTCGTCAAGACCCCTTCGGAGCCAATCCGCTGCTGGAACGATACGGGTTGCGCGCCTATGTTGGTGTCCCGTTGATTGCTGAAGGGCGGGTACTTGGCGTGCTCTATGCACTTGATCGCTACGAGCGCTATTACACCAGCACCGACATAGAGTTTTTGCAAGCATTGGCGACACGTATTGCCATCGCAATTGTCAATGTAGAACTATACGAGCGCCTGCAACAAGCCTATGAGGAAGTCGCCGCGCGAAGCGCCGAACTGGAACGCGCCAATGAAGAATTGCGGATTGCCAAAGAAGCCGCTGAAGCCGCCAACCGCGCCAAATCCATCTTCCTTGCGAATATGAGCCACGAAATTCGCACCCCCCTGAACGCCATCATTGGGCTGACCGATTTACTACGCGAAGCCAATCTCCCCCCACCACTCGACGATTATGTCAACATCATCAAAAAAAGCGGGCAAACGCTGCTCGACATCATCAACGACTTGCTTGACTTTTCCAAAATCGAAGCCGGACGCCTCGAACTGGAAACAATTCCCTTCAACCTTCTCACCACAATGGAAGAAGCCCTCTTGCTGGTTGCCCCCAAAGCCGATGAAAAACAATTACACCTGAATCTCTCTATTGAACCCGGCACGCCGCTCGACGTGCAAGGCGACATGGTGCGCTTCAAACAGATTCTCGTCAATCTCCTTTCCAACGCTGTCAAATTTACCGAAGAAGGCGAGGTGTTTGTACGCGCCCATACGCTGGAAGTCATGGATGACGAAGCCATTATTGAAATCGCGGTTCAAGATACCGGCATAGGTATTCCGGAAAGCGTCATCGAGACAATTTTCAAACCCTTTGAGCAAGCCGATGTATCCATTACGCGCAAATATGGGGGCACGGGACTGGGTTTGGCACTCACCGCACGCCTTGTCGAAATGATGGGAGGCACAATTTGGGTGCAAAGCCAGGAAGGGCATGGCTCCACATTCTTCTTCACAGTGCGCTTGAAAGTGCCTGCAAACGCACGTGTGTTGCGCCCCTTCGCTCCGCTCCCACAACTCCAGAACCGGCGTGCGCTCCTCATCGAACCGCACAGCCGCACCCGCACCATTCTGGAAACTTGGTTGCGCCGTTGGGGAATGGAGGTGGAAGCCTATTCGCCGACATCGCCAGAGATTTGGGATATGGCGACAGAGACTGACATTGCCCTCATTGGTGTTCACGGAAAAGATGAAATCAACATGGTGCGCCTGGCGCGTCAATTGCGTGAAAAAGCCCCAGATATCCGGCTGATTGCGATGAGCAACCACCGCAACCGTTCCTTCCTGCTCGAAACGCGGCTATTTGACACATTCTTACTCCGCCCGATCCGCGTTGAAGCCCTTCAAGATGCGCTCATTTCTGCTTTCAGCGATTCCCACGCCCAACCCGCTCCTGTTACGCTTCCCCCGAAAATTTCTCTTGCCAATGCACCTGTGCGCATCTTGCTCGTAGACGACAACCTCATCAACCAAAAAGTGGCGCTCCACTTGCTCAAGCAACTGGGGCTCGAAGCAGACGTTGCCTCAAACGGTGAAGAAGCCGTACAAAAAGCACTGGCCAATCCCTACGACATCATTTTTATGGACATCCAGATGCCCGTTATGGACGGGATACAAGCCACTCGACAAATCCGCGCACGTCTACCGAAAGAACAACAACCGTGGATTATCGCGATGACGGCTTACGCCCTGCGCGGCGATCGCGAGCGTTTTTTGCAAAGCGGTATGGACGACTATTTGGCGAAGCCGGTGCAGCTCCAGGAACTGGCGGCGGCGCTTGAGCGTGCTCTGCCCCATCTCCATTCTGCAGAACATCGTGAAGAATATGCTTCGCTATCCTCACACCCCACTCTGCCGGAGTATAACTATGCGGCGCTTGAAGCCTTGCGCTCGGAAGTTCAGGATTCAGACGGGACAATCCTCAACGAGTTGATCGACATTTTCCTGGAAAACACGCCGCGCCTGCTCGAACAATTGCGTGCAGCCGCGCAAGAAGGCGATGCGCGCCGCATGCACATCGTCGCCCACACACTGAAATCAAGCGCCGCTCATCTTGGTGCAACACGCTTGCAAGAAGCATGCCGTGCTTTGGATGATGAAGCACGCCACGGAACAGTCACGAATCCCGTGGAAAAGGTTCAAGAAATTGAAGAGGCCTTTTTTGAAGCCCGCAAATTCTTGCGCAAAGAACAAAAACGGCTCCAACAATCGCGCCCCTCAACCGACACATCCACGGAATAACGCAAACGGGGCGCCTGTTGAGCGGCGCCCCGTCTGGCTTCCTTATGCGCGGCTGCGATACCGATTGGTAATAGGCAAGCGGCGGTCTTTCCCAAATGCGCGTGGCGTAATCTTGACCCCTGGCGCCGCCTGTCGCCGTTTATACTCGCTGCGGTCAACCATGCGAATCACACGCTCTACGGTTGTGGGGTCAAATCCCTGCGCAACAATATCCGTCGGGCTGTAATCTTCTTCAATGTAAAGCCGCAAAATCGCATCCAGCACTTCGTATGGCGGAAGCGAATCCGTATCCTGCTGCCCTGGGCGCAGTTCGGCACTTGGCGGCTTGACAATTGTGTTGTGCGGAATCACAGGACCATCCGGCAAGGTGTTGCGCCACGTTGCCAGTGCATACACCAGCGTCTTGTACACATCCTTCAAGGGTGCAAACCCACCCGCCATATCGCCATACAACGTTGCATACCCAACCGCCGACTCGCTCTTGTTGCCGGTACTGAGGACCAGCCATCCAAACTTGTTGGAGAGCGCCATCAAGTAATTCCCACGAATACGCGCCTGGATATTTTCCTCGGTCACGTCGAATTCACGCCCCGCAAACACCTCTTTCAGCGCTTCCAAATACCCCTCAAACGGCGGTTCGATTGAAATCGTCAGCAAACGAATGCCCAAATTCACCGCTAACTCTTCCGCATCGCGCAAACTGCCTTCGGATGAAAAGCGCGACGGCATACGCACGCCCACCACGTTATCAGGACCCAACGCATCCACAGCAAGCGTTGCCGTCAGGGCGCTGTCAATGCCACCGCTCAGCCCCACCACCACCTTTTCAAATCCGTTTTTGTGCACGTAATCGCGAATGCCCAACACCAACATGCGATAGACTTCTTCCAGGTCATCCGGATACGGCGCAACAAGGGCTTCCCGCGGCTCCGTCTCTTCACGCGCTGAGACGCCGCGCAACGGTTCGCCTTCCAGGCGCGGCACGATCCGCCCAAAGTGCTTCGCCAATTCCACATCTTTGCGGCGGCGTGGGTCGTGCAATCGCTTGCGGAATACTTCATCCAGGCTCACATCCACAACCAACAAGGTCTCCTCGCCCAAAGGCGCACGCGCCAGCATATGCCCATCCGGCGCAAACACCATGCTCCCGCCATCAAAGACCAACTCATCCTGCCCACCCACCAGGTTGCAATAGGCCACAACTGCAACGTTGTCCGCCGCCCGCGTGGCCAACATCCGCGCGCGTTCATGCGGCTTCCCGCGGTAGTAAGGCGACGCCGAAAGGTTGACCAACAACTCGGCACCGCCCGCCAACGCCTGCCACTGAGGCGGTCCCGAAGGATACCAGATATCCTCGCAAATGCTCACACCAACAATATCCCCCCCAAAATCAAACACCGGGCTTTCCTGCCCTTCGCCAAAGTAGCGGTTTTCATCAAACACGCTGTAATTGGGGAGATAATGCTTGCGATATTCCCCCACCAGACGCCCATTTTGCAACACCGCGGCAGCGTTGTAAATGTCGTAATCATCGGCGCTGGGAAACCCCACAATCGCCACAATATCATCGGTTTCTTTGCGAATGTCATCCAGCGCACGACGGTTTGCGTCAATAAAATCTGGCTTGAGCAGCAAATCTTCAGGCGGGTAGCCCGAAACAGCCAACTCCGGAAAGAGCACCACATCGGCGTGTTGCGCCCGTGCGCGCACAATCGCCGCTTTGATTTTCTTCGCATTTCCTTCAAGGTCGCCCACCGTCATGTTCAACTGCGCCAACGCCAAGCGAATGCGCCGCATAAAGCCTCCTTCTCGGTTGATTCTCATTCTGTGGTGTCGAATAACGCCCGAATGGGCTTCCAGGTATGACGGTGCAACGGTGTGGGACCCAACCGCTGCAAGGCGGCACGGTGTTCCGCCGTACCATACCCTTTATGTCGAGCAAATCCATACCCCGGATAGTCGGTATCGTAGGCTTCCATCAAACGGTCGCGGGCAACCTTGGCGAGAATGCTCGCGGCGGCAATCGAAATCGAAAGCGAGTCTCCCCGCACCAGGGCTTCCTGCGGCAGCGGAGACTCCGGCAGAGGAAAGGCATCCAGCAACAATGCCTGGGGTGCCAGCGGCAATTGTTCAAGCGCCCGCCGAATGGCTAAACGTGTGGCTGGTGCAATCCCCAATCTGTCAATCTCCGCGGGCGAAGCCGAAGCGACCGCCGTCGCCAGTGCCACTTCTTCAATCAACGGCACCAACGCTTCGCGCTGCGCCGGTGTGAGCAACTTGCTATCGCGAACGCCGGCGGCGCGCAACACATTCGCCATCGTCACATCAGCAGGGAGCACCACCGCCGCCACCATCACGGGACCCGCCCAGCAGCCGCGCCCCGCCTCATCACACCCCGCCACATAGCGCTTGCCCTGCGACCAAAACAGGCGTTCGTAGTGCAGTGTAGGCAATTGTGTTTTGTCCATGGGTGTTGTGCCTCCTTTTCCCCAGCGCGAGAAGAGTACCGAGAGTTGGGCGAATGAGCAAGCCTTCCACCCTTCATGACCGAATGTTCATTCATCTCGATTGTTCAACATGCGCAATTTTCATCAAACAGGCATATGCTCTGCTACAGACTTTGCTTGAAAAGAGGGATGAGGTGGCGCGACACCGAACACAAGCATGGCAAGTGATACAGCTTCTCTGTGCCATATGGCTCTGGCACAGTGTAGGCGTGCCATCCCTTTATGCCCAAACTCCCATAGCCACGCCCTCGCCATCGCCCACCGCCTCGCCGACACCCACCGCGAGCGCTACGCCCTCGCCCACCGCCTCGCCCACACCCACCGCGAGCGCTACGCCCTCGCCCACCGCTTCACCGACACCGACCGCGAGCGCTACGGCAACGCCCACCGCTTCGCCCACACCCACCGCAACCGCCACGACCTCGCCCACCGCTTCGCCGACACCCACCGCGAGCGCCACGCCCTCGCCTACCGCTTCGCCCACACCCACCGCGAGCGCTACGCCCTCGCCCACCGCTTCACCGACACCCACCGCAACCGCCACGCCCTCGCCTACCGCTTCGCCCACACCCACCGCGAGCGCCACGCCCTCGCCTACCGCTTCGCCCACACCCACCGCGAGCGCTACGCCCTCGCCCACCGCCTCGCCCACACCCACCGCGAGCGCTACGCCCTCGCCCACCGCTTCGCCGACACCCACCGCGAGCGCTACGCCCTCGCCCACCGCCTCGCCGACACCCACCGCGAGCGCTACGGCAACGCCGCTTCCCGTCTGCACACCGAACCCAACCCGCACGCCGCCGCCGCCCGTCAAACCAACCGCAACACCCTCAGCCACGCCCACCATGACGCCGTCCCCCAGCCCAACACGCCCACCGACCGCGTCGCCATCTCCAACCGCTTCGCACACGCCACCGGCGACACCCACACCAACACCGACGCCCCGCCCGACCACGCCGGGCACACCACCCGCGCCGCCAGGCACGCCCCCCATGCGGCTCGAACTCATTCTGCTTGGGGTTGCGCTCATCCTTGGGGGACTCTGGATCGCCGCCTTCGCTTCGGTCTACGCCCCCCGCCGCATGAGTTGAACCCATATCTGCTTGCTCAACAACGTTAGGCGTGGTACGATAGCGCCCGCTGCGGATCGTCTGTATCCGTCTTTTTTTCTGAATCTGACACAACACGCACGCAAGAGGTGTGTTTTCACTATGCAACGTCTGCGCCATTGGTGGAATGAAACGTTGACGCCGCGTCAACGCAGCATGTACACAACATTTTTGGTGATTATCGGGCTGACCATCCCCTGCTACATTTTGGGGTTTGTCCTGCTCTTTGCGGTGGAACCGTTGCCCGGCGGAAACGCAACACCGGCGCCAACGGCAACGTTTGCCGAACCCAAGATTACGCCTTTACCGCCTACGAACACGCCGCTTCCAACCGCAACCCGCGCGCCCACCAACACGCCGCCGCAAGAGCCAACCAACACGCCCTTGCCAACCGCCACACGCGTGCCAACACGCACAGCGTTGCCGACAGCCACGCCATCACCCAGCCCAACGCCGTCGCCCACGATCACGCCATCGCCCACGCCTTCACCATTGCCGTCGGCGACGCCAACAGCAACAATTGCGCCAACCGATACGCCCGTACCCACGGCGACACCAACGAGCGCACTGCCGACACCGACGACCGCACCGCCAACGCCTACACAGCCGCCTGAAACGCCAACACCAACCGTGGCGCCATCGCCGACAGCCACAACGGTTTCACTCCCGTTGCCAACACCCACGCTCACGGTCGCGCCCACACAGGTTGGCGTACAGCCGTCGCCAACACCAACACCCTAAGCCGTACTCACTATGGATTTGTTCGAGCATGCGCGTCGCGAACAGAATGCAGCAGAAGCGCCGCTCGCGGCGCGCATGCGCCCCCGCACATTGGATGAATTCGTTGGGCAAGAACACATCATTGGTCCGGGGCGCTTGCTCCGCCGCGCCATCCAAGCCGATCAACTCTCCTCGCTGATTTTTTACGGACCACCCGGCACGGGCAAAACCACGCTCGCCCGCATCATCGCGAACACCACCAAAGCCCACTTCATCGCCATCAACGCTGTGCTGGCAGGCGTCAAAGATATCCGCCAGGCGATTGAAACGGCGCAAGAACAACGCAACCTGTACGGTCGGCGCACCATCCTCTTTGTGGATGAAGTGCACCGCTTCAACAAAGCCCAACAAGACGCCCTGCTGCCCTGGGTGGAAAACGGCACGGTCATTCTCATCGGCGCCACGACTGAAAACCCCTATTTTGAAGTCAACAAAGCGCTGGTGAGCCGTTCGCGCATCTTTCAACTCAAACCGCTCAGCGAAAACGACCTGCGCCGTATCGCCGAACAAGCCCTGCGCGACCCCGAACGCGGCTACGGTCGCTTGAAGATCCACATGGAAGAAGAAGCACTTGCGCACCTGGTCAACGTCGCCAATGGCGACGCCCGCGCCTTACTCAACGCGCTGGAACTGGCAGTTGAAACCACGCCCCCCGATGAAGAGGGCGTTATCCACATCACGCTCGACGTTGCCGAAGAATCCATTCAGCGCCGTGCCGTCCTCTACGACAAAGAGGGCGACGCGCACTTCGATACCATCAGCGCCTTCATCAAAAGCGTGCGCGGCTCCGATCCGGACGCCGCGCTCTACTGGTTGGCGCGCATGGTCTATGCCGGTGAAGACCCGCGCTTTATTTTTCGCCGCTTGCTCATTCTCGCCAGCGAAGACGTAGGGCTTGCCGACCCCAACGCCATTGTGGTGGTGAATGCGTGCGCCGAAGCCTTTGACCGCGTTGGCATGCCCGAAGGGCAATTCCACCTGGCGCAAGCAACGCTCTATCTGGCAACCGCCCCCAAATCCAACAGCACTATGGGCTTCTTCGACGCATTGCGCATTGTCGAAGAGACACGCGAAGGCGAAGTTCCCACCCACCTGCGCGACGCCAGCCGCGACAAACAAGGCTTCGGGCATGGGGAAGGATACCGCTATCCACACGCCTACCGCAACCATTGGGTTGCGCAACAATACTTGCCCGACACACTGCAAGGGCATCTCTTCTACACGCCCTCCGACCAAGGGTATGAAGCCACCATTGCTGAGCAAGTCGCCCGTCGCCGTGAAGCCCAGATAGCCGCACTCAGCGACGGTGTGGGGCTCGCGCCGCCGGAAATTCTCACTTTCAGCCCAGCAGACACACAAACCGAACGTTGGTTGCAGCGCACGTTGGGGCAACAGGGCGATCGGCTCGCCTTCATCCGCGACCAACTGTTTGAACATGCCGCGCTTCAGCGCCACCACGTCGTGCTCGATCTGCACGCCGCGCGGGGTTTGCTGGTATGGGAAGCCATCCGCCGCACACCCGAAGGCGGGGTTTTCGCCGTCGCCCATACCGCCGAAGAAGGGGAACGCTTGCGCCGCGAAGCCGAGGCGCTGCCGCTTCTGCACCGCCCGCACATTCTGGTCGCGCCACCCGAAGCGCTCCTGCCAACGCTCGCCCAGGAAGCGCCCGACGTGCGATTTGACCGCATTGTGGGGTACGCCGCACTGTCGAAACTGGAAACGTGGGACGAGTGGCTGCACGGTTTGCGTTCCATCCTCGCCGAGGGCGGTGTCCTCGCGCTCGCCGAGCCGCTGCCGCGCTACACGCAACGCCTCTCGGCGCTCGTACCGCCGGAAATGCTGCCCGCCAACCTGCACGCCCGCTGGCAACAAGCCGAAGAAGCCCTTTACGCCCACCATCCACGCTTGAACCGCGACGAAACCACGCTCGAAACCGCCTTGCAGCGCGCCGGGTGGCATGCCACCATCACATGCCACTCTTTCGTCAGCGAAATACGTCTCTCTCCCGCCACGGTGGCACGCTGGCTTACCCACAATCCCGCCACACCATCTTACATGGACCTGCTCCGCGAACATCTCAGCGAAGAAGACCTTGCCGCCATCGCCACAGCATTGCCGACACTCGCCCGCCAAACAGTTCGTTGGCAAACACGCATCGCCTTTCTGCGTGCCACACCAACTCGCTGAACAGAAAGCCCCCGCCACAAAAAAACGCCCCCGCCGTTTGGCGGGGGCGACTTCGTCACCGCGTGATGTTATGGATTGAGAATCAGCGGCGCGAAGAGTTTGTACCACTTGGCGACGGTGGTGATTTCCGCCGTAGCCACAGGGCTGACATCCAACGGCTGAGTCGCACCCTGCGAGTACACCAGCACGGCGGCGGTGTCCATGTCACCATCCTGGGCGCTCATCGGGATCGTCACCACCACGTTGAACGTGTCAGAGTCACCCGGTGCCAACGGACCAACCGAAGCAGGTGCGGTAGCCGTCCAGCTGTTGCCCACCACCTGAATCGTGAACGAGTCCGTCGAAGCCCCCTGGTTGTGCAACGTCAACGTATAAGTGACCTCATCACCCGGATAGGCGCTCATGGTTTGCGTCGCCGGCGTCAGCGAAACCGCGTACGTCGGGACGGTGACGCTGGCGCTGGTCGTCTCGACCTTGCTACCGGGGTTGTCCGTCGTCGAGGTCACCGTGTTGGTGTAGACACCCGGCGTTGCCCCGTCGTCAACCGTCACCTGGTACGTCAGCGTTGCTTGTTGTGCCAGCGGTTCCATATCGAAGCAGATCGCCATCCCATCATGCAGGTTAATATCATCATATGGGAATGGCGCCACGCCAACCGTACCGTCGCCGTTTTCGATACCCACCGTGCCCCAATTGGGCATTGCCATCGAGATGTTGTCGTACGCAAAGATGATGTCATACGGACCGGCGTACGGATCACGCTCGATGAAGATCTGCATATCGAGCGTCTGCGTAATCGCTCCCCATTCATATACATCATCGTATTCGATGATATGCGCCACCGGGATGCCGCCACTGGTCAGGTTCGCTATCGTGACACCGTAGTTATTCGCGGCATCGTATTGGATGACGAAGTCATGCCAGAAGAGCGCCAACAGGTTGTTGACATCATCCGGCCATGGGATGGGGCGGTTGATCCACGGATTCGTGTACACCGACGGATCATCGAACGCCAGGAAGCCATCGTCGGTGAAGTAGAGTGTATTGGGCATTGGCTGGCCAAAGTACGTAATGTTGGCCGGATCGCCGCTCAACGACAGTGAGAAGACCTGCGTATCACCCGAAAAGGACGCATCGGCGGAAATGCCAAAGGCCGCCAGATCCAAGTAAGCGTCCGGTTTGCCGTCCAAGGTTGAGAGCGGCACCGCACAAGCCGGGTCATCGTCGCTGGTGGTCCAGGTGTAGGTGAAGCCCGGTTTGCTCATGGAGAGGTCCCAGACAATCTGGTTCCCGCTCGTCATCACCGTCCCGCTTGAAACGGAGATTGAACCGGGCACCAGCGACAAGCCGGCCGGGATGGTGTCAGTAATGGTGTACATCAGGTCTTCGGGCAGGGTGTTCGGGTTGACCGTGATGGTAAAGGTCGCCGTTTCACCCGTCCCAATAACCTGGCGGTCGGCCGTCTTTTGCACGTCGTCTTCAATGCGATGCAAGTCAACCAGCACACGGCCGATGTCGTCCGGCGAGGCGGGGTTGCTGCCCACATCGAAGGCAGCGTAGTAGCGATCGCCTTCCGTCAGGGTTGGGATATCCCAGTAGAGACGCAGGTCATACGGCGTTTCCGCCGGTACGGTCATGGGACCCGTGACCCACATTTCCATGGTGTCCGTTCCGGGCACCACTGCATACGAGAAGGTGATGTCGTCCGCCGCACCCGTACCAGCCCAGCTTTGCACCAAAATCCACCAGACGCCGGCTTGCGGGTCGTCAATGTTGCAGTATTCCACAAACGAGGATGTGGTGCTCTTGCATTGTTCAGTCACTTCGCTGGGTGTTGAACCGGTCCCGACAAACAAGTCCACGTCCGGCGCTTCGGATTCAAAGACTTCCGCCACCAGGCGCGTGGCGCTCACCGGCACGGTCACCGTCACCCAATGCACCTGGCTCAGGTCGTCATACGGATCACCGTTGGTGGCATCTTCCACCAGGCTCACCGTCTCAACCGTCCCCTTCGCCGGGCCATACATCGTCGTCGTGAGATCGGTAATCTCGATAGAGATGTTATCCGGCATCAGATACGAGCCGGCATTGCGGCGCGCTTCGACCGTGACGCTATCCGGCAGCACACCCGACGTGGGCAGGACGGCCACGGGCATATGCCCACCCACAACCTGGACCCCCTGCGTCGTTACTATCGGCATAATATCCACCTGGCCGAAGACCCACGCACCATCCGGCAGACCGGTGACATCCACCGTCACCGTAATGATCTGCGTTCCGCCTGCCGGCAACGTAAAGGTCATCGGCTCAACCGTAATCGTGCCGGACATGATGGTCGCGCTGGTCCCGTAGTCCACGGTAATGGGCAACGTGCTGGTCAGAGTACGCGTCCACGAGCACGTTTGGAGACAAGCACTGTCGGCCAGGCTGGCAATATTGAGCGCACGCGGGTCACCACCCGTACTTGGGTTGGCGGCCACGTAGTTCGCTTCGGTTTCGTCGAGCACAAAGCCCACATAGGGCGCCATGCTCAAATCAACACGCCC
This sequence comes from Ardenticatena maritima, assembly GCF_001306175.1. Classification (NCBI taxonomy): domain Bacteria; kingdom Bacillati; phylum Chloroflexota; class Ardenticatenia; order Ardenticatenales; family Ardenticatenaceae; genus Ardenticatena; species Ardenticatena maritima. The sequence goes on from NZ_LGKN01000004.1 coordinate 34,866, forward strand.
AGCACCGCGATCGAAGGGATCGGCAGGCGTCGTTTCATCGCTGTCCAGCACTGTGGTATCCGCCGTCAACATCAACGCGGACTTAATTTCATCCGGCGTCCAGTTCGGGTAAAGCCCACGCATCAAGGCCGCCGAACCAGCCGTGTGCGGGCTGGACATCGAGGTCCCGCTAATCATGGCGAATTCCGGCTCCGGCGAGACACCATCCGTTTTATACGCCGCCAGAATGCTCACACCCGGGTTCGTCACATCCGGCTTGATGACATCATTCGTCGCCGGGTCAGGACCGCGCGAGCTAAACGAGGCCATAATGTCGCCGTTGCTCGGGTCCAGGTCGAGTGTGGTGCCCATAATGGTCGCCGTATAGGTGCCAGTGGGGTCGCTCAACCAGGCGCGCAGTTGTTCACTTGCCGTATACCCCAGGTGGACAGCCGGCAAGACGTGTTGGTCGGCGCTGGTGGATTCACCATCAGCTGCCATGTTTGCCAGCACGAAACCACCCGCACCACCGGCGCGCACGTTGGCGCCTTTTTGCACACGCGCAATCTGACCGCGGTCACATACGACGATTTCGCCGTTGAAAGTCCCCGGAGCAAATGGCTGGAGACATTGAGCGTCGTCGGCGTCCGTGTCACCGTCCCCGTCGTTATCATACCAGCCAGCGTACACAATCGGGGCAGGACCGTAGCCAGGCGTCACGCTCGTGCCATACAGGTCGGGCGGCGGCGTGCCTACCGTGCCGGTCATGTTGATGAGAGCGTTGATCATCTTGCGGTTGTGGGTGCTTGCCCCCACGGAAATCATCCAGGGCGCATCGGCGGGCGAACCAATGGTCGATGGACCAGGGCCCGAGTTCCCAGCCGACGTCACCGGGACAATGCCGGCACTCCACGCCCCAAAGAAGGCTTGGGCGTCAGCGTCGTTCCAGGGGTCGCTCGATCCACCACCAATGGAGTAGTTGATAACATCAACACCGTCCACAACCGTCTGATCAATAGCCGCCACCAACGCTACACCAGCACAGCCCTCAGGACCACAGGCGTCATACGCGACAATGTTGGCGTGCGGCGCCACACCTGAAATCTTGGTGAAAGCAAAGACTGGCGTCGGCGGATAGACGGGATCCGTTGCTGTCGTGGAGTAGAGCGTGGGCGAATAGACGACGTTCCCAGCGGCAGTGCTCGCCGTGTGGCTTCCGTGGCCGTCACCATCTTCGGGACCGTCGCTTTCATCGCCAACGGCATCGTGGAAGTCCCACACACCAATCAGCTTGTCATTACACACCCACTGCGGGTCATAGTTCGCATTGTTGGGATCACACCAGCCAACATAGTTGCCGGCTCCCCACGGGTTTGTGTGGTCGTATCCGTCGTCACCCACATCAGCAAACGAGGGGTGGTCCATGTTGATACCGGTGTCAATCACACCAACAATGACGCCTTCACCCTTGTAGGCAAAGTCATTCCAAATGGTAGGCGCGCCAATCCACTCGGGTCCTGCATCGGTGAGCGGGTAGCGGTAGAAGTTGCGCTGCACCATGCGCACACCGGGGACCTTGGCAACGGTCTCAGCCTCATCGGGGCTCAGACGAATGGCGAAACCGTTGAAAGCCACCTTGTAATCAAACAATTTCTCAACGTCGCGCCCCAACGCCTGTTCGATAGCGTTCAGCCGTTGGGCATGCAACGTATCCAGATACGCCAGGTACGCCTGGCTTGCGGGGCTGGTGACATCAAGTTTGCGCGCACCGGTCACGCTGTTCGCGGTGGGCGCCAACCCTTGAATGCCACCTTCATACAATGCAAGCGGGGGTTCCTTCATCTGGACGATATACCATTCATCGCCCTTGGCATCCTTGGGCTGAATCACACGCCCTTCATCACCCAACGAAAACGGAGAAACGGGCTCGGCGGTTGCAGGCTCAAGCTGCAACTTTTCGCCTGCAGCGGGGGTTGGCTGTTCCGCTCGCACAACGGTAAAGACGGAGACCGCCGCCAGCAGGACAGCCAGCATTACAGCTATACGCGTTTTCATGAAAACTCCTCCCGGTCTGGTCATTGACCTGTTGACAAATACGGGAAACTTGCAGAGGACGAGACGACAAAAAGACCGTCAACACAAGCAAGACGTTTGTGTGCGCTCTCACCTCCTTTCGTTCTGTGTAGCCTCTTTGCCACATGTATGTTGAACGGAACAGTGCAAAATGGGGAAAACTGAGACCGGTAGATTGGGCAATGTGGTACTCTGGCAGCAACGCAAGGCAGGACCAGTACCACACGCCATTATATCAGTGTGTTGAAGGGTGTCAATTCACTTGAAAACAGTTTGCCACCGCAAAATAAAAATGGGCTGCCATTTTCAGCAGCCCGTTTTTTTGGACACCCATATGATTTCAAGGATTGAGGTAATCTTTCAGCCGGCGGCTCCGGCTGGGGTGGCGCAGTCGGCGCAGAGCTTCACCTTCAATCTGGCGGATACGTTCGCGTGTAAGCCCAAACTTTTGCCCCAGCTCTTCCAGCGTATGCGCGCGCCCATCCACCAGCCCAAAGCGCAAGCGCAAAATACGCGCCTCGCGCGGGTCAATGGTACTCAGTGCACGTTCCAGCTCCTGGCGCAGTAACTTGTTGCTGGCGACATCCGTTGGGGCGGGCGAATCTTCATCTTCAATGAAAGCGCCCAATTCGCTGTCTCCATCTTCACCCACCGGCTTTTCCAGGCTCAACGGGCGGCGGCTGATACGCAACATCCAGCGTACTTTTTGAGGTGAAATGTCCATCGCTTCGGCAATTTCTTGCGGCGTCGGTTCGCGGCCCAGCTTTTGCTCCAATTCACGGCTCACGCCATACAACTTGCGAATCCGATCGCTCATGTGAACCGGCACGCGGATGGTACGCCCCTGGTCGGCAATCGCACGTGTAATCGCCTGGCGAATCCACCATGTGGCATACGTGCTGAACTTGTACCCACGTTTGTAGTCGAACTTGTCCACCGCACGCATCAAACCCAGGTTGCCTTCCTGAATCAGGTCGAGGAAGGGCACACCCTGGTTCATGTACCGCTTGGCAATGCTCACCACCAACCGCGAGTTTGCCTTGATGAGGTGATCGCGCGCCATCTCACCCAAACGCACAAGGCGTTCCAGCTGCGCTTTTTCAATATCATCAGCGTATTCACCCGCTTCCAGGCGTTCGCGCGCCATGCGGCCGGCTTCCATCTGCTTCGCCAATTCGACTTCCTGCTCAGCAGTCAACAGCGGCACGCTCCCGACTTCGCGCAGGTACAGGCTGACTGTGTCTTCAATATCAATGCCTGAAAGGTCATACACCGGCGTTTCCGGCACAGCCGATTCCATATCCATCTGCAGCTCATTCCAGGAAGCAGGCGTTTGCCGCGCCATTTCGGCTTTGGCTTCTTCCTCGGTCTGAAAAACGCGAATGCCCTCTTCTTCGAGCAACTCAAAAATTTCATCAAGCTGGCTCAAGGCTTCTTCCGCCTCAGGAAACACATCCAACAGCTCATTGGCGGTCACATAGCCGCGCTCGCGCGCTTTTTCGAGCAAGGCTTTGGCGCTTTGAATTTGTTCTTGCACCGTATTCACTGAAACACCTCCTACACAAAGAACCAGCGCCACAGAGATGAACAATACTCCTGGCGCTGGCGTTGCATGGTCTGCGAGCAAATCAGGGAGAAAGCTTTTTTCAAGAAACAAAAATCCTTTCCGGAACGGCTACCGCGTGAGATTATATCATATCAAAAGAAGCGTTGTCAACCCCTTTTGTGAAAAATGGAACTCTTTCATATTTTTTGCTTTGAAATGATATTTTACTAAACGCAACAACCTATTTATGCTTTATCTTTTTAGCAGAAAACAACGATAACAACACAATCATTTCGAGCGCATCTCCCTTCTCTGCCACCATCAACAGCGCGTACTGACACGCATCCGCAAAATGCGGCGCTATTTGTCGCCCCTCAAAAGCCTTGTATGATGTCGACAAAAACTTAGCAAGGGAAACTATCATGCGCGCAAAACGGCTATTTGGCACTGAACCGTGGCATCGCACCCTGGCGATTGCCTTCCTTGCGCAACTCATGGCGGGGCTGGGGTTTTCTCTGGTCTTTCCCTTTCTCCCGCTCTACGTGCAATATCTGGGTATCCGTACCAGCGGCAGTGTGGAGTTTTGGTCGGGGATTGTTTTTGCGGTACAAGCCTTCACGATGATGCTCAGCGCCCCCGTGTGGGGGAGCCTGGCCGACCGCTATGGGCGCAAACTCATGGTCCAACGTGCAACCTTCGGCGGGGCGGTCATTCTCCTGGCGATGGGGTTTGCCCGCTCCGCAGAAGAATTGGCCATTCTCCGCGCCATCCAGGGGCTGATTACCGGCACCGTCACCGCCACCATTGCGCTGGTGGCCGCCGCCACGCCGCGCAAGCACAGCGGCTTTGCGCTTGGATTGCTGCAAGTGGCGCTTTGGGCAGGCATCGCCGTCGGTCCCGTCATTGGCGGCGTCATGGCTGATACGGTCGGCTTTCGCGCCACGTTCATCCTCACGTCCACCTTGCTCTTTCTGGCCGGCGTGCTGGTGCATTTCGGCATTCACGAACCGCCACGCACACCACAACCCACAGAAGCGCGCCCCAGCCTGCTGCAAAGTTGGCGCGAGGTGCTCCATTTGCCCGGCGTGCTGCCGACCTTTGTCGTGCGTTTCCTCAACAATGTAAGCCGCATGTCCGTGATGCCCCTGCTTCCGCTCTTCGTTCAATCACTGATGAGCAACAGCAACGCCGTCGGCACGATGACGGGGCTGGTCAGCGGTATCGGTTCGGCAATGAGCACATTGAGCGCTGTTGTGTTAGGGCGTGTGGGCGACAAAGTCGGGCACAAGCGCGTGCTGGTGTTTGCCGCCATACTGGCCGCCGCCGGCTATGTGCCGCAAGCACTGGTGACATCACCCTGGCAGTTGATTCTGCTCAATGGCATTACCGGCGCTGCGGTGGGGGGGATTTTGCCGGCCTTGGGGGCGTTGCTGGCGCAATACAGCCCACCCGGCCACGAGGGTGCGGTCTATGGGCTGGATGCTTCGGTCGGTTCAGCGGGGCGCACGGTGGCGCCCATCGTCGGTTCAGCCATTGCCATGTGGTTTGGCATTCGCGCGACGTTTGTTTTTGCGGGCGCTGTTTTTGCGCTGGCGGCGCTTCTGGCGCTCCGATTGCCGCCGCCATCCGAAGAAATGGTTGAAGAAGAGGAAGGGGTGGAAAAAGAAATCGAGAAGGCGACTGCAACCCTGCGACCGCTGGCGCGCTAAGCCCCGCCCTGTTGCTGGCGTTGCCAGACAAGCCGCACCACCTCCCATTCAAACCAGGCCATCGCCAGGCTCAATTGCAAGCCCAGCAAGCCATCGCGCCAGCCCTGCCAGCGCACATAACGCCGCCAAAACCCGCGCAATGGTTGCAAGAAGAAGGTACGCACGCGCACGCGCCGCCCTTCGATCACCCACCGCTCGGCTTCATACCGGGCGTAGGCGGCTTGCTTGGCGAAAAATTCACGCCATGAGTCGTAGTTCAAGTGCACAAGCGGCGTTTGCAAATAACCGGTTTCGCCATCCACAGCCGCCACTTCATGTACCACCTCGGTGGTGTCGTAATGCGCGTGCCCCTTTTTCAACAATCGCAACTGGTAATCGGGCGCCCAGCCTGTGTAGCGGACTTCCTTCCCCCAAAAGAAATTGCGCCGCGGCACCCACCACCCCACTTCGGGGCGCTGGCTGCGCACGACGGCTTGCACCTCTTCCGCCAGCGCAGGGGGAACGCGCTCGTCGGCGTCCACAAAAAAGACCCACGCGCCACGCGCCATCTCCAACGCCGCCTGGCGCTGGTCGCCGAAGTGGGTGAAGGGGCGTTGTTCCACCCGCACCCCCGCCGCGCGGGCAATGTCGAGCGTGCGGTCGGTGCTGCCGCTATCCAACACCATCACTTCATCCGCCCACCCCAGCGTTTCCAGGCAACCGGGCAAGTGGCGTTCTTCATTGCGCGTCAATACCACCACGCTGATTGTCGGCTGCGGCATGGGCTATCCTCCACGCGCACGCTGTTTTTGCCACGCCAACCCCACCGCCACCAATGCGCGCACCAGCCACACGTAGGGGCGCGGGGCAAACTTGGTGTAGTAGCGTAAGCGGCTCCGCCACAAGGCGCGAAACATCTCTTCGCGAAACTGGCGAGTGCTTTGCCCCTCGTGGTGAATCACCAGCGCCGTGGGCACCAGTTGCAACCGCCAGCCAGCCTGTTTCATGCGGCGGCACCAATCCAACTCTTCCACGTACATGAAATAGCCTTCATCGAGCAAGCCCACCTGCTGAATGGCTTCGCGCCGCACCATGAGCGCCGCGCCCAACACCATGTCCACGTCGAACGGTTTGCCCTGCTCGTACCACGCCCGCGGATACCGCCCGTTGAGGCGCGTTTCGTAGAGCCGCGCCGGAAGCGGGAACAGGTCGAAGGCGATTTGAAGCAAGCCGGGAAAGGCAAATGCGCCATGCTGAAAACGCCCGTCGCCGTACTGCAAACGTGGTCCCACCGCCGCTACATCGGGATGCGCACGCAAATGCGCCAGCAACTGTGCGGGGGCGTTGCCCACCGTTTCCGTATCGGGATTGAGCAGCCAGACCGCTTCGGGCAGCGCGTCGCCGTGGGGAAACCCCAGGTGGCGCAACGCCAGGTTGTTGGCGCGTGCAAACCCCAAATTTTCACCCGGTTCCAGCAGTTCAACGTCGGGGAAGGTGCGCCGCACCATCTCGGCGCTCCCATCGTGGCTGGCGTTGTCCACAACAATGATGCGCGCATGTGATGGACCATGCGCGTGCAGGCTGGTTTGCAGGCTGGCAATAGCGCGCTGAAGCAGGTCGCGTGTGTTGTACGAAACAATGATGACGGCTAATTCCGGTGGGTTCGCCATGTGTGTTCATTCACCCCCATAGGTTCACAAAACAAAGGTGGGGAGTGCCGCTCACACTCCCCACCGCGTGCAGGCAGGCGCGTTTACGGGTTCAACAGGTCTTTGATGGCTTCGCGTTCTTCCAGCAGTTCCTGCGCGGTGCGTTCAATGAGCGGCTTCACCCAGTCGGGGTGTTCCAGCCCATTGACGACTTCGTAGTTGCCATCCTTGCAGACAACCGGATACGAGAAGATGACGCCTTCGGGAATGCCGTAGTCGCCCAGGTGCGAGGGCACCGCCATCGAGACCCAGTCGCCTTCGGGCGTTCCAAGCGCCCACGAGCGCACATGGTCAATCAGCGCGTTGGCCGCGGACGCAGCCGAGGAGTGCCCACGCGCTTCGATGATGGCGCGCCCACGTTGCTGCACGGTCGGGATGAATTCGTTGCGCACCCATTCGTCATCGTTGATGACTTGCGGCGCCGGCTGCCCTTTGACGAGCGCATGCGTAATGTCGGGCACTTGCGTGGCGGAGTGGTTCCCCCAGATGATAATGCGCTGGACATCGGTCACATGCACGCCGGCTTTCTTCGCCACCTGGTTGATAGCGCGGTTATGGTCGAGGCGGGTCATGGCGGTGAAACGTTCGTTCGGAATGTCGGGGGCGTTGCTCATGGCAATCAGGGCGTTGGTGTTGGCGGGGTTCCCCACCACCACAACGCGAATGTCCGCGGCGGCGTTTTCGTTGAGCGCACGCCCTTGCCCGACGAAAATGGGGCCGTTGTCGCGGATGAGGTCTTTGCGTTCTTGCCCCTTCCCGCGCGGCTTAGCGCCCACCAGCAACGCCCAGTTGGCATCGCGGAAGGCGACGTTGGGGTCATCCGTGAGCACCATGTCATAGAGGAGCGGGAAGGCGCAGTCTTCAAGTTCCATCGCCACGCCCTTCAGAGCGGAAAGCGCCGGCGTAATTTCGAGCATTTGCAGGATGACGGGTTGGTCGGGGCCAAACATATCGCCAGCGGCAATGCGGAAGAGGAGCGAATACCCAATGTTCCCGGCGGCACCGGTCACGGCAACACGAATTGGCTTCTTCATCGTTCGCCTCCTTAGGGGTTGGTTCCGCGTGCGTCTTGCACGTTTTTTGTTTGTGAACTGGCGGCCGTATCATACCGTTGAGCGAAAAGATTGGCAATTCGTGAAAGGTTGCACAAAGCCACATTCACGCCACATCGGCCACGTGGGCGATGACAAATTTCAGGTAGCGCCCTTCGGGAAAATGGGGCGGCACTGGGTGGTCGAGTGGTTGGCCGGCGTCGTGCAGAATGCGCAAGCGACGCCCCGCCTTGGCGGCGGCGGTTGCCAGCATGTTGAGGAAATCGGCATGCGAAACCTGCGCGGTGCAACTGGACGAGACCAGCAGACCACCGGGGGGAATGAGGTTGAGCGCCAGAGCGTTCAGGCGGGTGTAGGCGCGGATGGCTTTGTGGCGCTGGTTCTTGCTGCGTGCGAAACTTGGGGGGTCGAGTACGACCACGTCGAATGTGCGCCCTTCACGGGCGTACTGTTCGAGCAGGTCGAACACATCGGCACGGGTGAAGGCGTGCGCGTCGGGGTCAAGCCCGTTGAGGGCGAAGGTGCGGCGGGCGTCTTCCAGCGCGTTGGCGGCAACGTCCACACTTTCGACGAAACGCGCGCCCCCCAACGCCGCCGCTAATGAAAACCCCCCGTTGTAGGCGAAGCAATTGAGCACCCGTTTGCCGCCGCACCAGCGCATGAGTTCGCGCCGATTTTCGCGCTGGTCCAGAAAGAGGCCGGTTTTCTGCCCGTGGAGCAAGTTGGCGTACATGTGCCAGCCGTTTTCGAGCACCACGAGTTCATCCGGTGGGCGCTGCCCCCAATGCACATGCCAGCGCGGTTCGCCAAATTCATCTTCCTGTCGCTCGGCGATACCGTCAACGGGAGCAACGCGCCGCAACGCTGCCACCACCCACGGGACAAGTTTGCGCACGCTATCGGTGTAGGTGCGCAAAATGGCGTGGCGGTCGTAGAGGTCTACCACGATGCCGGGCAAGCCGTCGCTTTCGCCGTAGAGCCAGCGGTAGGCATTCGTGTCGCCCCGTGCGCGCAACGGTGCGCGAACATCCCAGGCTTCGCGCACACGCGCTTCAACCCATGCTATATCGGGAATGGTGTGGCGCGAAAAAAGGCGCACGGCAATCGGTCCATGCGCGTCCCAAATGCCGTAGGCGGCGACATTGCCCGCGCTGACACGCACCCAACTCCCGTTTTTCAGGTAGGTGTTGGGCGGAATGTGGTCGCGGTAAATCCAGGGATGCCCACTCAACAAGGCTGGTTTCAAATCGGCGGGAAGGCGAATCTCGCGAATGCTCATCGTTCTAACCCCAGGTCGCGTTTGATTTTGACGATGACGGCTTCGGCGGCGGCGCGTCCAAGGGCTTCCATTTCGGGACCATGCGAGAAGTCCCACGGCGCATAGCCACCCAGCGCCGGCTGAATGTAGCAATCCACCGATTGCGGGTCGGGGTGGTTTTGGCGCACGAGCAGGTTCGCCGCCATGAGCAACATCTCGAACGGGTTGGACGGTTGCGGTTGGCTCACCGGCGGCGGAATGAGGTCTACGGCGATGACGTAATCGGCGCCCATTTCGCGCACTACATCCACGGGCAAGTTGTCCACGACACCGCCATCCACCAGCAAGCGCCCGTTCATCTCCACCGGCGGAAAAAGCCCCGGCAAAGCGGCGCTGGCGCGTACCGCGCGCGCCACAGAGCCTTCGCGCAACACCACCCGCTCGCCGGTGAGAATGTCGCACGCGACGGCGGCAAAGGGGCGTTGGAGTTCATCGAATGTTTGGACGCCAATTTGTTCGCGGATAAAGGCTTCCATGGGTTCGGTATCGAACAGGCTCAGGCCGGTGCGCAGCGAAAAGCGCGCCAAACGCGGCCACCGCAACGTGCGAAAAACGGCGCTCATGGTGGCGGTGCTCACGCCCGCGGCGTAGCCCGCGCCCACAATCGCGCCGGCGCTTGTGCCGGCGATCACATCGGGGATGATGCCTTCACGTTCCAGCACTTGCAGAACGCCAATGTGGGCGGCGCCACGCACCGCACCGCCGCTCAGTGCCAGGCCGATGCGTTTGGATTTGCGCGGAAAGAGTGGCATGGTGTTGCTCCTTGGGTTCTCGGTGTTTCAGACATCTTCCGGCGTCCCCCAACCCCCACCCCCCGGCGTTTCAATGCACAAGCGCGAGCCGGCTTGGACATGGCGCGAGCATTTGGGGGGCAAACGTTCCTCGCGCCCATCGGGATGCACCAGGCGGTTGACGCCCGGTGCGCCGTCTTCGCCACCTTGCAACCCCCACGGCGCACGCACACGCCGCTCGGTCAGCAGGGTAATGGTTGCTTCGGTGAGCAGTTCATACTCGCGAATCAGCCCATCCCCGCCATGATAGAACCCACGCCCGCCGCTGCCACGCCGAATGGCGTAGCGCACCACGCGGAAGGGGTAGGCGCGTTCCAGCGCTTCAACAGGCGTGTTGCGTGTGTTGGTCATGTGGGTATGCACGGCGGTCAACCCATCGGCGGTTGGCGCAGCACCCATGCCGCCCGCCAGCGTCTCGTAGTAGGCGAAGGGCGTACCATCGGGAGCGATGCCGCCAATCGTGACGTTGTTCATCGTGCCCTGCGAGGCGGCGGGAATACGGTCGGGCAAGGCTTGCGCCAGCGCCCCCAGCACAACATCCACAATGCGCTGGCTGGTTTCGACATTGCCCCCCGCAACGGCGGCGGGTGGGCGGGCGTTGACCAGCGTTCCTTCGGGGGCGTGCACATGCAAAGGCGCAAAACAGCCGGCGTTCATGGGCACATCGTCGCCCACCAGGCAACGCACCACATAGGCGCACGCCGATTTGGTGATGCTGAGCACAGCATTGAGCGAACCGCGCATTTGCGGCGCTGTGCCCGTAAAGTCGAACGTGATGGTCTCGCCTGCAATCGTCACAGCCACGCGAATGGGCAACAGGTGCAGACGCCCATCTTCCACATGCTCGATGACATCTTCAAACGTGTAGCGACCAGCCGGCCAGGTACGAAGCGCGGCGCGTGTGCGGCGTTCGCTGTACGTTTGCAGGTGTTGGGCATACGCCAGCACTTCCTCACGCCCATGCGTCGCCGCCAACTCGCGCAAACGGCGCTCGCCCGTGAGATGCGCGGCGCGTTGGGCGGCAAGGTCGCCACGGCGTTCATCAGGGGTGCGCACATTGCGCAAAATGAGCCGCAACACCGCTTCGTTGAGCACGCCGCCCTCGTACAACTTCAACGGGGGGATAATCAGCCCTTCCTGGTAGAGTTCCGTCGAAAGCGGGAGCGAGCCCGGCGTCATGCCCCCCACGTCGGCATGGTGGGCGCGGCTGGCGACGAAAAAATCGGGGGTCTCGCCCTCCAGAAACACGGGCGAAACCATGGTGATATCGGGCAGGTGAGTGCCGCCGGCAAAAGGGTCGTTCAGGATGACGAGGTCGCCCGCTTGCCAGGTGGAGACCGCCGACAACGCGGCAGCGACGCTATCGGGCATTGCGCCCAGGTGCACGGGAATGTGGGCGGCTTGCGCCACCATACGCCCGTCGGCGTCGAAAACGGCGCATGAAAAATCGAGCCGCTCTTTGATATTGGGCGAGTAGGCTGTGCGTTGCAGGCTTACGCCCATTTCGTCGGCGATACTGGCAAAACGATGGCGGTAGAGTTCAAGCGTAATGGGGTCAGCCGTCATGGCACTTGCTCCACATGTCCGCGTCTCCGCCAACGCCACAGCACCATCCCCACACCGCCGAGCGTCAGCAGAGCGCCCGCCGCCCCCAGCGCGAGGCGCACGCGCCAGAGCGCCCAGGTCAACGCCAGGCGTTCGCGCCACGTGAGCGGGTAGGCGATCGTGTAGGCGCGGTCGCCGCGCACATTGGCAAGGGTCTGCTCGGTGCCGTCGGGCCAGATGATACGCACATCGGCGGTGGTGTGTACACCTAAGCCGAAGGTCAGCGCCAGTTCGTGCCCAGCGCCCAGGCTGCTCCCCGCATGCACAACGCGGGTTTGGCGCACACCATCGGGCGTGGTGAGAAGAACTTTCGCGCCCACCGCATCGCGGTTCACGGGACCACCACCCACCAGGCGCACACGCAGCCAGTGGTGCGGTGCGTGGCGTGTATTGCGATAGAGCGTATAGCCGCGCCCAAAGTTCCCCACCACGAGGTCGGTCCACCCGTCGCCGTTGTAATCGGCGTAGGCAACACCCGTACTGCGCCCCGCATCGGACGCGCCGGCGTCGGTGGGGGGCAGCATGGTGAACGTGCCATCACCGTTGTTGTGATAGAGCGGGTTGGCGGGCAAGCCATCCCCTTTCACGTCGGACTCGGCGACATAGAGGTCGAGCCAGCCGTCGTTGTCGCAATCCACGAAGACCGCGCCCCAGCCAATGCCCTCGGCGTGTTCCACACCGGCTTGGGGGGCCACGTTGACAAACCGCGGTTCGCCCTGCGCCGTCAAGTTTTGCAACAAGACCATGGGTCCCGCGTTGGTGAAGTAGAGGTCGAGGTCGCCGTCGTTGTCGTAGTCTCCGACCGCCAGCCCCATGCCCATCAGACGCACATCGGCGCCCGTTTCAGCGGACACATCGGAGAAACACCAGCCGCCACAGCCGGCGCCATCGTTGCGCCACAGCACATTGCCCGTCGGCGCGATAAACTCATCGTTGACCACATAGAGGTCGAGGTCGCCGTCGTTGTCATAGTCGAAAAACGTCGCGGCAAACCCGGCGCCGGTGGTCTTACTCCCCAGCCAGTGGGTCACATCGTCGAACGTGCCATCGCCATTGTTGCGATAGAGGCGATCGCGGTCGCCGCTTTGCGGTCGTCCGCAATCCGGCGAGCAGGACCAGTTGACCACGTAGAGGTCGAGGTCGCCGTCGTTGTCGAAGTCTCCCCAAGTGGCGCTTTGCCCATCGGCTTCATCGCCAACGCCTGCCAGTAGGGTGACATCGTAGAAAGCGCGCCCGCCGTCGTTGTGCAACAACGCGTTGCGCCCTCGCGCCAGCACATAGAGGTCAGGCCAACCGTCGTTGTCGTAATCGGCGAAAATCGCGCCCGTGCTCCGCTGGTTGGGCAACGCTACCTGCTCGCTCAGTGGCGAAAGGCGGAACGTGCCATCGCCCAAGTTCTCATAGAGGCGGTTCGGTGCGGCGGGGTCGGTCAGGTAGAGGTCGAGGTCGCCGTCGTTGTCGAAATCCCCCCACGCTTGCCCGGTCGTGCGCAAAGCGCCACTGTGCGGCATGTCCACATGCGCCTCGGCATTGGCAGGGATGAAGAGCGGCTCATCAGCGGCAGAAAAGAGGGGGCGCGCCGCGCCGCCCCGCATCAGCAAGGCAAGCAACACCCCCAGCCCTGCGACCACCCATTTTCGAGACCACGGCATATGGTTTCCTCGCACTGTTCAACGAAGCAACACTCAATGCGCCGTCGGCGGGTGATTCGACGCGGCGGCTTTGGGGCGCATATCGTACCGCCCCAAAAGGTGATTCCAGCGCACCATCAACACATCGCGGAATAGCCGCCACGAGTCAATCAGCGGGTTGACCTTGCTTTCGCGTCCGTAGCGCCACTCCACAGGCACTTCCTTGACTTTGTAGCCCAACTGCAACGCCAGGAAGAGCAATTCCACGTCAAACCCGGTGACCATGCTTCCCTTGACGGGGCCCTTGCTCCCATCGTGAATGCGCAAGCGTGGGAACAAATCATGCACGGCTTCGCGCCGCATGGCCTTGAAGCCGCATTGCGTATCGCGAATACCAGGCACCGCCAGCAATTGCACCAACAAGTTGAAGACGCGCCCCATCAAATGACGGTAGAAAGGCTCACCAACGCGCTGGTTGGGACCGCCCCCCTCACGCGAACCAATGACAATGTCGTAGTTCTGCTCAAAATAGGGGAAGAAGCGCTCAATTTCGTGGATCGGCGTCGAAAGGTCGGCATCGCTGAACAGCACAATCTCGCCACGCGCCGCAAGCATGCCCGTGCGCACGGCGTAGGCTTTGCCGTAGTGCTCGTTTTCAATGATACGCACGCGGGGATCATCGGCGGCGACTTCGCGGACGCGCTGAACCGTGCGGTCTTCCGACCCGTCGTCCACCACGATCACCTCGGCTTCAAACGGCTGCGTATCCAGGTATTCGAGCACACGCTTCAAGTTGGGCGGCAAGCGTCGCTCTTCGTTGTATGCCGGTATGACGATTGAGAGAAACGGTTGCTCGGAAATGGGTTGCCTCCTCATAATTGAGATAATCTCAACCTCAGTTTTTGGCACTATGTATGCTGACGCATAACCTGCAAAAGCATACTCGCAAGCCCCTCAGCGTCAACTGAATAGCGCTTCGATTTCCTCCTCACGCACCCGCGCCGTCGCCTGAATACGCCGGCGATCCGGCACAAAGCGCGGCCACGTCAACGCCCCCACGAGCATGCCGCGCAAGCGCGCCCGCGCAGCCGCACCGCGCCAGGCGCGCACCGCTTCCCACACATGCCGCGCCTGCGCACGCGCGATGGCTCGCCAATGGCGGCGCAATGTGCGCGCGGGAAAATTCTTGGTGATGACGTAGAACCAATTGCGCCCGACGTAATAACTGGCGAATACGCCCCCGCCTGTGGCGCTGACTTTGTGATAGACAACCGCATCCGGTACGTAGATACACCGCCAGCCGCGCCACTGCGCCCGAAACGCCAAATCTACATCTTCCAGGTAAGAGCCCAGCCGCTGGTCGAACAACCCCACATCCTCAAAAAGCGCGCGGCGGTAAAGCGCCGCCGCGCCGCAGGGCGCAAAAACATATTCCTCGCGGTCAAAACGTCCATCATCGGGCTCCCACACGCCACGGTTGCCCGGTTGAGCATCGCGGCTCATCGTATCGCCGGCGGTATGCAAGCGCGTGCGGTCGTCCCAGAGACGAATTTTGCACGCCGCCATGCCGGCATCACTATGGCGCAGAAGCCCCGCAACAAACCGTTCGAGCCAGTCCGGTTCCTGCTCGGTGTCGTTGTTCAGCAAGGCGATGAGTTCACCACGCGCCGCCTGCACCCCTGCGTTGAACGCCGCCACCACACCACGGTTCTGCGGAAACGCGACAACACGCACTTGCGGCCACACCGTCGCCAGCCATTCCACCGAGCCGTCGGTACTGCCGTTGTCCACAACAATCACCTCAAACGGGCGATACGTTTGGGCGAAGAGCGAAGGCAGGCACGCTTCCAAATGATGCTTGCCGTTCCAATTGGGAATGACCACACTCACCAGCGGATTGCTCATACCAGCCCCTCAGCGCGCACCCATTCGAGCAACCCTTCCTGCCAGTGAGGCAAACCAACCCCTACATGGCGGGCGGCCAAAGTGTGCAATTCGGCACGTTTGGGCACACGCGCCGGGCGCGGGTAATGGTCGGTGGGTTCCAGGGGGTAATCGGCACGCCCCACAGCATTCAACACAGCACGCGCAAACTCAAAACGAGTGGCGCACCCCTCGTTCACCAGGTGGTAGATGCCATACGCCTCGGTTTGAATGAGGCGCGCGATGGCTTGCGCCAGATGCGGCGCATAGGTGGGATGCCCCGCTTCATTCGTCACCATGCGCAAAACGGGGTGCTGGACGGCCAAATCGAGCACCTTGCGCGGAAAGTTACGCCCACCCGGTCCATACACCCACGCGGTACGGGCAATGTAGAAGCGCGTCAGCAAATGGCGCACAAACCATTCCCCGGCGAGTTTGCTCGCCCCATACACGTTGAGCGGATTGGTGGCATCCCATTCCCAGTAGGGTTCGCCCTTCTCGCCGTCATACACGTAATCCGTGCTGACGTAGCACAATGCGGCATTGGCACGCTGCGCCAAAAGCGCCACATGCTGTGTTCCCAACGCATTCACACGATACGCCGCTTCCGGGTCGAGTTCACAGCCATCCACATTGGTCATCGCCGCCGCGTGAATAATCACGTCCGGCTCCCAATCGGCGAGCGCCAGCACAGCAGAACGGTCGCTCACATCCAGGTCGGCATGCGCCAGCGGCAACGTCTCATGTTCAACAAGCGCGCGTTGCAACGCACGCCCCAATTGCCCGTTGGCTCCGGTGATCAGTATGCGCATCTGTTCCCCTCCTCAGTTGCGACCCTAGATGATATGCAATTGATGAAATTGGTGAAACCCCTTCGCCCACCCGGCAAGTGGTGTTTCGTGCACATTGTTTGGCACACCCCGCAAGCAATGATACGATTATTGAGGCAGATACAAGCAGATGTTGAGTTGCAAGATGAGCAAACCGCGGCAGGCATTACATCATTGCCCCTTTTTGGGCGATGAAACGCGACCCAAACGCACACACCCCTACCCCCACGACGCCCACCGTTGTTGGGCGCATGGGACGCCTGCCGCCATCTCACGCCGCCGCCAGGCGCAACACTGCCTGCGCGACGCCCATATCCGCTGTCCCGTCTTTACGGCGCTCATCCCGCGCGAACACATCCCTGTGCGCTCGGACACGGCTCCCACTCAGGCGCTGATTGCGCTGTTGGATGAATCGCCGCGCCCACGCGCCACACGCCCACATCCAGCATCGCCCACGCGCACCACATCGGGGCACACGCTCTACCGCAAACTCCACACCCAAGCCGCCACAGCCACCAGCGCACACCACGCGACCAGACCGCGCCCCACCTACCAGACAACCGCCGCCACGCGCCCTGCGCCGCGTCGTCGCCACACCGCCGCCCATGCCGCGCGGCTCATGCCCGCCACATCAACACCCCTGCCGCGCCGCCGCGCCCCCCTCTGGCTGTGGGGCATCGCGCTGGCGCCAATGCTCGCCGCCATCATCATCGCCGCCTACATCGTGCTGAACGTCAGCGGTTCTTCGGCGGCTGTTGCGCCCGCGCTGGCGGCGGCAACGCCCTTTGCACCCGAAAACAGCCCATCCAACGGCGCGACATCCTTGGCGCTCAGCATTACCACCACCACGCCCACCGCCACACCGGCGCCGTTCATCCCGTTGCTTGCCGTCACCGACACCCACGCGCCCCCCTTCGACCCGGTGGCGGAAGCCACCGTCGCCGCACACGTCGAACGCGAGAAAAGCACCGACACGCCACCCAATGCGCCCCTCATCGCCACGCCGGGACCATTCCCGCCGCCGGCGACGCAACCACCCTCGCGGCTTATCATCCCCGCCATCAACCTCGTTTCGCAGGTGGTGCCGGTCGGGACGTACTTTGTCCAGCAAGGCAATTACCTTGTACGCTACCACCAGGTCGCTGAGTACGCCGTCGGCTGGCACCAAGACAGCGCCCTGCCCGGCGCACGCGGCAATACCGTCATGGCGGGGCACAATAACACCAAAGGCGAAGTTTTTCGCGATTTATGGAAACTTGAACCCGGCGACATGGTGTACGTCGAAGCCGAAGGGCGCATCTACGCCTATCAGGTGGCGCTCAAAAAAATTGTGCGCGAAATCGGCGTTCCCCTCGAACAGCAGTTTGAAAACGCGCGCTGGATTGCCCCCACCAACGATATCCGCCTCACCCTGGTTTCATGCTGGCCCTACGAAACCAACACCCACCGCGTCATCATCGTCGCCGTTCCCTTCGGCACCAACGTCGTGTCGCAATAACCGCCTCTTGCTCCTTCGACACACTCCGCTACAATCCGCGCTATCACGGAGGAGCGAAGCCCATGCCCGATTTGGATCGCACACGCATTGACGCCATTCTGTTTGACCTGGACGGAACGCTGCTCGCCCTGCGTGGCGGGCAAAAAGGGGGAGCGCTGGCGGCACGACTGCGTCCACTTGCGCCTCTTCTGCCGGGGCGCAACCCCGAACAGTTCATGCGGCGCATCTGGGTGCTCAGCGAAACCCCAACCAACTACGTGCTCGCCATGCTCGACCGCGTGGGGCTTGACACCTGGCTGCGCCCCCTTGCCGACCGCGCCCGCCGCGCGAAAGGCATCGGCACGCTGGAAACGCTCGCCCCTATCGAAGGCGCGGTCGAAACGGTGCAGCGGCTCGCTCAGCAGTACGCCCTCGGCGTGCTCACCAACCGCGCCCGCCGCGAAACCTACGCCTTTCTGGAACAAACCGGCTTGCGCCCACTCTTCGGCGCTATCACCACCCGCCAGGACCTCTGGCGCTTCAAGCCGCACCCGCAAGCCGTTCGGCGCACGGCGCGCTTGCTGGGCGTTGCGCCGGAGCGCGTGCTCATGGTGGGCGACATGCCTGTTGACATGGAAACCGCCCGCCGCGCCGGCGCGCAAGCGGTGGGCGTGCTGACCGGCTTTGCCACCGAAGCGGAACTGCGCGCCGCCGGCGCAACGATCATTCTGCCGTCGGTGCGTGAATTGCCCGCCATCCTGCTTGAATCTGCACCCTGAGAGGCACACCCATGAACAACGACCGCATTCTCATTCGAGGGCTGGAATGCTACGCCGCCATCGGCGTGAGCGCCGCCGAGCGCGAAGTCGGCCAACGCCTGCAATTCAACGTGGACGTATGGCTTGACCTCGCGCCCGCCGGACGAAGCGACAAAATCAGCGACACCGTCAGTTATGCCAAACTGGCGCGCGCGATTGTGGACGTCGCGCGGCGCAAAAACTACTACCTGCTGGAACATCTGGCGGAAGAAGTCGCCACGCACCTGTTGACAACCTTCCCCATCGAAGCCGTGCGTGTGCAAGTGCTGAAAACACCGCCGCCCGTGGATTTGCGCATCGTGGCGGCTGGTGTCGAAATCGAACGTCGGCGAGGTGAACCCCATGCCTGAATCCAAGTGGCCATTGCTCCCGGTCTCAGAAGCCCGTCGCATCATCCTTGAACACGTCCAGCCGCTGGGCACCGAAGAGCGCCGTTTTGAAGACGCGCAAGGCTACGTGCTCGCCGAGGACGTGCGCGCCCGCGAACCTATGCCGCCCTTCCCCGCAAGCGCCAAAGACGGGTTCGCCGTCATTGCGGACGATACGACCGAATGGCGGCGCATCGTTGGCGACCAATTCGCCGGCTACGACGCCAACCTGCGCGTGGAATACGGTACCGCCGCCCGCATCACCACCGGCGCACCGGTTCCCCAAGGCGCAAACGCCGTCATCATGGTCGAATTTAGCGAAGTGCAGGGCGACCGTGTGCGCTTCACCCGCCGCGTTGAACCAGGCGCCGACATCCGCCCCGTTGGGCAAGACATCGCCCAAGGGCAAGTGGTGCTCCCCACCGGCACACGCCTGGGTCCCGCCGAATTGGGCTTGCTGGCGACGGTTGGCGCGACACGCATCACCGTTTGGAAGCGCCCCCGTATCGGCGTCATGAGCACGGGCGATGAACTTGTCGAACCGGACGAAACGCCCGGTCCGGGGCAAATTCGCGACGCCAACCGCTTCAGCCTCATGGCCGCCGTGCGCGAAACAGGCGCCGAAGCGCTAGACCTGGGTCTAGCGCCTGACACCGCCGACGCCCTGGAAGCCTTCATCCGCGAAGGGCTGCGCGCGTGCGACGCCATTGTCACCAGCGGCGGCGTTTCCATGGGCGAACTGGACCTCGTCAAGCCCCTGCTGGAACGCATGGGCACCGTGCATTTTGGGCGTGTCTCGGTCAAGCCGGGGAAACCAGTGACGTTCGCGACGGTGGACGGCAAGCCGTTTTTCGCCATGCCGGGCTTCCCCGTCTCCTCATTGGTCGCGTTCGAGATTTTTGCCCGCCCCGCCCTGCTCCGTATGGCCGGCTGGCCCCTGGACGCGGTGGAACGCCCGCGCGTGCCCGTCGTGCTCGACCATGATATTCGCCACGGCGCCGCTCGCACCGAGTATCAGCGCGCCATTGTGCGCTTCGACCGCACCGATGGACGTTTCCACGCCACCACAACCGGCTTTCAGGGAAGCGGGCGCTTGCTGAGCATGGTAGGCGCCAACGCACTGCTGGAACTTCCCGAAGGGCGCGGTGATTTTCACGCCGGCGAATCGGTTGACGCCTTGCTCATCGCGCCGCTCAAAACGGAGTAAACCATGGACGAGCGCACCTACCTGCGCACCCAACAGTACGGCACAGCCGCCAACCTGAACGCCCGCATTGAACTGCATCGCCGTTTCAGCACGAACACCTACCCGTGGCACACCTGGGTTCTCGACCACATCCACGCCCCAAACAACGCCCGCATTCTCGAAGTGGGGTGTGGTCCCGCCTCTCTCTGGCGCGACCACCTGGCGCGGATTCCAACGGCGTGGCGCATTGTGTTGGCGGATTTGTCGGAAGGCATGGTGCGCGAAGCCCACGCCCACGTGGGGCGCGATCCCCGCTTTGCCTTCCTGAGCGCCGACATTCAAGCCCTGCCCTTCGAGGACGCTTCTTTTGATACCGTCATCGCCAACCACATGCTCTACCACGTCCCCGACATTGAAACGGCGTTGCGCGAAGTGCGCCGCGTGCTCAAACCGGGCGGGCGCTTTTACGCCGCCACAAACGGACCCCGCCACCTGGCGCAATTTCACGAATGGGCGCACCGCCTGGGGCGCGAATGGCTGACGTTCGACCGCAGCACATTGCAAGAGCGCTTCTTGCTGCACAATGGCGAACGCTTGCTCCGCGCCCATTTTCAACATGTGCGCCGCGACGACTATCCCGACGCGCTGCACATCACCGCAATCGAGCCGCTTCTGGCGTACATTGCTTCCACGCCGGTAGGGCAATCGCTTCGCGCAGACGAGTGGGAAGCACTGCGCACCCTGCTGGAAGACGAATTGGCGCGTGAAGGCGTCATCATCGTGGAAAAAGAAAGCGGCTTGTTCGAGGCATGGTAAACGAGGAGGAAAAGATGGACCCGCTGACACTGGTACGCGAATTTCATGAACGGTTTGGGGTTGAAATTGCCGACGCGCCGACGCTCCCGCCGCCGCATCTGCGCGAATTGCGCTTGCGGCTCATCCAGGAAGAGATGGAAGAGTTATGTGAAGCCGCACGCCAGGAAGATTTACCCGCCATTGCCCGCGAACTGGCGGATTTGCTGTACGTCTGCTACGGGATGGCGCTGGTGTATGGTCTGCCCATTCACGAAGTCTTTGCCGAAATTCACGCCAGCAACATGAGCAAACTCGGTCCCGATGGAGAGCCTATCCGTCGCGAAGATGGGAAAGTGCTCAAAGGTCCCAATTTTCGCCCGCCGAATGTCGCGGCACTGCTGGCAAACGCATCATCCGGGTGAATGTGCGCCAGTTGCGCAGTCTCCAGGCAAAGCGAAAGCGGGGGCGATTGTGCCCCCGCTTTGCTGTCCGCGCGCCTACTGCTCACGCACTTCAACCGTCACCGTGATGGAACCGGCTTTCTCGAAAACAAACGTCGCCTCGAACGTATCCCCCACCTGCAAATCGCGCTGCATCCCCATCAGCATGACGTGATAGCCGCCCGGCTCAAAGCGCACCGTTTCGCCGGCGGGAATTTCCACGCCATTGGGTTGGGGCATCATTTTGGCAACGCCGTTCGCGTCAACTTCCGTGCGGTGAATTTCCACGCGCTCCGCTACGTCGGTTTCAACACGCAACAGGCGATCGGCGGTGTTAGTCTCATTGACGATGGTGGCAAAGATGACGCCCGGCGTGCCCATCGCCGCCATCTCGCCATCCTCATGGTTGTGCGACATCTCGCCACTCTCGCCGGCGTCCATCCCCATCGCCATCTGCTGCACCGGGCGCGACCAGGCATCACGCACTTCAAGCGTCCCTTCCGATTCACCAGCGCCGCCGCAGGCTGTCAACGCCACCAGCAAAAAACCGAGTATGCCAAGAAACTTCTTCATACGTGTCTCCACTTGTGTTTGGGGGGTGTTGTTGTTCTAGTCCAAAAGGGCTTTCAGGTCAGCCGCCATTTCCTCAGCGGTGAGTGTGGGCGCCCATAGCAATTTGAGATTGCCGTCCGGGTCAATCAGCAGGACGCTCGCGGTATGGTCGAACAAAATCGTTTCACCTTGCGATTGGTCGGCATAGTAAATGCCCAACGGCGTTGCCAATTGCGCCAGGGCGTCCGGCGTCCCCCGCAAGCCGATGAAAGAGGGGTTATAACTTTCCACATAGTTTTTGAGGCGGTCGAGCGTGTCATGTTCAGGGTCCACCGAAACAAACACCACTTGCACCTGTTCAGCCTCTTCCGGTGAAAGTTGCGCCATCATGTTGCGCAGTTTCAGCATGGTTGTCGGACAGACGTCGGGGCAATGGGTATAACCAAAAAAGAGCACGACGTACTTGCCGCGCAAATCGCTCAACCGCATTTCAGCGCCGCGTGTGCTTTCCATGGGAACATCCGGCGGAACACGCCCCGGCTCAAACGCGGTGCCATAGAAAACCGGTGGGCGCATTTGCTGAACGACGAACAAAAGCGCCACCACGCCAACAAGCGCGATACCCGCCATCACAATCAACCGTCTGCGTTGCTGCATCTCTCCACTCCTTTTCCTCATCTCAAACGTCTGATAGGGTACTTGTCGCAAGTCATACAGACAAGATGACATTCTTCACACAAGCGCCATGCACAAAAAGAACGCACCTCTGGTGCGTTCCAGTGCCCGCTGAGTGCGTAGGGGGCATCACTCCGGCGGGGGACCCAAACTGACAATCAAATCGACGGCTGTCCCGGCGAGCACCTGCACATCAGCACGCGGGTTCTGCTCGATGACCAGCCCGGCGGGCACAGCCGCATCATAGGCATAGCGCACCAGACCGCGCTGCAAGCCGGCGGCTTCCAGCGTTGCTGTGGCATCATCCAGCGACAAGCCAAACAGGTCAGGGGTTGTGACAATGGCGGGCGCTTCCACCGTCTCAGCCGCCGGTGTGCTTACCGCCGGCGAGGCTGGTGCCGACGCGCCGTTGTTTCCTTGCGAAACCTGCCAGACAAACGCCACCAACATCACAAGCAGGAGCGCACTCAACACCCCCATTGAAAACATCGTTTCAGGCGAAGAAGAAGCGCGCACAGGCGCCGCCTGTGCTTCAGCCCCCATTGAATGCGCCACTTCATAGACACGATCGTGCAAGGCGAGCGGCAAAGTGCGCGCCAACACACGCGCTGTTGGCGGGCGCATGTACGGGTTGGGGCTCAAACAACGCAGAATGAGCGTTTCCAGCGTCTCGGAAAGCAGTGGGTTATACCGTGAGGGGGGTGTCGGGTAGAGCCGCGAGGTATCGTTGGGCGCAAAGGGTGAGTGCTGTGTGAGCATTTCATACAGGATGACGCCCAACGAATACACATCCGCCGCGGTTGTGAAGGGCGCTGACGGGTTTTCAAGACGCTCCGGCGCCAAATAGGGGTGAACATCCGGAACATCGTAGCCTACCGCCAGCATGTCGGAAAGTTCCCATGCCGCAAATGTCACATGCAGATGGTTGTGCGGCTCTTCGAGAATGTAAATCGTCGCCGGCGTCAACGCCCCATGCGCCACGCCCGCAGCATGGACGGGGGCGAGCGCTTCAACAATCGCCGTTCCCACGGTAACCGTCATCTCTGGTTCGCCCAAGTGGGCTTCCGCCATCCACTGGCTGAGCGAAATCCCCGCCGGCGGGTATTCAACCTGGTAGAGCGTGCCATCTTCGGTCGCGCCAAAATCAAGCAACGTGGGAAGCGTAGGAAGCGCCAATTCGCGTAAACGCCACAAGCGGTCATACCAGCGGTCGTAGAAAGCGCTTGACTGATTCAGTTCCGGCAAGAAGCGTTTGATCCAGACAATGCGGTCATGTTCGACATCCACGCCCTCGAAGAGGTCATACCCCGGGCGACGGTCAATCAACCGCACAACGCGAAAACGAGGGGTTGGTTGCCATTCAACGCTCATCACTCCGCTCCTGCATCGGTGGTTTCGGTGTGGATGGGTGCCAGTAAGCCAGCCCGTTCGGCAGCGGCGCGCACATCGGCGCGAAATTCAGCCAAAAGGCGCTCGGCTTCATCAGGGCGCATGCCCTGCATTCGTAAAATGTAGGAAGGGTGGTAGGTCACCAGGGCGGGAATGCCAAACGGTGTTTCCAACCATTTGCCGCGAATATCACGCATACGCACTGCACTGCGCCCTAACACGGCTTTCGCCGCCGTCCCCCCCAACAGCAAGAGGGCTTTGGGGCGAATCAGGCGCACTTCACGCTCGAAAAAGGGCCAGGACGCCTGTCGCTCGGCGGCATTGGGGGGGCGTGTGCGCAACGAACGCCCCTGACGGCGCGTCGGCCAGACTTTGACGACATTGCTAATCCAGACATCGCGGGAACGGTCTAACCCCAATTCGGTCAACACACGTTCCAGCAACTGCCCGCTCTTGCCCACAAACGGGCGTCCTTCGCGGTCTTCCTGGGGACCTGGGGCTTCTCCAACCAGCATCAACGGCGCATCGGGATTGCCTTCACCAAAAACAACCTGCGTTTGGTCGGGCGTCAACAGGGTAGAAAGTGCGGCTTCGGTTTCACGCCGCAAGGCTTCAAGCGCAGCCTGTTTTTCGCTCATGGGTTGTTCTCCCGCGGCGGAGCCTGCAAGCGCACAAAACCGACCCCACCGTCTTCGATGGTGACAATCTGCATGACCACACTTCCCCCTATGTCGGCAAACACGCGCCACGTGCCCGCCGGAATATCGCCGATGAGCAGGTTTTCCTGCCACTCGTCATCAGGCGGTGTCTCGTCGCTGGCGTAGGTGTATTCGTAGAAAGCGACACGGTCTTCATCAATCGGCAACACCGTCACCAGCGCCTCGCGCGCCGGTTCACCATCGGCGGTGAGCACCTGCCCCACCAGCACACCATGCCCCGGCAACGGCTTCAACCAGAGTTGGGGGTTGCGCACCGCATCGTAGAAGTTTTGCCCCACGCGCACTTCCAGATGCAAGTGTGGACCAAGCGCAATGCCGCTTGCGCCGACCGTCCCCAACAGGTCGCCCGTTTGCACACGCTGACCTGTTTGCACGGCAATCTCGTTCATATGCCCAAAGAGCACATAGACCGGCTGCCCCTTCCACTGGCGGTCAAGTTGCATCACAACCACATTGCCGTAGAAGTGCGTTGTGGGTCCCACAGCAATGGTGTCATCGCTCCCGGCGAACACAACCGTGCCATCCGCTGGCGCGAGAATGGGCGTTCCCAACGGGTTGACGAATTCCACGCCATGATGGGGCGCGTATTGCCCTTCACCCGTCGAACCATACGGGTAAAACCGCGCCACTGTGTTTGTCGCCGACGCCGGAATAGGCCGCTCAAGCCAAAAGTGAAGTGTGGCTTGCGGGGTTGGGATGGGTGTTGGCGTCGGCGGGGGTGGTGTTGGTGTGGGTGTTGGTGTGGCTGTGGTGATATCAAAGGCAAGTGTCGCCCCCCCTTCCACGCGCAACGTATGCGTGCCGGGCGCAATATCGGGGGGAAGGGCAAGGCTGGCGGTGCAAGCGCCGGCATAGCAGGAAAGCACGCCAACCTCTTGCTCGTCAAGCCAGAGGGGGAACTCCACAAACGCCGCACCGTCGCCATGCTCACCGGTCGGCAAGCCGCCACGCCCCACAACGGTGAGCGTACTGCCGCGCGTCGCCGGCTGTGGGCGCACACGCACAAGTTCGGGGAAGGTGAAGGCGGGCGTGGGCGTGAGTGTCGGCGCCGGTGTTGGTGTGGTGGAAGCATCGGGGGTTGGGGTAGGCTCGGCTTCAGCCGGAAGCGCTTCTTCACCGGTGGTACTGGCGTGCGCGTTCAACGCCGACGCCGTGGCCAAGCCACGCGAGCGTGCAGAGGTAGCGGCGGCGGCTGTAAACAGCATCAACAGCAAAAGCAAGCCCACCCCTATTCCGATAAGTGTGTCAATCGAGCGACGCGACATTGTTCATCCTATGGCAACACGGGTTTGATATACTCTTCGACCACCCACCCCTGCACCTGGCTATCCACTTTCTGCACCTTCCACCACACAAACCCATCAACCTCTTGAGGTCCATCCACAATCACAAGCCGTGTTCCTTCCGGCAACAATTCGACAATGGCAAACGTGACGCCGGGTCCCTCGCGCATGTTCAACCCTAAGCCGTCGGTATTGACAACTTCAACCGTCACGCCAATGCCAACAGTCGTCGGTACAGCGGGCGTCTGGGTCGGTTCAGGCGCCACAGTTATCGTGGGCAAGGCGGTTGGCGACGGTCCCGGTGTAAAGGTTGCCAATGCGGCGGTCGCTACCACGTTCCCAGGTGAAGTTGTACCGGGGAGCGTTGTCTCCGGCTCACGACGGCAACTCAGCGCCACCAACACCACGACAAGCACGAGCCCC
Organism: Ardenticatena maritima; assembly: GCF_001306175.1. NCBI lineage: Bacteria > Bacillati > Chloroflexota > Ardenticatenia > Ardenticatenales > Ardenticatenaceae > Ardenticatena > Ardenticatena maritima. Next base: position 61,136 of record NZ_LGKN01000004.1, read on the forward strand.
AAGACAAGCATGGAAAGCAAGGTACGCAAACGCACGCTTGTTATGTCAACACCACGTCCTCGACGGGTGCGCTTTGACGATGGCTCAAATTCCGAGCGTGGGTCAAATGTGCCGGGCATAGGTCACCTGTCTGCTCGTTTCTTTTTCGCTCCTGCAAGCGGACTCTGATTATAAGAAGGTTCGCGCGAATGGCAACGCTTTCACTTTGACGCCGCCACGCGCAAGACATGTATTTTTTCCTTTTGCGTTGCCTCTATGAGCATACATGACAAAACGTTTCACAATCTCACCCTTCTTTCTCATTGACGAACGAGCATTTGTCGCATACGATGAGCATGCATTTATTTGCCAGGCTTATCAAATCAGGTACATTGCAAAAGAGGCTTTTCAATGATGAAAAACGCTGCGCTTTGTATTCACGGTCATTTTTATCAACCCCCTCGGCACGACCCAATCACGGGAGAAATTCCCAAAGAGCCGGGGGCTGAACCCTATCACAACTGGAATGAGCGCATTCATGCGGAATGCTACGAACCGAATGCACGCTTGGGCAATTTTCAGCGCATCAGTTTCAACATTGGCCCCACCCTCTTCGCCTGGATGGAAACGTACGACCCCGCTACGGTGCGCGCCATCATCGAACAAGACCGCGCCAATGTTGCCCAGTTTGGCGTAGGCAACGCGATCGCGCAAGCCTACAACCACACCATTTTGCCCCTCGCCGCCTACATGGACAAAGTCACTCAGGTGCGCTGGGGGATTGCTGAATTTGAGCATCGCTTCGGGCGCAAACCGGAGGGCATGTGGCTGCCTGAAACAGCGGTGGACACGGAAACCTTATGCGTGCTTGCCGACCATGGCATCACGTTTACCATTCTGGCGCCCTGGCAGGCACAAGACCCACACCTGGACACAGGACGCGCGTATCGCGTTCCCTTGCCCCACGGGCGCAGTATCAACGTCTTTTTCTACCACCCGTCGCTGAGCAGTACCATCAGTTTTGACCCCACAGCGACCGCCAATGCGGACGAGTTCTTTGCCACACGCCTGCGCCCTTTGCTCGAACAGCCCATGCCAGATGGTGAACCACGCCTTGTGCTGCTCGCCTCAGATGGCGAACTGTACGGGCACCATCAACCCTTCCGCGATTACTTCTTGCAATACCTGTTGACCACAACAGCCCCGTGCAATGGGGTTGACGTCACATTCCCCGCTCGTTGGCTACGTGAGCACCCTGCTCGCGCCATCATGCACATTCGCGACAACACCTCATGGAGTTGCCACCACGGTGTCTTGCGATGGTCGGGCATGTGCCCATGCACACCTGACGGCGGCGCGTGGAAAGAGGCGTTTCGTGATGCGATGAACCGCATTGGCGCTATGCTGGATGGCGTGTACGTCGAACATGTGCAACCGTACATTTCCAACGTGTGGGAATTGCGTCATCGCTACATCGAAGTCATTTTGGGGCACCGTTCGGCTGAAGACCTGATTTGGGAAATGGCGGGCAAGCGTCTCGATGCAGAAATCACCCAGGCCATCGCTCTGCTGCTGAAATCACAGCACGCGCGCCAACAAATGTTCACCTCATGCGGTTGGTTCTTCGAGGACTTTGACCGCATTGAACCCAAAAACAACGTTGCGTACGCGACCCAAGCGGTGTGGTTCGCCCAACAAGCCACACATCGCACCCTTGCACCAACCGCCGCGGCACGATTGCGTGCGGTGCAAAGTCGTCGCACGGGTTTACGCGGCGATACCATCTTCTGGCAATATTGGGCGCAGTGGCAACATCTCGCCGCAGCATACGCATTCGCACACCGGGGGTAGCACCCAGGTATCGCAGCAAATCAAAAAGCGGGGGCGCGTGCCCCCGCTTTGTTCGTCCGGGCTTCAACTAGACAAGTTCGGGAATAATCAAGCCGTAGGTACCATCGCGGCGACGATAGACCACGTTCACCTGCCCTTCATCGGGGTTGTAGAAGATGAAGAAGTTATGCCCCAACAATTCCATCTGCTCGATGGCTTCTTCGGGCGTCATGGGCCCCATGGCGAAACGCTTGACGCGCACCAACTTCAACGGCGCCTCACCGGCGTCTTCCAGTTCTTGCAAATCAGCCAGGCGTTCGTTCATCGCGGCTTCCACCTTGTGCTGGTGGCGTGCGCGCGCGACACGTTTCCCTTTGTACTTCTCAATCTGGCGGTGCATCTTATCCATGACCATGTCAATGGCCGAATACAAATCAGCCGAGCGCTCCTCGCCACGGAGCACCGCCCCACGCCCGTCAAACAGGGTCACCTCCACAACATTGCGTTTGGTGGCATCTTTCGTATGCTCGTGGCGCAATTCCACAACAGCCTCGGTCGCTTCCGGCAGGTATCGTTCGAGCTTGCCAATCTTCTTCGACAGATACTCCTCTACGCGGTCGTTCACTTCGATACCGTTGCCGATGACTCGAATGTCCATAGCGCCTCCTCTCCTTTGAGTCCACTACCGGCTCGATTGCCAGTAGTGCGCAAATCGTACCATGCGGGCAAGTCAGCGTCAAGCGACAAAATACGTTCACACGTGATGACCTCTCTCACTTTGTGGAAGGGGGTAAACTGCGGCTCAGCACCACGCCCACAACCATTGCAGCGCCACACGCGCGAAACACCTCAGCACATGCGCTCATTGTCGCGCCTGTGGTGCACACATCATCAACCAGAAGCACACGCCGCCCTTCAAGGGAGAGGGCTGTATCCCCCGCAATTGCGAATGCGCCAGCCACATTGCGCAACCGCTCCCGACGTGAAAGTCCCACCTGCGGCGGGGTTTCTCGTGTGCGTGTCAACGCTTCCACAGAAGGCGCGCCAATTTCACGCGCCACAACGTGCGCCAGCAACGCCGCCTGGTTATAGCCGCGTTCCGCCAAGCGCCGCGGGGGAATTGGCACAGGCACCACAAGGTCAGGCTGAAAGCCAAGCGCCGTCACCCGAAACGCCATCAAGACACCCAGCGGCTCCGCCACATCCCGCTGGCGGCGATATTTCAGGGCGTGTACGGCGCGGCGAGCGTTGCCCGTGTGAGGTCCCACCACTAACAGATGGTCAAGCGCAGGCGGCAAAGCGCACGTGTGGCGAGGAGTCAACGATTCATCACACCGTGGACAACGCGGCTCAGCGAAAAAATGCCACTGAGAGAGGCAGTTGGGACAAAGGGGTGTTCCAATTGTGCGACAAACAGCGCATGCAGGCGGAAACAACAAGTCGAGGAGTGTCGCCACTACACGTTGCAAGTGCGCAATCATGGGTTCTATTCCATTGGTGAGGGTGTTTGTTGTTACTGTTCGATTTCCTGAAGTGAGAGGCTATCGCCAACGTGTGTATTGGTGCGCGCAATCGTGCCCGGAGGAAGTTCAAGCACCGCATATGCGCCGCGATGCACGGGGCCAACACGCCACGGTGGAACAGAGGGGTACGCGCTCAACACACGCCAGTCGGTATCGAGAAAGAGCACATCTATGGGGAACCGCATGAAAAACGTGTGAATAGACCAATCAGGCACAAGCAACAAACCATCTTCCGGCACCAAGGAGCGCCGAAACATCAACCCACGCAATCGAGAACCAAATGAATCGGCGCGGCGAGCACGGTGGCAGAGCACCGTTTGCCGCGCCGTATTTTCAATACGCAAGTACGCCATCAAAGCGCCCCTAAAGCGTCCATAATGCGAGGGATCGCCGGTCCGAGCAACACGATAAAAATGGCGGGGAAAATGAGGAACACCAGCGGGAAGAGCATCTTGATGGAAGCCTGTTGCGCTTGTTCTTCCGCACGCTGGCGACGACGGATACGCATTTGTTCGCTTTGTGTACGCAACACCTTGGCAATGGAAACACCGAGCTGGTCAGCCTGGATAACCGCAGCCACAAACCCGCGAATTTCATCCACCTGCGTCCGTTCCGCCAAGTCACGCAACGCTTCACGGCGTGTTTTGCCCAAACGAATTTCGGTAATAACGCGGTTGAACTCCTTGGCAAGTTCGTTGTCGCCCCACTTCTCAGCGACCTTTGACATCGCCTGGTCAAACCCCAAACCGGCTTCAACGCTAATCGTCATCAAGTCCAAAGCGTCCGGCAATGTTTTGAGAATCTGTTTGCGGCGATCCTGAATCTTGCGGTTGATCCAAATACCCGGCAGCAAGAACCCCAACAAGGCAAAACCGGCGGAAAAGCCAATCACGCGCAGGAAAGAGGCGCCACTCAAAAACAGCAAAATACCGGGCAAAGCCCCAAGCACAATGGCCGCCAGCCCGCGAACGCCTAAAAAGTCGGCGGGCGTCCAATTGTTAGGATTACCAGCGGCTTCAAGGAGGGCACGTTGGTTTTCAAGAACTTGTTGGGGGGTAAAGCGCGAAATGGCTTGCGCCATAGAACGAATTAATGGGCGCAAAACACGCTCGGTAAAAGGCTCTTCTAATTCTAATTCCTGCAAAGAAGAGACCTGGCGCGTCCCATACCGCGCAATGCGCTCACTGACATCTTCTGTTTCAGGCTGCAAAGCGCCCGAAAGGCCTAATACAAGCAAGAAAATGCTTGCCCCCGTCAATAAAGCTGCCAACAGTGGGATGAGCATAAGCCCTCCTACACCTCAATCGCGATAATCTTGCGAATGGCAAAATTCCCTGCGATGATGAGGAAGATTGCCGTCACAAGCATAATCCAACCACACGTTGTTGTGTACAGCAGCGAGACATATTCGCGGTTGACCATAAACATGAACAAAAAGAGCGCGACCGGCACAAAGGTCAACACCCAGCCGGCCAACCGCTGTTGCGATGTTAACACCCGGATTTCGCCTTGAATACGCACACGTTCGCGGATCGTATAGGCTAAAATATCCAGAATCTCCGCCAGGTTCCCACCAACCTCTTTTTGAACATTGATAGCGGTAATCATCATGTCAAGGTCATCACTAGGAACACGTTCAAGCAAGTTTTTCAGCGCCTGCTCTTCCGTCAGTCCCAATCCCACTTCACGAATCACAACGCGAAACTCAGCGCCAATAGGGTCGGGCATTTCACGTGAAAGAACTTCCATACTTTGCAACAAGCTATACCCAGCACGAAGCGAGTTTGCCAACAACCCAATGGCATCCGGCAGCATCTGGTTGAACTTGTTGAGACGGCGCTGTTGGCGCATACGCAACCAAATGCGCGGCAGGAAAATCCCGACAATAGCAGACCCCACCGCCAGAACGATATTCCGGAACAACAGCCATCCCACCAATCCCATCAGAAGGACAACGAGAAAGTTGAAGGTAAACCATTCACGCGGCGTTAATTTCAAATCAGCGCGTGCTAACTCAACCAAGAGACCACTACGGCGCGCTTGTTCTTCAGCTAATTCATCAAGAAAACTACCGCCAGAATCTGACTCGTCGTCAATGATATCGAGGAACTCGAACTGCCCACTTTCGCGGTGTGCATATCGCTGCAAACGATCGTCGACAATTTCGGCAGGGGCGCTCAATACTTGCGCTAACCCGATAAAGAGAAGCAAAATACTGAGCCCGACAAGCCCCGCAGCCACCAACGGTGTCATGGTTTCCTCTCCTGTCCGTTTTAGCGCCGCACACCAAAGATTTGCGGCGGCAAGTGAATATCATGCTCTTCCAAGCGGTCCATGAAGCGCGGGATAATGCCGGTCGGTCGCAGACGCCCAATAATGCGACCGTTTTCGTAACCCGTCTGCTGGAAGACGAAAATATCCTGCATGACGATGACGTCACCTTCCATGCCTTGCACTTCCGAAATATGCGTAATTTTACGCGTCCCATCGCGGAAGCGCTCCTGGTGCACCACCAGGTCCACGGCACTGGCAATCTGTTCACGGATAGCGCGCAAGGGCAAATCCATACCCGCCATCAAAGACATCGTTTCCATACGTGCAAGTGTGTCACGTGGGCTGTTAGAGTGCAATGTCGTCATTGACCCTTCGTGACCTGTGTTCATCGCCTGCAACATGTCCAATGTTTCACCGCCACGACATTCCCCGACGACGATACGGTCAGGGCGCATACGCAACGAGTTGATAACAAGGTCGCGAATGGTGACTTCACCACGGCCTTCAATGTTCGGGGGGCGGCTTTCGAGCGTCACCACATGTTCCTGGTGCAGTTGCAATTCAGCTGCGTTTTCAATGGTGATAATACGCTCGCCTTCAGGAATAAAACTTGAGAGGACGTTGAGCAAGGTTGTTTTACCAGACCCCGTACCACCACTAATGACAATGTTCAAACGCGCCTGAACACACGCCTTCAAAAATTCCATCGCCTCTTTCGTACAGCTGCCAAAACGAATGAGGTCCTCAGCAGTCAAACGATTGCGGCTGAACTTACGAATCGTAATGGTGGGGCCATTCAGTGCAAGGGGAGGAATGATAATATTGACACGGCTCCCATCCGGTAAACGTGCGTCCACATACGGCTGGCTTTCATCTACGCGGCGTCCAATAGGTGAAACGATGCGGTCAATGATGCGCATGACGTGTTCATCGCTATCAAACTGTATAGGGACTTTTTCAATTTTCCCTGCACGTTCAACATAGATATGGTTCGGACCATTGACCATGATTTCCGAAATAGAATCATCTTGCAAAAGAGGTTCTAGAGGACCATATCCCAAAATTTCGGCGATAATCGCTTCAAAAAGCGAGTTGCGTTGCGCACGAGTCAATACCATGCCGCTTTCATTGAGATACTCTTCAAACATATTGCGGATGGTATTGCGCACTTCATCCTTTTTAGAAAGGTCAATCTTGGGATCAAGTTCCGCAATAAGTTTTGATTGAATCTCGCTTTTCAGCTCTACAAATGAATCACGCGCAGCCGGTGCCAACGGTTGACGGCGCAAACGCGCTTCCGGTGTCCCAGGGGATGTAGGCTTTGAGGTAGGTTTTTTCCCCTTATCATCTTTACCTTCTAATCGCCGCAAGAGACTCATCACACCCTCCCTTTACTTATGAACGGCCAAATAACTTACCAAAGAGAGAACCATCTTTTCCCTTCTTAGGCGCTTGTCGCGTCTGGCTGGCCGGTTTCTCCAAATGCTCATCAACAGATTCCGCTTCTCTTGCGGAAACTTTTTCATGAAAGCGTTTTGCCAACCCCAATACACCTTGAGCAATGGGCGTTCGTTGCTGGTTGAGAACAAAAGGAATGCCTTTGTTCAGTGCGTCAACCGCCACGCGCTCATCTGCCTCAATAACCGCTAACAAGGCATGGCGAATACTTGCCTGAATGGCTTCTGGTTTGATGCCGCTTCGTACATCATACCGGTTCAAAACCAGCTCAATTTTCGACTCGTCATACCCCAACTGTTCACCCAATTCAAAGAAGTTTTTGGTATTGCGAATGGCGGGAATTTCCGTTGTCATGACCAACAAAATTTTATCAGCATGATCAAGGATCGTCAGTACAGGTTCATGAAATGAAGTCCGCGTATTGACCAAGACATAATCATATTCTGAGCGCAGCAGTTCGAACAACTTAACAAAGACATCAGGCGTTACAAGCTCGGCATCAACTGGTGTCAATGGTGCCAGTAAGACTTTTACACCTGATGAATGTGTCACAGAAATATCATGAAGAAATTGTGTGTCAGCATCGTCAATGGATTCCGCCAAATCCCGGAGGGTTCGCGTCACTTCGAGGTTGAGGAAAACGCTCACATCACCAAATTGCAGGTCGGCATCGACAAGCGCAACCCGCGCCGAGGGATTTTGCTGCTGAAGGGCAAGAGCCATATTGACGGCTAACGTGGTGGCACCGACACCGCCCTTTGCCCCAAACACGGCCGTAATTGTTGCGCCACGCGTTGCCGTCGTTGCTTCTCCCCGAGCAGCAGGCGCCTGCCCTACGCCACGCTCAGCCCCGAGAGAAGGAGCGACAGGCGCTTCAACCTGAGGAGGACGCATTTGCTGCGCTAAAGCATACACACGCCGAATGCTCGCACTCAGCTCGTCACTGGTAAAGGGCTTAATAAGATACTCACGCGCACCGGCTAGCATCGAGCGCCGCAGATAATCGGCATCGCTTTGCACGCTCATCATGATAACCTGAGTGCCGGGCACTTCACGTGCCAAAGCCTCAACGGTTGCAATGCCATCCATGCCCGGCATATTGATGTCCATAAGAACAATATCAGGACGTAAGCGGCGGGCTTCCTGGATGGCTTCTTCTCCACTTGCAGCCGTCCCCACGACTTCGATATCGTTTTCGAAGAAGAGAAGTTTTTTGAGATTCTCGCGGGTATCTGCGCTGTCATCAACAATAAGCAAGCGGATTGTACTCACGGCGCCTCCCTTTCATGCGCGGATGAAGTATTTTAGCACCGAAGAGCCTCCATCAAAAAGGCTCACATGTTATTGCGTCGGCTCAACAAAAACAGAATCAAGCAATGCCTGGTCAAGACCGTAGTTGGTCAAAATATAGCGCATCGTGACCGGCTCTACCTGATAAACAGCCTCATCACCGGCAGGACGTAACACAAAGACCGGCGTCATATACTGGCGGATATATGTCAAGATCGCAGCTTGCTGGCGATCAACCAGCATGGTGTACATGTTGCCGGCGGCCTCACTATCTTCCGCCGTCCATGGACTCGTGCGCAAAATTTCAATGTTTTGCAGGGTAAATGCAGTCATGTTCACAGAAGTACGACTCAAATTAGGCGGCAATGTCCCACCTAAATCCTGAATAGAAGCTGAGAAAGAAACAATGATATCAACAGTATCCCCAGGGCGAATAGCGCCAGCCACACTCGAAATTTCATCAACAGGGAACGCCATGGCAACTTTTCCTTCTTCAATGAGGAAGGAAACATCCGAACGTTGTGCCGCAGTCGTTCCTAACTCTTCTGCAGCAGCTTCTTTATCCACAACCATATCACGAACAATCGGTTGACCTTGGTAAATATCAGTTGTTGCCAATTTGTTGGCGACCTCAGCCGTGTCGGTCAAAGCACCTGTTGGAATCAACTCAACAGGCCATTCACGTACCGTAATGGCATCCGGCGGAATAACACTCCGAGCAGGCACGGGTTGAATAGCGACAACGACTGGGCGCGTCTCAACAGGCGCAGCCTCTTCACCTGACGAAGACGCCAAGAGGAAAAAAACAAGCCCTGCTGAAATAACAGCCATTATCAAACCCAGCAAGACGAGGATTCGTCCACGCATGTTATTCACCTCGCATGTTCAAGTTGTTGTGTATATCGAGCATACCGTTTCTCATCATCTCTGGCAAATCATCTACCAGATCATCGGAAGATGGCTGGCAAATAAACATTACAATCTGGCGGACAAACAACAGCATTCGTCTCAATCAACAAGCCACCGGGCAATACACCTGTACCGCCATCCGGGTTACGCACATAAACATCCCAGGCGCCCCCCAATTGTCCCTGTAAATCAAAGGTTGCTGTAATTTGTGAGCCTGTGAGCGACGAAATAACCCCATCAATACGTGAAACACCTTTCTGCACCCAAACAGTTGCACCGTCTGCAAAATTATTTCCACTAATTGTGATGCTTTGTCCATCCTGTGCTGGAACACGCGCCGGTGAAACAGAAATCACCTCTGGACTGGGTGCAATAGCATCGGTGACGGTGATAACCAAGGGTCCCACAATGTTATTTGTCTCCGGCCATTCAGGAAGTGGCCAACCATCAGAAGGGTCTCCATCTCCATCATCTGTATTTACTTGCGCATAAATGTAGTACGTGCCGGAGGTTGTAAAAGAGGTTAAAGATCCCCCAGTAGTGGTATCACTCGAGAGTTTTACTGAACCATTTTGCAATGAAGCCCCGTTGACATACCAATATGTATCAACATTCGAGAGAGCCATACGATCCGGCGGTGTTGGTTGTGGGAACACATATAAATCAGCCCAAATGCCCCATGTCGTCGGGTCAGGCAACTGATCAACACGTGGCATCCCCGTCATATGGGCATCGAAATGAATAACGACCGTTTCATTTGTGCGCAACACAGTCCGTGAAGCCACCAAATTCGACGCCCAAAAATCGCCTGCGACGGGCACAAACACCGGCGCACCAGAGGCCGTATGGCCATGTGCATCTTTGATGCTATAAGATGTATTTGCGATACCACCGCCTGAAACGTCGTCAACATGCACAGTGTACGAAACAACACCGCTGCCACCAAGGCCTGCAAGGTCAGTGGGCCACGTCCACGACAGCACATCCCCCACCAACACAGCACCATACGGCTGCAACAATGTTGTGTTCAAAGGTAATCGGTCAGTTACAACAATGCCTGTGGCGTCCATATCGCCCGTGTTCGTAAAAGCAAGTGTGAATGTAATCACATCACCAGGTTGCACCCCACTGGACGGTTGGGCGCGTTTGGAAATGTGCAAAACAGGTCGGCTGGTAAGTGTCAATACAGATTCGTTCGACATCAAATCCTTTGTGGATAAGGTGCGTGCTTGCGCTGTATTTGTAATGACCGTTGTACCAGCCGGCAACGGTCGATCAACCCGCACACGGAACGACACTTCACCACTCTGACCAATCGGCACCGAACCGATATTCCAACGCAACTCTGGCAGATTTGTATCATCAGCCCCGGGGCCGCTAATGGAACCTGTGACATAGGTTGTAAGCGCTGGCACAGTATCCGTGAGCACAACCTCGGTCAAATCGACGTTGCCTGTGTTGGTATAGACAATACGATACACAACTTCATCGCCAGCTTTCGCTACCGCGGGAAGCGCCTCTTTGCGGATATCCAACTGCACAGTTGTTGTAATCGTATTGAAGACCGCATTGCTGAATTTAGGTAAACTATCGGTACTGCTAATCACGGCAGAGTTGAAAATATCATCCCCCGAAAAAGCTTCTACGTCTGTATTCACCTGAACTTTGAAAGTAAACGTCCCCCCACTGTGAGGTGGAATCTCGCCAATCATCCAGCGCAATACAGGCGGTGTACGATTCGTATCATATTGGAACGTAAACCCGGCCGGATGCGTTTCAGACCCCACAATGTAGGTCGTATTTGTAGGCACAGCGTCTTCAACAATCACATTACGTGCCGGCAAATTGCTTGTATTTGAAATATTCAAAGTGTATTGAATCTCTTGCCCAGGTACCACCAATCCTTGAGGGGTATTCAGTTTCGTAAAATCGAAACGCACCACTTCCAGGTCATTCAAAATCTGCATCTGATTGTTGCCTGGATCGGCATCCGGGCCGGGATACCCAATCTGGACTGTATTCGTGATGACCGGTCGTTCATTTTGCAATGGTAACGCTTCAATGACATCCGTCACCCGCAAAGTGAAGGTAATCGTGTTCGTTATACCTGGAGACACTTGCCCCAGGTCAGCTGTATAAATGCGGTCACCTGTCTGTGTGGTTCCAGCAAAAACAAATGGGTGAGAAGCTTCTACAAAATCAACATAGGACGGGAATGTCTCCGTCAAGACGGCATTAGAAGCAATAGAATCAAACGCTGATGCACGGTTGCCATACTGGATGCTATACGTTATCAAACTTCCCCGCGAGATAAAGCCGGTATTCAAACTGGTTTTTGAAACCCACAAATCAGGCGGAGGGACTTCATACACCAACTGCACCCGCTGGACAGCAGGCGTTGTCTTCGTAAATGTCGTCCCCATACGGATGCGATATTGGAAAAACTGCCCACTCGTCCCAGCCGGGAATTGAATGGAATCAGTGTAGATACCATCAGGCAGACGTACCGTCTGCGTATATGTGCTATGGAAGGGACCGACCCATGGCGCCTTCAGAAGATTACTTAGAGAGCCACTTGCCGTGCGATACTCAATCGTAACGGTAACAGGCGTTGTCGTCAGATCAAGTGTGGGGCTGATGAAAGTGGTCCAACGCAGTTCACGCAATGTACGGTTTGAAAAAAGCACAATCGGGCGCGAAACAAACTCACCATACGGCGCATATTGTGAAGCCGCCCCACTCATTGAACCATAGCTGATATCGTTCATTCCATCTGAAGCCAATCCACCACTCGCGCCACCAATCACATAAATCCAGCCACGACTTGAAATCACCGCATCATGCAAAAAGCGCGCAGGATCGAGCGCTTTGGTTTCAAACCAAAAGTCAACACCACCATCGGGACGTGCAATGCCCGTCGTCACCTTGTCAGAAGCGTTTGTCAGACTCGTTCCAGAGGCACCACCAATTACCAAAAATTGCCCATTGTATTCCACCGCCGCCGCATAGCGACGATGTTCTGGCAGAGGTTGTGTAGGAATCCACCCACCAGGAATGGTATCAGTCGGTACTAACGGAGCAGCATAGTAGACATTACTCGATGTATCACTCCCCCCCATGTTGTAAATACGCCCTTCATAGGCCACTGCTGTGCTTCCAAATACTTTTTCCGGCAAATTTTCAGAAAGCCGCACCCATTCTGAAATCGTACCATCAGCCTGGGGATGCGCCGCGAAGACACATGTTGAACCATCTAAAATACCAGGCTGCCCTCCAATGACATAAATGGTATCACTCATCACAACAGCAGATATCCGTGCGCGGCCAGTTTCTCCACTCTGGATTTCATCACACAGACCAATCGCACTGGAAATTGGCAATGAGGCTGTTGGCGAAAATGCACTCAATGAACCATTTTGTGGATCAATAGAAGCAAAAAATACCGTATCGGTAACAACGAAATTCTGATCAATGCCGCCAATTACATATAAGTAGTTATTCCAAATTACAGATTGATGCCCATATAAAGATGACGGAAGGGTGGATGGTAACAGTTCCCACGCCCCGGGAATATCAGGCGTATCTGGCACATTGCTCGTAATAATCGTTGTATGGTAAATGGTATTTTGTGCCAATCCACCTACACGACCACCAATCACATAAAGATGCTCTGTGCCTTGGGCATCCTTGAAAATCTCAACCGTATGCTCTTTGATATCCGGCAAACCTTGCGGATTTGGCATCGTGTACCAATCGCCAGCCAAGCCAATCGCCAGCAACGTAATCTCGCCATTGCCGTCTCCCACAGGAGCAGAACGACGCGAAACCCCCGTTAAATATCCTCGCCCCTGGAAAAAGTCCTGCTCACTATCATCCTCAACAATAGCAAGCAGCGGATCAACATTCGTTGAAGTTGGGGTATGAGCAAAATGAAAAGTGGGAATATTACGCGCACTGGCAGTATATGGCCAGAACAACCCCAGACTTGCCAAGAAGCCAAAAGCCAATGTTACCAAAAAACTAACTAACAAAAAGAGAATGCGTCGAGGAACACGAGCAAACAGTTGCATAAATCACTCCTTCCTCACTATTCGTACAAATACAAGCATGAAGAGGCTGCCTATGACATATAAGAGGGGGGCATAAAGCCCCCCCTTTGAGTAGACCACATGCGAACGTTTACGGGCACCAAGTCGGGCGGGCTGCGCCGTCACACGTGCTCAGGTACAACACTTCCACCTGCGTAATACCAGTCCCCTGTCCAATCGAAACTTCAACGTACCCATTACGCGGATTGTTGGGATCACGCGGCGGACCACCATTACCATACGTCAGAATGTCATAGATGAGACCATTACGGTTCACCCGCGCCGTAAGGCGATAATCCCCTGGTGCCACATCTGTAAACTGGAAGGCGCCAGCATTGTTCGCAGTTGTCGTCTGGACAATAGCGCCGCTTGTTGTGCGCAACTCTACAGTCGCACCAGCCCCCAATGTTTCCTTCGTATAATAGGAACCTTCTTCGGCAATCTGTTGCACACGGTTCCCAATCAATTGGTAAATATTCGCTAGGTCGGAGGCATTGCGTGCGATATAGAAGTGCTTTTCGTAATCATCAATTTGCCCATTGCCATCATAATCGGCGTCCGGCGAGGCAATTGCTTCGGTTACTGCCGTATTAAAACCATCCCCAATAGCAATCGAGAAGACAATGATACCTGCTTCCTTCGCCAGGTTCGCCTGCTCAATCGTTTGCTGTTCGGCTTGGTTGTTGCAAGACGGTGTATTTTGCCCCTGCCCAGCAGCCCCACCAAATCCTGTCCATTTTCCATCCAAGGTAACGTTTACAATACCGTCAGAAGCGATAATCAATACAGGAATGGCGCCAGGTCGTAAATCAGCCAACAGTTGTTCACGCGCTGTCTGAATCGCATGCGCCAATGATGTACCACTATCAGCCGACAAGCCTTGAATAATACTATTCACATACCCAACATTATCCGTCAAGGATGAGCGAACTTCGGAATACAAGTACAGATTCATTTTATAATTATCACACGTTGTTCTATACTGTGCCCCTCGCCCTACAGTCGGGAATGTCGTTAAGCCAACGCGGTCACCCTCAACAACATTCAGCGTATTGTTGAAGGCAATCAAAGCATCTTTTGCGGATTGCAACTTTGACGAACCGCCCGACCATGAGGCATTCATAGAGCCAGAAATGTCCAGCACCAGCATCACATCCACGGGGACATGCTGCTCACTTGACCCCTCGGTATAGAAGATTTCATTCAAGTGCACCGTCCCAGCAATCACACGTCCCAAATCCGCAGGCGGCTCGTCATACAGCTTGACCGTTTGCGTCAAGTAGCAGCCCCCACCCGGCGGCGACGTCGTATCGACATAGCGCTCGAACACACCTTCGATCCACTTATCCCCACCTGTGGACTTATAATTTGTTAAGCGAAAACGAGCGAAGCCCACAATGTGATACTTCAAGTTGTTTCCATTGCCAACCGTATAATCGTAAATGGGTATAATAACTGAGGGATCATGTTGAATCGTCAGCCCATTCCGCGAATGCGTGGCACCGGCAATATACGCATCAAGTTCCTGACGTACGCCTGAGCTGTTCATCACCCCAGTTGCACCAGGCACAAGATCGCCTACGTGCCATGTGCCACTACGGCGCGTATCATGCATATTTGCAATGAGGGTCGTGTTGCTCGGATCGTTATCCCACGAAATCCAACCAAAGTTCCCATATGAAGAGTTACTGTTCTTGTCCCAAATGCGATACGTTGCGCCTTCAATGGGCTTGCCACCCGGGTCATCCTGGAACAACGCTGCGCTCACCGCAATCGGGAAGAGATTGCTGGCGCTCGCCGGGCACCAGTCCGGGTGAGCCTGCGCAAATGCGTCGGCTGACGTTTCCATCTCATCAAAGCCAATCACACGCGCAAAGAAGGTACCAAACGCAAGTGTAGAACGCACCTCGACACCACTGACCTCATACGAAGGCGGAATACCCCCGTTGTTGGGCAATGGAACACCGACGCGCTGTCCGTCTGGCCCGATGAAGTAGGCTTCAATGTTCGTGTTCACGCTGTCATTGGGATTCCCGTTGCTATCCGGAATACCGTTTGCCTGAGCCACACGGACAATCGTTTGCCAAATACGATTTTCATCCTGTGGCGTCCCGGCATAGTGCCCGCTATCCGGGTCAACATAGGTGCGCGCCAATTCGGCGCCACCTGCCAACGTAGCCGCATCTACAGCATTCTGCACACGTTGGCGTTGAACGTAGGCGTTCCCGGCATCTGTCACCAATGCCAGAAGCGCCATCAGGACAACCAGAGCACCACCAATAATGACGAGTGATTGCCCGGTTTCCCGACGCACTGAACGGAAAAACGTTGTTCCTTTCATAAGCCTACCTCTTCTTCCTTAAATAAGTGATCTTGACACTTCAGTAAAAACCAATGGATGTCACTTGCATTGAAAATGGTCGAGAAATGGTGATGCTGTTGTTTGTCAACAATAACGGTATACGTATCGTTGGTAGATTGAAGGTATAATACGACGTAATCGTTATCTGATTCCCTGTGCGATCCAACACAATTGACGGTGTACCTACCAACCCCACAAAATTCGGTTTGACACCATTATCTATAATCTCCTGGTTTGTGGCATTTGGATGCCGTACAGCATAACTCACCCCTTCAGTTGTGGCATGGTACATCACAATCCAGGCATAAAACGCATAGGACATCGCCACAAACCCTACCAGCGTAACAACCAGCAAAGGCAAAGAAAGAGCAAACTCTGTCAACGATTGCCCTTTTTCTTGCTTCCATTTCGATTGAATACGCGCCATACTTCTTACCATACCGTTTCAACCGTCATGTTATACCGAATTTGGTATGAACTGGGAAGCCCCATTCGACCAATAATCGGAAAGTTCATTGTACTCGTAAACAAGTCATCCAAGGCATATGTCACGCTGACAAAGATTTCGTAACGCCCGTTTCCAATCTCTGTGTACACAGGGTCTGATATGACTAAACGTGCCGGGTCAAGCCCTTTTGTTTGTGCCGATTCAATAATTCGGCGGCAAAACTCATACAATGTTGGCGTTTCACTCTGGTTTAATTCTGGATCCTGGCAATGAGAACGCCCTACCTCATTGAGCATGGATTGTTTATCCACCAAATACAGCGCCCCATGCCGCGTAGACGACACCAGAGTTAAATACGTTGTAAAAACGCGCGCCATTTCAAAGGCAGCAAGCAACATCACCAACAAGAAAATGAGTGTCAATGACGTTTCAACAAGGCTCTGGCCTCGCTCATGTCTGCGCATATATCGTTTTATTTGACTTTTCACTTGGCGCATAATACCCCATACAACGTTGTTTTCCTTCAACATTCTAACAGGAAAAACGGGAAGATGCAATAGGCATTCTGTGCAGTCTTTGCACGCATGAATGTGGGACTTTTGTCAGCAGTGTTAGGGCTATGAAGAAGGATGTTCCTACAATCGCCTTTTACATAGGTGATTGTACAGGAAGAAGATTACAAGATATATTACAAGATAAAATAAGCCGATTCATGTGTCAAATCGGCGTCGCAAAGCAATAACCCCCATGAGCGAAAGCGCAAAGAGCGTTGCAACCAGCAACCATAGTTGAGAAAACACACTGACATCATTCCCTGTTTGAGGGAGAACAGTCTGCACCTGCGGTGTTTTGGTCGGCTCTGGCGTTGGTGTAGGTGTAGCGGTAGCCATACCTGTCTGCCCAAGGACCAAACGCAATGAAATGACCTCACCGGGTGTACCGGTTGTTTCAATAACATCTTGGGCTAACACTTGCCCTTCCACCAACGCTTCAATAATGGCTTGCCCAGCCCCCAAGTTGTTGAAGTAGAAAAAGCCATTGGAATCCGTAAGCCACTCGGCTTGCCAGCCTCCTCCCCGCAAACGCACCAATACACCCGGCCAGCCAGCCCCTTGGGCATCAACAACAAACCCCTCAACGCGCGAGCAGCAAGCTTGTGTATCGGTTCCCGTCCCAGCGTTGGTACGCGTGGCCGTTGCAGTCGGCGCACGCACTTCTGTGGGCTGAGGAAGAGGCGTTTGCGTGGCTGGTGGTGTACTTGGCGCAGGTGGTGTTGCCGTTGGCGGCACTGGCGTAGAGGTA
Organism: Ardenticatena maritima; assembly: GCF_001306175.1. Taxonomy (NCBI): domain Bacteria; kingdom Bacillati; phylum Chloroflexota; class Ardenticatenia; order Ardenticatenales; family Ardenticatenaceae; genus Ardenticatena; species Ardenticatena maritima. The sequence goes on from NZ_LGKN01000004.1 coordinate 78,599, forward strand.
AACGTTGCCGTCGGCGTAATAGATGGTGCAGATGTTGTTGGTTCAGGCGACGGCGTAGCCGTGGCTGTTGGAGGGACAGGGGTTGCTGTAGCAGTTGGCGTTGGTGTCGGTGTTGCCCGTTGTTGCAACGGCGATGCAGCATAGCCCACCGATGGGAAAGCGACCAAAAGAAGCAAAACGAGCGACAAACCAATGCGCTTGGCGTGAGTATTCATATCCTATCGCTCCCTTTCATGATGCTGATGGTAAGCGCGGCGAGGTATGCTCGGTTGGCGTCAACGCCGGCATACGCACCTGGACACGCGTCCCGCGCCCCGCGGCGCTGTCCACCTGCATTTTGCCCTGCAACATTTCAATACGCTCTTGCAAGGTCGTCAAGCCAATGCGTTTTTGTTGCGCCGACGTCCGCAAGACCGAACCCACATCAAAACCAACGCCATCATCCTCAACAGTGAGGATCACTTCATCCCCTTGGCGATCCAACGTGACTAACACATTGCTGGCATTCGCGTGGCGCTCGACATTGCGCAGCAATTCTTGCAGCGTGCGGAAAAGTGTGATTTCAATCGTTGGGTCAAAGCGCTGTTCATCGCCGAAGACTTGCAAGCGAATGGCAAACGGGACTTTCTTTTGCAGTGCTTCAACATACCGCTTGACCGTAGGCACCAACCCCAGATCGTCCAACATCATGGGGCGTAAATCAAAAATGAAATCGCGAATCTGCTGAAATGTCGTATTGACCGCATTCTTGAGATTATTCAGCTCGACACGTGCACGGTCAGCATCCATATCAAACAACCGCTGGCAGACTTCGGCTTGCAAAATCAAGTTCGTCAGCGATTGCGCGGGGCCATCGTGCATCTGGCGCGCCAGATTGAGGCGTTCGCTTTCTTGGGCTTCAATGAGTTGCGCCACCATAGCCATGCTATCCAGCGGCACAAACTCGCCTTCTTCATCACTCAATCGCAAAGCCGACGTCCCCGGAACAGATTCAACCGTATCGGCAAACTCGACAACCCGCTGGAGCATTTCAGCATACTGTTCCAAAATGCGCTGCTTATTCTGCAACTGTTCAATCTGGCTTCGCATCATGAACAAGCGCATTTGCATTTCATGCGCCGCCGTGTAAAGGGCTTTAATATCTTCGCGCGGCACAGTATCAAAGTTCATCTCCATTTGCCGTACACGGTTCTGTGCCTGCAAATTCCGCTGCGCCAGACGCTCCACTTCCGCGGTGCTTTGCCGAATCAAGACATCCAACTCTCGCAATTCACCTTGAATACGCTCCAGCTCTTGCGCAGCATCGGTCCGCAAATCAGCCAGTTTTCGCAAAAATCCTGTTTGCTGTTGCATACCTACCCTTCATCCTCATCATCAATTTCATCCAAGCGAATCCAGCCGTGGCGCAATGCATACACGGCCGCCTGTGTCCGATCGTTCACCTGCAGTTTGCGCAAAATGGAGGTCATATGATTTTTGACGGTTTGGCGGCTGATGCCCAAATGGTGTGCTACTTCCTTATTTGAATAGCCTTTGGTGATCAGCGTCAAAATCTCCATTTCACGCGGCGATAAGGGAACAAACGCATCTTCATCCGCCGTGCCGTAAAGCGCCATTTCCTCAAACTGCTTGAGCAACCAAGCCGCCATCTGCTGCTCGCTCATCACCTGATTATTGACCACATATTTCCCCTCATACACCTTGTGAATAGCGTTCAGCAAGGTTTCAGGGTCAACATCTTTGGGGAAATAAGCGGAAGCACCGGCACGAATAGCGTGGAATAATTGCTCTTTATCATGATATGCTGTGAGAATGATAATATAAATTTTGCTGTTCTGCATAGTCACTTCCCGGGTGATACGCAAACCATTCTTGCCGGGAAGGTTGATATCCATAAGAACAATATGCGGCTCAATTTCCAAAATGCGCTCGGTGGCATCCTCGCCGCTGGACAACTCAGCCACCACCTCAATTTGCGGGTCTATTTCCAATGTGTTGCGCAATCCACGCCGAAACAATGGGTGGTCATCACACAAGACGACCCGAATACGCTCGATTTGTTCTCCACTCCTCACAACGGCCCCCTTCACTTTTCTTCATGGCGCATTGGAAGGTGCACGACAACCCGCGTCCCCTGAGGGTTGCCATTTTCGACATGCATGCGTCCCCCCAGCCATCGTACCCGTTCCCATGCGCTCAATAATGCCAATGCCCGCATATCGGGTTCAGCATCAAAATCCAGCGCCAACGTCACCGGTGCACCATCATCCTCAAAATACATTTCGATACCCTGGTCGCTCTCACGCAAGGCAACGTGCAACGAATTGCTATTTCCCCAATAAAGTACCGCAAAGACCAGTTCCTGCACCACCCGAAAGGCAACTAATTCAAACAACGACGGATAGCGTTGCCGCGTCAATTCATTCTGCCAGACAATGCGGACAGCCGTTTGCCCATCAAGCGCTTCTTGAAACGCCTTCAACGCCGCATGGAATCCCAATTCGAATAGTGTGCGTGGATACAGCCCATTGACCAACGCCTGCACATCGCGCAAACCTTGCTGTAATTCATCACGCAAGGCTTCAAGACCACTTCGCGCCACATCGGGAGACGTATCGAGTAGTTGCAGACAAGCGTTGATTTCAAATGTTGCGTTCGCCAACAATTGACCAGGACCGTCGCTCAAAAAGCGAGCAAGGCGGAGCGCCGTCTCTTCGGTCCACCAGAGCGCCCAAAAGGCTTCTTGCCGCCTGGTGTTGACAAACTGCTTCGCCCATTCAGCCGCCAACGGGTCTTGGTCTGTTTCATCTGTATGCCAGTATACCATATTCTACTCCTGAGCGTCAATGAAAAATAAGCATTGCCTCACATGTTCAGCATGCCCTTTTTTGACGCCCCATGCAATGCGACTTTATGGCTACTTTTCTGCACCACCAGCCAACCGCAAGCGAAACACGGTCAAAGCGGCTTTGTAGATTTCTTGCCGCGAGATTTTGGAGACACCTTGCCGCCGGTCTTCAAACAAAATGGGCACTTCCCCAATCCGCCAGCCTGCTTGCTGACAGTAAAAGAGCATTTCCACCAGAAAAGAATACCCATTTGAACGAATGCGCTCCAAATCGAGCGCCGTCAGCACATGCCGCCGATAGCACCGAAAGCCCGCTGTGCAATCGTGCGCTTGCAAACCCAACACCAACCGCGCCACCATGTTCGCCGTCCAACTCAGCAGCACACGCGAAAGCGGCCAATTCGCCGTTCCGCCGCCGGGAACATAGCGCGAACCAATCACCACATCGTAGCGCTCACTCGCCGCCAGTATGTCGGGCAGATAGCGCGGATGGTGCGAAAAATCGGCATCCATCGTGATGATACGCTCCGCACCGCGCGCCAGCGCATACCGCATCCCATCTTTGTACGCCGTGCCCAGCCCCAATTTTCCGGCACGGTGCAGGACGTGTACCCATCCATACGTCTCACGCAAGGCGTCCGCCACAGCCCCTGTTCCATCCGGGCTGTTATCGTCCACAATGATGACATCCGCGCCGAGCGCCAGGCGGGCAATCTCTTCAACCAACTGTGGCACATTCTCACGTTCGTTGTAGGTGGGAAGAATGATAGCCGTTTGCATCCAAACACTCCGCTGCTCAATTGATGAGCGCGCATTGTAAAAGAAGAAAAGACCTTGACAATCCCCAACGGTTTGCCCGAGAAAGTGCCTCCGGTACAATGAAAGCGAACCAACCACGCAGGAGAAAGCATGCTCACCGCGCAAGCCATTCGAGAAGCCATTGAAACGCTCGCCCCCCCAGCCTGGGCGGAATCATGGGATAATGTAGGCTGGCAAATCGGCGACGACACCATGTCCGTCGCACGCGTGCACATCACACTCGACCTCGACGCCGCCGTCCTGGATGAAGCACGCACGCACAACGCCGACCTTATCGTGTCGCACCACCCGCTCATTTTTCGCCCGCTTTCACGCATTGACACCGCCACCCCCCAAGGACACCTGATCGCCGAACTCATCCGTGCCGGCATTGGCGTCTACAGCGCCCACACCAACCTGGACGCTGCCAACCCCGGCGTGAGCACCGCCTTGGCGGACGCCCTCGGGCTTTCGTGGCAAAGTGCGCTTGCCCCCTTGCCGCACGCTCCCGACGCCTTCGGCTTCGGTGTGATTTGCGAGCACGAACCACTCACCACCGCCGAACTCGCCGAACGCGTCCATACCCGTCTCGGCACACCCTCGCCGCGCATCACCGACGCTGGGCACACCACACACACCCGCACCGCCTTGCTTGGTGGGAGCGGGGCGGCTTTTATTCACCAGGCACGCGCCGCCGGTTGCACATGCTTTATCACCGGTGAAGTCAAATACCACGAAGCGCAAGACGCACGCGCCATCGGGCTGACCCTCATCGAAGCCGACCACTTCTACAGCGAAGCCCCCGTGCTTGCCCTGCTGGCCGACCATCTGCGCCCGCTTGGCGTCAGCGTCACCATCAGCCGCATCGCCACCACGCCTTTCACCTACTTGCCAACCAAGTGAGGAGTGAACGATGACGACATCGGCACATCTGCTGTTTGAACTCCAACAGCTGGAACAAGACATCGCCGAAAAAGAAGAGAAATTACGTCAAGTACAGAAGGCGCTACGCGGCTCACGCAAACTTGCCAAAGCGCAACGCGATTTTGAAGAGGCCGAAGTCGCCTATGTGCAAGCCCGGCAACGCCAACGCGAACTCGAAGATGAACTGTCGCAGGTCGAAGCCAAAATTCGCCAGGAAGAAGAACGGCTCTACAACGGCTCCGTCCGCAACCCGAAAGAGCTCAGCGCCATTCAGGAAGAAGTGAACCACCTGAAAGAGCGCCAGAATCATCTTTCCAATGAAGTGCTGCAAGCACTAGAAGCTGCAGAACGCGCCAAGCAGGTGCGCGACGAAGCCGCGACAGCCTTGCGCGCCGCCGAAGCCGATTGGCAAAAACGCCGCGCCAAACTGCAAAAAGCCGAAGAAAAACTCACGCGCTATCTTGCGGTCATGCAGAAGAAAGTCTCCCAACTTCGCGCCACCATCAACGCGGCTGACATCGAACGCTACGAATACCTGAAAGCACGCAAGGGCTTGCCCGTCGTCGCTCCCTTGCAAGACGAGGTGTGCGGTCTGTGCGGCGTTGCCGTCTCCCAACAAAAAATCATCGCCGTTCAACGGGGCGACCTTGTCCAATGCGGCAACTGCGACCGCATTTTGGTCCGTGCGACACGCAACACATCACAACACAAGCGAGCGTAGTGCAAACTTATGGCACGCAAAAAAGCCCGAACCGTTTACGTCTGTGAAGAATGCGGCGCCGAACATCCCAAATGGGGGGGGCGGTGCCTGACGTGTGGCGCGTACAACTCCCTCAAAGAGTTCAAAATCGCGCCCGAACCATCAACGCGGCACACCGCCCAAACCTGGCTCGGGGCGAGCGACAACCCACCCCGCCGCCTGACCGAAGTTGAAGCCGAAGCCATGCAGCGCATCCCGCTAACCAATCGCGAGTTTGCGCGCGTGCTAGGCGGCGGCATTGTCCCAGGCTCGCTGGTGCTCATCGGCGGCGATCCCGGTATCGGCAAGAGCACGCTTCTTTTGCAAGTAGCGGGCGAGTTAGCGGAACGTCAGGGCGTTGTGCTCTACGTCTCAGGGGAAGAAAGCACGCATCAAATTCGCATGCGCGCCGAACGCCTGGGCATCCACGCCGCCGACTTGTACCTGCTGAGCGAAACGAACCTGGAACGCATCGTCGCCCACATCCAGCATCTGCACCCCCGCGCTGTCATTGTGGACTCCATCCAAACCGTCTATCTCGATTCGCTCGCGTCCAGCGCCGGCTCGGTCACACAGGTGCGCGAATGCGCCGCCCGTCTGCTGCAAACCGCCAAAATCCTCAACATCCCCATTTTCCTCGTCGGGCATGTGACCAAAAGCGGCGACATCGCCGGACCGCGCGTGCTGGAACACATCGTGGACGCCGTGCTCTATCTGGAAGGCGACCGCCTGCACGCCTACCGCCTCTTGCGTAGCGTCAAAAACCGCTTTGGGAGCACGCACGAAGTGGGCGTTTTTGAAATGGCGGAGCGCGGCATGCTCGAAGTCGCCAACCCGAGTGAACTCTTCCTGGGCGACCACCGCGCCGACCCCACAGGCGCCGCCATCGCCGTCACGCTGGAAGGCACGCGCGCGTTGCTGGTGGAAATTCAGGCGCTCAGCACCACCACCGCGTTCAGCCAACCCCGCCGCACCGCCACCGGCTTCGACCTGAATCGGCTCTATCTGCTCATCGCGGTATTGACCAAGCGCGTGGGGTTGAAACTCCACAACCAGGATATCTTTGTCAACGTGGTGGGTGGGCTCCGCATTGCCGAACCCGCCGCCGACCTTGCCGTCGCCCTCGCCATTGCCAGCAGTTATCGCGAAAAACCCATCTCGCGCCGCATGGCGGCCATTGGCGAAATTGGGCTGGGCGGCGAATTGCGCCCCGTCGGGCAACTCGAAAAGCGCCTGAGCGAAGCCGCGAAACTCGGCTTCACCCATTGCCTGGTGCCCAAAACCAGCCGCCCCGTGCGCGCCGAGGGCATTCACGTCATCCCGTGCGGAACCGTCGTCGAAGCCCTGCATGCCGCGTTCAAATCGGGGCAACACGCCTGAAACGCACGCGCTTTCTCCCTGGGCGTCCGCCATGCTACACTTGGGTTTCTCCGTAAACAGCGAAACCAAGCCAAGCGAGGGAGCGCGTGTCCCGCCCACTCATTGCCCGTCTGCTTTTCATGCTCGGCGTGCTGTCCATCATGGTATGGTGGGCATTGCACAACGCGCCCAGCCCACTGCGCGGCAAACCCGCCGCCTACCCGCTCACGGACACGCTTTCACCCGAACAACGCCTCGCCCAAGACCTTGCGCTTGCCGACCCGCGCGTTCAGGCGTACACGGCGGGGCGTCGAAGCGAGGTTTTTGGCGTGCGCCGTCTCCGCACCGACGTTCCCCCCAGCGCCGCCGAATGCCGCCAACCGGAGATAGACTGCCGCCAGGTGGAACTCTACGTTTTCGAGGCAGACGCCGCAGTCATCGCCATCGTCAATGTCAACAGCCGCACGGTGCTGGACGTGTTCTACCAGCCCGGCGTGCGCCCCGGCATCAACAAACGCCTCGCCGAACGCGCCCAAGCCATCGCCCTGAACGCCCCTGAAGTGCAACGTGCGCTCGGCTTTCGCCCCACCAGCGTGGACATGGCGCCGGTGGACGCCGACATGGTCAACTCCGTTTGCGAAGCAGGCCATCTCTGTGTGGGACCCACGTTCCGCGTGGGGAACCGTATCTTGTGGGCCATCGTGGACCTCACCGATGAACGCCTGGTGGGCACCAATTGGACCACTGTGGCGGAAGACGGGGCGTCCATCCGCTTTACCGCCCAAACATGCCCCCAACCCGGCACCGTCCAACGCGACGGCTGGTCGCTCGCCTACGAAACCACGTCCACCGACGGCTTGCGCATTTTCGACGTCTCCTTTTACACGCACACCCTGCTCACCAGCGCCAAACTCGTCGAATGGCACGTGGACTACGGCACAACCGGCTTCCGCGATTCAACCGGTTGCGGCGACGGCGGCGGGGGTTTTGCCATAGCCCCGTATGGCGAAACCGAAGTGCGCGACCTGCGCGACGCCAGCAACGCCTATCTCGGCTTTGAAATCGTGCAAGATTTTCGCATGAGCAACTGGGGCGCATCGTGCAACTATCGCTACGAGCAACACATGCAATTCTTCACCGATGGGCGTTTTCGCATTGTGGGGGGCGCATATGGGCGTGGGTGCAGTACCGACCCGGTCTATCGCCCTGTGCTGCGCATTGACATTGCCCTGGACGGCGACAACCACGATACCCTACGCACATCGAACGATAACGGGCAAACGTGGAACGAAGCCGCAACCGAAACATGGTGGCTGCAAAACACCCCCACCACCAACTGGGTCATCAGCGATACGCTTACCAACACCGCTTACCGCCTCATCCCCGGCGAACCCGGATTGTTCGCCCCCGAAGAACGCGGCGACTACGCCTACATCTACCTCACCCGCCATCACCCCGACGAAGGCGATAGCGACTTAGGCTCCATTGGGGGCTGTTGCAATGATAACCACCAGCAAGGTCCCGACCTCTTCATTGACGGTGAAGCCGCCGCCGACACCAACATCGTGCTCTGGTACGTGCCGCAAATGCAAACCGACGCCAGCGGCGACGACGCCAACGGCTTTTATTGCTGGACGGTGAACGGCGAACCCACGCCCGAAACCTACCCCTGTTTTGCCGGTCCACTCTTTGAACCGCTCGCCCCCCTCACCCCGCCGCAGGAACGCCTGTTCCTTCCGCTGATTGAACAGTCCCCCTAAACCCCGCCGGCTCACCCATCTGGGCGCGCCTCGCCCCAAACTGTGCACATTGCACAGAAAGAACCGTCGCGTTTTCGGCATGATTGGGCATACCTTCCCACGCACCGCCCTGTTATGCTACAATCTGCACAAAGCCAACCAAGAATCCAGCCTAAACTGCTATGCCTTCAAGCGAACTGGTCACCCAAACCATGCGTGACGTCTGGCGGCTTGCCCTGCCCTTGGGCACGCGGCTCGTCGCCGGGCGCATTGGGCTTGTGCGCTCTGTCCGCTGGGTACGCACCAGCAACCCCACGCTCCCGCTTTTCCCTGAGTTGAACGCGGACGAACTCGCCATCCTGGACATGCGCGCCGCACGCACTATCAACCCCCTGTTGCGGCTTGAACGTGTTGTCCACGCCCTTGCCGAGATTCCTGTGTCCGGGCTGGCGGTGAACAGCGAGGTTGACGAAAGCGCCCTGCGCGCCGCCGAACAGAACGGGTTGCCGCTCTTCATCCTGCCCGCCGGAGAAGACCTTCAGCGCACAGCGCGCGCTGTTGTGCGCCTGCTGATTGACCGTGAAATTCAGGAAGAAACCCGTAGCGCCGAACTGCTCCGCCGTTTCACAGCCCTGCTAGCGCACGAAGAGGGACTCGACGCGGTCTTGCAGGCGCTGGCAACCTTCACCGGGCATCTGGTCGAACTCAGTGTCGGGGGGGAAACCCTGCGCCACGCCCCGCCGCACATGGACGCTCCCCACAGCCCCATCACGTGGCCTGTGTACACCCACGCACTTCATGACAACGACGGCGCCACCATTGCCACCTTGCGCCTTTTCAACACGAACGCCGACAACTTCGACCGCCTCACACAACTTGCTGTTGAACAAGCGGCAACCGCCCTCTCGCTCGAACTCTCCAAACTTCGCGCCATTAGCGCCGTCCAACACGCCATCCACGCCGACATCCTCGACGCGATCACCGCCCGCGAAGACCCCGACATCATTCGGGCGCGGGCGCGCGGGCTGGGCTACGAGATTGACGGCGCCCACCTGGTGATTCTAGCCGCCACGCCCACCGAAACGCAGTGGGACTTATGGGCGCGCCGCATTCGCGACCTGGCGGCACGCCACAACTGGAACGCCCTCACCATCAATCGCCCCGACCGCCTGGCGATTTTGCTCGGCACAGAAAATGCCGCCCGGTTCGTCGGGCTCAACGAATGGCTGGACGCCTGCCGCGCCGCGTGGAATGGTCAACCGCTGACGCTGGCGGTGAGCGAGGTTCGCCAGGGGCTGGACGGCTTGCGCGACGCGCTCACGCAAGCCGAAGATACGCTCGCGCTCGGTGTGCGCCTCTTTGGACATGGGCAGACGTTCCGCTACACCGCCATGGGGCTTTACCGCCTCTTCCGCCACCTGGACGGCAATCCCGAACTATTCGAATTCTACGCCCAAACCATCGCCCCACTGATTGCCTACGACCGCGAACACAACACCGACCTGTTGCACACGCTGGAAACCATTCTGGCACACCGCGGCAACATCAGCCGCACCGCCGCCGCGCTTCACCTGCACCGCAACTCACTCGCCTACCGTCTCCAACGCATCAAAGACATTACCCACCTTGACCCTCTCGACCCCGAAGACGCTTTCCGGTTCCATCTGGCTCTCTATCTGCGCCCCCTGGTTGAACCCCATTTGCACACCCCCGATTGACCGCGCCTGCTTTTTCAAAGTGCACAAACGCCGGCTGCCCCTCTTCTCGCCCAAGCCACGCCGCCAAGGGGCATATGGGCACCCCCACAGGCGCAGCGACACCCACGCGGTCCATTCCACGCCTGTCATTTGTGCAACATGCACAAACAAGACCCAGGGACTTTTAGCCAAAAAGCCGTAGGATTCATATGGGCACTTTGCTATGCTGAGAGCGTCTTGAGGCACTTCAACCAACCAGACAACTTTGGGAGGAATTTTCAACCATGGCTCTCGACTGCAAAACCCCAAAAGACGTTATTCACGCCATCAAAGAACACAACATCCAAATGGTGGATTTCCGCTTCACCGACTTGCCGGGAACCTGGCAACATTTCAGCGTGCCCGTCCGCCTCATAGATGAAGACCTCTTTGAAGAAGGGCTTGGTTTTGACGGCTCGTCCATCCGCGGGTTCCAGGCCATCAACGAATCCGATATGCTTCTGCTCCCCGACCCGACGACGGCGTTCGTAGACCCGGTACTCGAAGTCCCGACACTCGCCATCATCTGCGACGTGTACGACCCCATCACCCTGCAACCCTACACGCGCGACCCGCGCTACATCGCCAAAAAAGCCGAAGCCTACTTGAAGCAAACCGGTATCGGCGACACCTCTTACTGGGGGCCCGAAGCTGAATTTTTCGTCTTCAGCGATGTGCGCTACGGCACCTATCCCTACCAGGCGTTCTACAAAGTGGACAGCCCCGAAGCCTGGTGGAACAGCGATAAAGACCTTGGCCCCAACCTGGGCGCGCAAATTCCGCCCAAGCGCGGCTACTTCCCCACGCCGCCCACCGACACCTTGCAAGATGTGCGCAGCCGCATGGTGCTGGCGCTCGAAGCCGCCGGTGTTCCGGTTGAACTGCATCACCACGAAGTGGCCACCGCCGGGCAGGGCGAAATTGACTTGCGCTTTGACACCCTCGTGCGCATGGCAGACCGCATCATGATGTACAAGTACATCATCAAAAACGTGGCGCGCCAGCATGGATTGACGGCGACGTTCATGCCCAAGCCGCTCTATGGCGACAACGGCAGTGGTATGCACGTCCACCAAAGCATCTGGAAAGACGGCGTCAACATTTTCTGGGATGAAGCGGGCTACGCCCAACTCTCCGAAGCCGCTGTGCACTACATTGGTGGGCTTCTGACGCACGCGCCGAGCCTGCTGGCGTTCTGCGCCCCCACCACCAACTCGTACAAGCGCTTGGTGCCGGGCTATGAAGCCCCTATCAACCTCGTCTATTCCCAGCGCAACCGCTCGGCCATTTGCCGCATTCCCATGTACAGCAAGAGCCCGAAATCCAAGCGCATCGAATTCCGCGCCCCCGACCCATCGGCGAACCCCTACCTGGCGTTTGCGTCACTGCTCATGGCAGGCTTGGACGGCATCCAAAACCGCCTCGATCCGGGCGAACCGATTGACAAAGACCTCTACGACCTGGAACCGGAAGAAGCCGCCCACATCAAGAACACGCCCGGCTCACTCGAAGCCGTCATTGAAGAACTCAAAGCCGACCACGAGTACTTGCTGCGCGGTGACGTCTTCACCGAAGACGTACTGGACGCCTACATCCGCTACAAAGTGACTGAGGAAATTGACGCGGTGCGCTTGCGTCCACATCCGCAAGAATTCGTGCTCTACTTCGACGTTTAGACTGCGGCGCGCATTCCAACCGAGGCGGCGTGTGTCGGCAAGCACACGCCGCCTTTGCGCCTGGCGACAAAGCAGGGGAGCATGCCTATGCCAACATTCGAGGAGATTTGGGCGCGTATCGAAGCCGAAAATGTGCGCTTCATCCGTCTGCAATTCACCGACATTGTCGGACACGTCAAAAACGTCACCATTCCTGTCGAAAAATTGGAAGACGCCATCACCCACGGCGTCTGGTTCGATGGGTCATCCATTGAAGGTTTTGCACGTGTCGCCGAAAGCGACATGTACCTGAAACCCGACCTGAGCACCTTCGCCATCTTGCCATGGGAACGGCGCGAACAAGCCACCGCCCGCATCATCTGCGACGTGTACACGCCGCACGGCGACCCCTTCCCAGGCGACCCGCGCGAGGTGTTGCGGCGCGCGCTCGCCGAAGCCGCCGAGCTCGGTTTTGGCTACCAAACGGGTCCCGAACCCGAATTCTTCCTCTTCAAGCGCGACGCCAGCGGTCGCCCCATCCTCGAACCGCATGACGGCGCCGGCTATTTCGACGAAAGCACCGATTTGGGGCTCGACGTGCGCCGCCAAATGGTGAACGCCCTGCAAGCCCTCGGTATCGAAGTGGAAGCCACCCATCACGAAGTCGCCCCTGGGCAACACGAAATAGATTTTCGCTACGACGACGCCCTGCGCACCGCCGACAACGTGGTCACCTTGCGCATCGCCGTCAAAACCATTTCCCAGCGCAACGGGTTGTACGCCTCATTCATGCCCAAACCCATCTCCGGCATCAACGGCAGTGGCATGCACACCCACCAAAGCCTTGTGCGGCTTGAAACAGGCGAAAACGCCTTCGTGGACCCGCATGGCGAATACGGATTGAGCGCCATCGCCCGCTGGTTCATCGCCGGGCAACTCGCGCACGCCCGCGCATTGAGCGCCGTCGTCGCGCCGACGGTGAACTCGTACAAGCGCCTCGTGCCCGGCTACGAAGCCCCCGTGTATGTCTCGTGGGCGCGCTTCAACCGCTCGGCGCTCATCCGCGTGCCCAGCATCAGCACCGGGCGCTGGCAAAGCACGCGCGTCGAACTGCGCAGCCCCGACCCATCGGCAAACCCCTATCTCGCCTTTGCCGCCATGCTCGCCGCCGGGCTGGACGGCATCCGCCGCCAACTTGAACCACCACCACCCGCCGAAGAAGACCTCTTCCACCTGGACGCCCGCCGTCTCTCGCGCCCGTTGGAACTTTTGCCCAACTCGCTCGCCGAAGCGTTGGACGCACTCGAATCAGACGAGGTGATTGCGTCGGCGCTGGGTCCGCACCTGTTGAGCCGCTTCATCGAAGCCAAACGGCGTGAATGGGACGACTATCGGGCGCACGTCTCAACATGGGAGATTGAACGCTACTTTGAAATTTTCTGAGGAAAACAAAAACGCGCGTGGCAAAACCACGCGCGTTTTGTTCGTTCGCAAGGAAACCGTTGCTATTCCTTGTCTTCGGAAATGAAGCGCTGGCGCAAACGCGCCTTCTTGCCGGTCAGGTCGCGCAGGTAGTAGAGTTTGGCGCGGCGCACCTTCGAGTGGCGTACCACTTCGATTTTCTCCACACGCGGCGAATAGACGGGGAAGATACGTTCGACCCCCACGCCGTGCGAAGCAATGCGGCGCACCGTAATCATGCGGTTGACCCCGCGCCCCTTGATTGCAATAATGGTCCCTTGGAAGACCTGCACACGCTCCTTATTGCCTTCAACAATGCGCAGGTGGACGCGCACAATATCACCAGGGCGCAAACGGGGCACGTCCTTTTTGGCGGCCAATTGTTCCAACACTTCTGATTCGAGAGCCTGTACCAGGTCGGCCATTGTTGTCACTCCCTTTGGCTAAATTCACACAGAAAAACGCCCTCGTGGCGGGCGTTTTGTTGTTCTTCGACAGCGGCTTGGGAGTATAACACAACCTCAAAAAGTGAGCAAATGGGAAGCGATGGCGCGCCTTTTCCCTACAAAGAAAGCCCTCTCTCGCTCAAACAGGCGCGCTCTCCGATTTTCGCCCCCCGTTTCACAAAATTTCTGGACTTTCTGGCCGTTTTGAATATCCTACCAGGTAAGGAGTTGAACCAATTTGCCGAGGACTGTGAAGAAACAACTCGCAGACCTATCCATCCACCAACTCAATATCGCCATGTGCTGGACGACCCGCCCGGCTGACACTGTTTCGCAACAATTCCACCGGTGCGCGGGTCTCTTTTTGTTTCACTTCATTCCCCACGAAAGGACGACACACCCATGAAACTGGCAACGATTATCCTGGCCGCCGGACAAGGCACCCGCATGAAATCCCGCCTACCCAAAGTCCTGCACCCGGTTGCCGGCCGCGCAATGATTGAAGAAGTCATCGAAACCGCCCGCGCCCTCAACCCCGCCGAACTGGTGCTGGTGGTCGGGCACGGCGCGGAACAAGTCCGCGACCTTGTGGGCGACGGCGTGCGCTACGCCCTGCAAGCCCGCCAGTTGGGCACAGGGCATGCCGTGGCGCAAGCCCGTTCACTGCTGGAAGGGCGCGCAGACACCGTGCTCGTGCTCTATGGTGATACGCCGCTCATTCGGCCGGAAACGTTGCGCACGTTGCTTGCGCGCCACACCGAAGCCAATGCCGCCGTGACCCTGCTCACCTTCGAGCCGCCCGACCCCACAGGGTACGGGCGCATCGTGCGCGACGCCAACGGGCGCGTGGTAGCCATCGTGGAACACAAAGACGCCACCGAGGAACAGCGCCGCATCCGTGAATGCAACAGCGGTATTCTCGCCTTCCGCGCCGATTGGCTATGGGCGCGCCTGGACGACGTTCCACTCAGCCCGCAGGGCGAATACTACCTGACTGACATGGTTGCGCTGGCGGTCGAAGATGCGTTGCCCGTCGCCGCGATCGTCGCCGAAGACCCCGAAGAAGTGCTCGGCGTCAACGACCGCGTGCAACTCGCCACCGCCACGCGCGTTCTGCTCAATCGGCGGCGCGAAGCCCTCATGCGCGCAGGCGTGACGCTCGTCCAACCCGAAACCGTCTTCATTGGGCCGCATGTGCGCGTGGGGCGCGATACGCTGATTGAGCCGCACGTCCACCTGGATGGGCTGACCATTATCGGCGAAGAAAACTACATTGGCCCATTCACCCATCTCTCCAACGTGACGACGGGGCGCGGTTGCCTGCTCAGCGGTGTACGGCTCTACAACCGCGATTTTGCCGACGGCGTCAAACTGGTTGGTGAAGAAAACGGTATTCCCATAGGGTGAAATCAGACGAAAGGAGATGATCACATTGGAACCTGACAGTAGTTCCCCGCTTGCGCTTGTTCTTGTTGTGATAGTCCTTTTCCTCTATGCGTTTGTCACCTATGCCGAAACGGTCTTGCGCACCTATCCGCGCAGCCAACTGTTCACCGACAAGCACCGCTCACTCGCCACCCACCTGCGCGACCATCCACTGCACGCCTCGCTCGCCTTTGCGGCGGTGCGCCTGCCCTTGCTCATGGTTGCTTTCGTTGCCCTCATGCCCAGCGCAACACGCCTGCCCTGGTCACCCTGGGCGTTCTTCGGCGTCATCATGCTGGTCTTCCTTGCCGTCGGGCACATTTTGCCCGCAACATTGGCGCGGCACATCAGCCCACGGAACGCCGACATCATCTTCTACCTGATTCAAGGGCTTCTCTGGCTGAGCAAGCCTATTCTTGCCTTCTACGAACGCCTGCTTGGGCTGGAACCCCAACGAGAAAGCGAGGAAGACCCCCAAATCAACATCCTGAGCGATGACGAAATCCGTATTCTGGCGACCATCGTCGGCGAAACCGAAGCCGTTGAAGGGCTTCCCGAAGATGAACGCCGCATGATTGAGCGCATTCTGGACCTGGACAAAACCAACGTGCGCGAAGTGATGACACCGCGTATTCACATTGTCGCCCTGCCGGAAACGGCCACCCTTGCCGATGCAATTGCCCTCATTCTCGAAGAAGGGCATTCACGCATTCCCATCTACCGCGATAACATTGACAACATTGTGGGCTTGCTCTACGCCAAAGACCTCTTCAAACCGTTGCAGGCGGGGCATTTGCACTGCACCATCGCCGAAAGCGGTATTTTGCGCCAACCGCTTTTTGTGCCCGAAAGCAAAAAACTCGACCGTCTGCTGAAAGAAATGCAGCAACAACATATGCACCTCGCGGTGGTGGTGGACGAATACGGCGGGACAGCCGGCATTGCGACCATCGAGGACATCATGGAAGAAATCGTGGGCGATATTCAAGACGAATACGATGAAGAAGCCCCCGAAATCGAACACCTTTCGCCCACGGAACTGCTTTGCCATGCGCACGCCGACATTGACCATATCAACAGCATTCTCAATGTTGCCTTGCCCACCGATACGAGCGACACCATCGGCGGCTTGCTGTACGCCCTGCTTGGCGATATTCCCGAAGTCGGGCACGAAGAAATCATTGACGGCGCACGTCTGCGCGTTGTCGAACGGGATGAGCGGCGCATTACCAAGGTACACGTCCAAAAACTGCCGCCCGATGCTTCATTAGAGGAAGAAGAGACACCCGCTACGACGCGCGATGAACCTTCAACCAGTGCGAAAGAAACACCACCACAGAATACCAGCATGCACTACGGCTTTGATACCGTTGGATGAAAAAATTCACATCTCGCGTGGATTGCGCCCGCCCTCAGATAGCATATTCTCTTGATACCCTTGCGTCGAAGAAGACCACATAGAACGGAGTCCATCCATGACTGAACAAGAACTGCATCGCTACGCCGTCGAAGTCCGTCAACGGGCATACGCGCCCTATTCACGCTATGCTGTGGGCGCCGTCGTTGAAACTGAGGATGGGACACTGTTTGCAGGGTGCAACGTGGAAAACGCCGCCTACCCACAATGCATGTGCGCCGAACGGGTCGCCATCTTCAAAGCCGTCAGCGAAGGGCATCGCCGCATACGGCGCCTTTTGCTCGTCACCGAAGACGGCGGCACGCCTTGTGGCGGGTGCCGCTCTGTGATGGCGGAGTTTGGCTCCCCAGAGATGGACGTCATCATCGCAACGCCAGAAAAGATCGTCAAACGCTATCGGTTGGGAGACCTACTCCTCGATGGTTTTGAATTTCGGCGCGACGCCTCATAAAAGCCACCAAACCACCTCACCCCGACAGCAATCAACGCGCTGTCGGGGTTTTTTGTCTATCGTTGTGCAGGCTGCCTTACATTTTTCTGGTGTTTCTTGTCGCGAATAGCCCTTCATGTGGAAAAGGATATAATTTTGCGCGTCCATGCTGTTCTATCAAAACGCATAGTCTGTAAAACCAAGGAGGCATCATGGCAGCAGTTGAGCGAAAAGAATTAGCCTGGCGGGTCGGCGGCCCCCAGGGAAGCGGGGTTGATACGGCCGCAAAAATGTTCAGTTATGCCTGCATGTACGGCGGGCTCTTTGTTTTCGGTCGTCGTGAGTATTACTCCAACATCATGGGGCGTCACAGTTTCTACGACGTGCGCGTTTCACACCGCCGCCTCACATCGCACCGCGAAACAGTTGACTTGCTGGCAACCTTTGAAGCCGAGTCGCTCGCACGCCACGCCGTCAACGTCGTACCGGGCGGCGCCATCGTGTACAACGTTGCCGACGCCGACGTCCCCTTTGACCGCATCACCTACCTTGACAAGCGCTACGCCGATGACCTTGCCGCCTACCTCGCGGAGCGCGACTTGCCCCCCACCACAGCCGGCTTGCTTGAAGACGCGCGCCGCCGCGGGGTGCAGGTGTTCGCCTTCCCCTACGATGAAATCATGGAGCGCCTGGCTGAACAGCGCGGCATCCACAAATCGGTGGCGCAGCGCACCATCAACACCATCGCCGTCGCCATCTCCGTCGCCATGCTCGAATTCGACGAAACCACGGTCGTCAAAGCGCTTGAAAAATCGTTCCCCGGTCGCCAAAAAATCATTGATCTGAACGTCGCCGCCGCCGAAACCACCTACGAATACGTGCGCAGCGAATACGATCTCTCCAAGTTCATGTTCCGCCTCGACCGCCGCGAGACCGACGAACGCTACATCCTCGTCAACGGCAACCAGGCGGGCGCGCTGGGCAAACTCGCCGGCGGGCTGACCATGCAAACCTACTACCCCATCAGCCCGGCGACCGACGAGAGCGTTTACCTGGAAGGGCACAACCACTTCCCGCTGCGCAACGGTGGTGAAGGCGCCGCCATCGTCGTCCAGACCGAAGACGAACTCTCCGCCATCACGATGGCCGCCGGTGCGGCGCTTGCCGGTGCGCGTGCCGCAACCGCCACGTCGGGCCCCGGTTTTGCGCTGATGGTTGAAGCCCTCGGCTGGGTCGGGACGGTGGAAGTGCCGGTTGTCATCACCGACTACCAGCGCGGGAGCCCCAGCACGGGGATGCCCACCCGCACCGAACAGGGTGACCTGCTCTTTGCGGTGCACGCCGGGCACGGCGAATTTCCGCGCATTGTGCTGGCATCGGGCGACGTGGAAGAAACGTTCTACGACGCCGCACAGGCGCTCAGTTATGCTGAAAAGTATCAAGTGCCGGTCATTCACCTGCTGGATAAGAACCTGGCAAGCAACTCGGTCAGCCTGCCGGCGTTCGACACCAGCAAAATCAAAATTGAACGCGATTTGCGCTACAACCCGGAAGAAAAACAGCACGAAGGCACCTTCCCGCGCTTCGCTGTCACCGAAAGCGGTATCTCGCCGCGTGCCGTGCTTGGGCAACCCGGCGGCGAACATTGGGTGACGGGTGGCGAACACACCGTGCACGGGCGTGTGACCGAAGACGTCACCATCCGCGAGCAACAAATGGAAAAGCGCATGCGCAAACTGGAAACCATCCGCAAAGACCTCACCCCCGAAGAAAAGGTGAAGGTTTACGGCAACCCCGACGCGGCATTCACCATCATCAGTTGGGGGTCCACCAAAGGCAGCATTCTCGAAGCCATTGAACGGCTCGCCAAAGAAGGCATCGAAGCGCGGTTCATCCAGGTGCGCGTGCTCTACCCCTTCCCCAGCGAAGTGCTGGGCGAACTGCTCGCCACCGCCAAGCCGCTGGTGGACGTCGAACTGAACTACTCCGGCCAGTTGGCGCGGCTCATGCGCGAGCAAATGGGGCGCGACGTGGACCACCTGGTGGTGAAGTACAACGGTCGCCCCATTGCCGGGCACGTCCTCGCCGACGTTCTGCGCGGCATCCACAACGGCGACATTACCGACGCCCGCTACGTCATTCGCAACCCGTTTGAATAAACCTGACAAACCAGCGGTCATCTCGACCGAGCATGTGAGAGGAGCGAAACCATGACTGTGCAAAATGTGAAAGTAACACCCAAACTTTACCGCCCACCCCATCCGGTGGACTGGTGCCCCGGCTGTGGTGACTTCGGTATCCTTTCGTCCTTGCAACGCGCACTCGCCGAACTTGGTTTGCTGCCCCACCAGGTCGCCGTCTTCGGCGGCATTGGGTGCTCAGGCAAAGCGCCCTACTACGTCAGCAGTTATGGCGTGCACACCCTGCACGGGCGCGTCCTGCCCTATGCGCAAGGCGCCAAACTCGCCAACCCGGAACTGACCGTTGTGGCCGTCGGGGGCGACGGCGACGGGCTGGGCATCGGTGCGGCGCACTTCGTCAACGCCGGCCGCCGCAACATTGACATGACCTACATCCTCTTCAACAACGAAGTCTACGGGCTGACCAAAGGGCAAGCCGCCCCCACCATGCCACTGGGCATGCAGACCAAAGCCCTGCCCGAACCCAACATGCAGAACAAAATCAACTCGCTCATGCTGGCGCTCACCTCTGGCTTCACGTGGATTGGGCGCGGCTACGCCTACAACGTGAAACAACTCGTCAAACTCATGCAAGAAGCCATCCAGCACCCTGGGCTTTCCTACCTGGAAGTGCTGCAACCCTGCCCCACCTACAACAACATTCACACCAAAGAATGGTACAACGGCGAAGATCTGGGGCATCCGCGCGTGTACGACGTGCAAGAAGAAGGGTACGACCCCGTCATTCCCGAAGGCGCTGACGAAGAAACCATCAACGCCAAAATGCTCGCCTTCATGCAGAAAGCCAACGAATGGGGCGACCGTATCCCGACGGGTATTCTGCTGCAAAACCGCGCCATTCCCACCTACGAAGAGCGCATCAGCCAGAAAATCCCGTCCTACCGCAGCAATCCGCCCGCCGTGCGCGACGTGCGCGACGAAAACGGCTACTCGCAAGTAGACCTTTCACCCTTCTACGAAGAACTCGCCATCAACTACTAAACCGCACAGCACGCCAGGACACACAACGGGGGCCTTGCGCCCCCGTTGTTGCATTTCCCCCGCCGGCACCAT
The DNA here is from genome assembly GCF_001306175.1 of Ardenticatena maritima. Lineage (NCBI taxonomy): Bacteria > Bacillati > Chloroflexota > Ardenticatenia > Ardenticatenales > Ardenticatenaceae > Ardenticatena > Ardenticatena maritima. The sequence continues at coordinate 98,830 of NZ_LGKN01000004.1, forward strand.
CCACAAAACAGATTGCCTAACTTTCACCACTCACGTAGAATGGCGACAACGAATCCACGCCAACACAAAGGAGCCGGACATGCACATTGCACGCGCACTTCGCGAACGCTACGCTCTGGATGAAACCTTCTTCCTGCCCAATGGCGACGTCGCGACAACCGACTTCTACACCGCCCACCTGCTCGCCCAGCGGCTGAACAGCCACCGCCCAGCGGAGCATCAGGCATCGCCCGCGGAACTCCACGCCATGGGGCTCTTGCACGAACTGGCGCACACCATCATCACCCGCTACCAAACCGAACGCCGCCCCCGCGCCCTCGCCGATGCCATTGCGTGGCTCGAAGAACGCCTTGGGCGCATCGCCCTTGAAACCACTTTGCGCGCCATCGTCGAAACGTTCCCCCCGCTCCCCGTCCAGCGGGGCGAAATGACCGCCGATGAGTACCTTGCCGCCACCGACGAAACAGGCGCATCCCATCGCGAACGCTTGCTCGAAGAAAGCATCATCATCTGGCTTGAAAACAACAACCCCGCCCTCACCCGGTATCGCGATTTGTTCGACGACCGCATGCTGGCACGCCAAACCGCCTACGAACCGCTGCTCGCCGAACTCGATGCTTTCTTCCGCCGTGAACCACCTTTCGGACCCGAAAACAAACCCCTGTTGGAACTGCTGGCGCTCCCCAGCCGTATCGCGCCGCACTCCATCTTCGCCCAACTCGACTACATCCGCCAGCACTGGCTCGACTTCCTGCCCCCCCACCTGGCGCGGCGTATCCTCATCGGGCTGGACTTTGCCCGTGAAGAAGAACGCGCCCTTGCCTTGCGCCATGCCGCTCCCGGTGGTCCACGCGTAGGCGAAGCGCCCGTCTTCCACGGAACGGACGCCTTCGGTGTCACCATCAACCTTGATGAAGAATACGAAGCCTTCAGCCCCGACCTTGACTGGATGCCCAACGTCGTCCTCATCGCCAAAAACACCTACGTCTGGCTGCACCAACTTTCGCGCTGGTACGGGCGCGACATCTCACGCCTCGACCAGATTCCCGATGAAGAACTCGACAAACTCGCCCGTTGGGGCATCACCGGGCTTTGGCTGATTGGCATCTGGGAGCGGAGTCCCGCGTCCAAACGTATCAAGCACCTGTGCGGCAACCCCGACGCCGAAGCCTCGGCGTATGCGCTCTTCGACTACGAAATTGCCCAGGCGCTGGGCGGCGAAGAGGCCTACCGCAACCTGCGCGACCGCGCCTGGCAACGGGGTATCCGCCTCGCCAGCGACATGGTGCCCAACCACATGGGCATTGATTCGCGCTGGGTCATGGAATACCCCGACCGCTTCATCTGGACCGACCGCCCCCCCTTCCCATCCTACACATTCAACGGTCCCGATTTATCGTGGAACCCGCGCATTGGCATCTACCTGGAAGACCACTACTACGATCGCACCGATGCCGCCGTCGTCTTCAAGTGGGTGAACCGCGAAACCGGCGAAGTGCGCTACATCTACCACGGCAACGACGGCACCAGCACGCCCTGGAACGACACCGCCCAACTGGACTACCTGAAAGCCGAGGTGCGCGAAGCCGTCATCCAGCAAATTTTGCACGTGGCGCGCAAATTCCCCATCATCCGTTTCGACGCCGCCATGACCCTCGCCAAGCGCCACATCCAGCGGCTCTGGTATCCCCAGCCGGGGCAAGGGGGCAGTATCCCCTCACGCGCCGCCTTCGCCATGACCAAAGAAGAATTCGACCGCCTGATGCCCAACGAATTTTGGCGTGAAGTGGTTGACCGCGTCGCGCAGGAAGCCCCCGACACGCTCCTGCTCGCCGAAGCGTTCTGGCTCATGGAAGGCTATTTTGTGCGCACATTGGGGATGCACCGCGTCTACAACAGCGCCTTCATGCACATGCTGCGCGATGAAGACAACGCGGGCTACCGCAAAGTAATGAAAGACACGCTCGAATTCGACCCGCAAATCTTGAAGCGCTACGTCAACTTCATGAACAACCCCGATGAAGAAACCGCCGTGGCGCAATTCGGCAAAGGTGATAAATACTTCGGCGTTGCCACGCTTCTCGCCACGTTGCCCGGCTTGCCCATGGTGGGGCACGGGCAAATTGAAGGCTTTGTTGAAAAGTACGGCATGGAATACCGCCGTGCCTACCTGGACGAAAGCCCCGACGAATACCTCATTCGTCGGCACGAACGCGAAATCTTCCCGCTCTTCCGCAAACGCCGTCTCTTTGCCGACGTGGAAAACTTCCTGCTCTACGACTTCTGGCGGCCCGACGGCACGGTGGATGAAAACGTCTTCGCCTATTCCAACCGCTTGGGCGAAGAACGCGCGCTCGTGGTCTATCACAACCGCTATGCCGAAACAAGCGGCACTATCCGCACATCCGCCCTCTTTGCCGTGAAGAGCGAAGACGGCGCCAAGCACCTTGTCTCCAAAACGCTCGCCGAGGGACTTGCCCTACCCGACACGCCCAACACCTACGTCATCTTCCGCGACCACGTGACCAATCTGGAACACATTTACCGCGTCGAAACCCTGCGCACCCAAGGGCTCACGCTCCATCTGCGCGCCTACGAATACCACGTCTTCCTGGACTTCCGATTTGTTCAGGATGAAAGCGGCCACTACGCCACACTCACCGACCAACTCCAGGGGCGCGGCGTCCCATCCATCGCCGAAGCCCTGCGTGAAATGGAACTTGCTCCCGTTTTGCACCCCTTCCGCATGTTCCTGAACGCCGACACCCTGCGCGACCTGCTCGCACAACGCGCCTTCACCGCCGACGCCACGCCCGACGATGCCCTGATTGCCCGCGTGCGTGCCCAAGCCGAGCAAACCTACACCGCCATGGCGGCGTTCGCCCACCTGCACCCCAACCTTGAAGCGGCGCTCGACACGCTCGAAACACACGTGCGCCGCTTGCTGAGCCTGCCCGCTCACTGGCAGAACGACGCCGACGCCCCGCTCGCCGACCTGCTGGACGATGATACCATCACCTGGCACGCCCTGCTCCTGTGGGTGCTGTTGACGCCGCTCGGCGCACTCGCCACCGACGACACCGAAACGCCATCCCAAACCATTGAGCGCCTGCTCGATGAATGGCTGTTGCGCAAAGCCATCGAAGAAACCCTGCACACCCTCGGCGGCGACACCTGGCAGGTCCGGCAGACCATGCGCCTCTTCGACATTCTGCTCGCCCATGCCGGCGCCATTGCCGCCATGCTCATTGTGGGCGAAGAAGACCTGCCCCACGAACACAGCGACGCCGAATTGGCCGATTTGCTGGACAGCATTATCATGCAACTTTTGGACGACCCGCGCGTGCTTGAATTTTGGAACGTCCATGAATATGAGGGCGTCGAGTGGTTCAACAAAGAAGCCTTTGAACGCACAACCATCGCCCTCACCGCCGCCGTGGATGCGGCGACACGCGAAGAAACGTTGCATGCGCCCGTCACCACCCTGGGGCGCCTGTTGCTGAACGCCGCCGACGGGGCCGGCTATCGCGTGCAGGCGTTGCGGGCAGCCTCGGCTTTGCCAGCAGCAGATGCAACCGCCGAGGATGCGGATGAGCTCACCGAAGCGGAAGACGACGCCGCACCACCCGACGAGCAAGAGAACGAAGCGCACGCAGCCGAGTGATGAGACCGAGGGCGACCAGTGGTCGCCCTTCTCGCTGAAAAAGACCAACAAAGGAGAAGGAAACGCCTATGTCGAACCAGGCACCCGACCTTGACGCCATGCGCCGCGCCCTGCATGGCGAGCAAAAAGCAAGTTATGTCAACCGAATGTTTAGCCGCATTGCCGCCCGTTACGACCTGATGAACCGCCTGATGACCATGGGGCGCGACCAAGCCTGGCGGCGGCAAGCGGTCGCCATGGCGGATATTCCCCCGAACGCCCTCGTCCTCGACCTGGCGACAGGCACGGGCGACCTGGGGCTTGCCGTGCTCGAACAACGCCCCTCGGCGCGCGTCATTGGCGCGGATTTCGCCTTGCCAATGATGCTTGTGGGGCAACAAAAACTCGCGCGCCGCAACGAAAAGCGCCTGCAATTTGTGGCGGCTGACGCTTTGCAAATGCCCTTCCCCGACAACACTTTCGACACGGTGTTGAGCGCCTTCCTCATGCGCAACGTCGAAGACGTGACGCGCGGCTTCGCCGAACAGTATCGCGTCCTCAAACCAGGGGGGCGCGTCGTCTGTCTGGAAATCACCATGCCGCAAACACCCGGCTTTCGACAAGCCTTTGAATGGTACTTCGGTCGGCTCGTCCCTATCATCGGCGGGTTAGTCGCAGGCGCTCCCGACGCGTACACCTACCTGCCCGAATCAGTGCGCCGTTTTCCGCCGCCCGAAGCGCTGGCGAACATCTTGCGCTCCATCGGCTTTGAGAAGGTGCACTACAAGCGGCTGATGCTCGGCACAATCGCCATTCACGTCGGACAAAAACCAAGCGAGTGAGGAAACACCATGCGCGACTTTGCCATCAAACTCGCCCTCGATGCGGGGCAAGTGCTTCGCGAACATTTTGGCGGCACGCTGGAAGTGGAAACCAAATCCAGCGAGATTGACCCCGTAACGAACGCTGACCGCGCCAGCGAGGCGCTGATTTTAGAGCGCTTGCGCCGCACATTCCCCCAACATGCCATTTTGGCGGAAGAAAGCGGCGCGCACGAAACCAGCGCCAGCGAGTGGCGCTGGGTCGTTGACCCCCTGGACGGCACGGTCAATTTTGCCCACGGGTTGCCGCACTTCTGCGTGAGCATTGCGCTCTACAAAGGCGACCGCGCCCACCTGGGGGTGATTTACGACCCCATGCGCGACGAACTTTTTTGGGCGGAACGCGACAAGGGCGCGTGGATGCGCGACGCCGGCGGCAGTGTGCGCCGCTTGCAAGTGTCGAACGCCCGCCGCCTGCGTGAAAGCATTGTTTCAACGGGCTTCCACTACCTGCGCGACCGTGTGCGCCACAACAACATCGCCGAATTTGAAGCCGTGGCGCTGCGCGTGCAAGGCGTGCGCCGGCTCGGCTCCGCCGCCCTCGACCTGGCGTATGTCGCCGCGGGGCGGCTGGACGGCTATTGGGAATACTACCTCGCGCCGTGGGATTGGGCGGCGGGCACGCTCATTGTGACGGAAGCGGGGGGCGCTATCACCACCGTAGAGGGCGACCCGTGGCATTTGGGCGTTGAAAGTATTGCCGCCGCCAATCCACACCTGTTGCCGCTCCTGCTCGAAGCATTGCAATCGGCGCGCACACGCGAGACAGAATAAGGAGCAACGTGGAGGAGCCATGAGCGACTTGCGCACCCTTTCGGCGCACACCGCCTACCTGCCGGGTAGCGTCAACGTCGGCATTGTGTTCAACGACGCCGGGCAAGCCGTGCTGATTGACAGCGGGGGCGACAAACACCACGGGCGCACGCTGCGCAAAGCCCTCGATGCCGCGGGCTTGCGCCCCATCGCCATCATCAACACGCACTCCCACGCCGACCACTACGGCGGCAACGACTATCTCTGCCGCCAATTTGCCGTGCCCGTCTGGGCGCCGCGTTTTGAGGAAGCCATCCTGCGTTATCCACTGCTGGAACCGATGTATCTGTTTGACGGCGCTTCACCACCCACGGCACTGCGCAACAAGTGGCTCATGGCCAAACCATCGCCGGTAGACCACGTGTACGATCCAGCCGAAGAGCCCCTGCTGGAGATTGGCGAGATGCGCTTGCAGGTGCATGACGTTTCGGGGCATGCGGTTGTCCAAGCCGCCATCGGCGCCGAAAACGTCTGTTTTGCCGCCGATGCGTTTTTCGGCACCGAAGTGCTCAACAAGTACGAAATTCCCTTCACCCACAACGTTGCCCGCCAGATAGAAGCGCTTGAACGCTTGCGCTCCCTGCCCTACGACATTTTTGTTCCTGGGCATGGCACGCCGACCGAAGACATTGAACGCGCCGTTCAGGAAAACCGTGCGGCGATTGAACGTGCCATCACCTGGGTGCGCGACGCCGTCGGAGACGGCGCGACCACCGATGAGGTGGTCCATGCCGTCACAGCGCGGCTTGAAAATCCCCCCACCACACTCAGCACCTACGTCCTCATGCGCGCCACGATTGCCGCCTACCTGGCGCATCTCACCGAGCAAGGAACAATTGCGCCCGAAGTAGTGCGTGGGGTTTTGCGCTGGGTTCCGCAATGAGCATGAGCAGAAAAAAGAAAAACGCCCCCGAAGTGGGGGCGTTTTGTTGTCGGCGCTGTTACTGCCACAAACTGCTGATGTCATCCTCCACCGCATTGAGCGCTGACTGGATGGTGTAGAGGTCGCGGCGCCCAATCGGCGGCATGTTGAAAAAGGTTTGTTCTTCTGCTGGTGTCAGTTCGTGCGTATACGGCGGCGGCTCATTCAAAAAGAGAATGGCCTGAGCACCGCAGGCCGAGCATTTGAGAGCAATTGCCCACAGCGCTTCACGACAGCCGAGCACATACACATGCTCTTGCGCATACGTGCTTCCACACTGGCGGCACCGCCGTGCTTCGGCGATTTGTCGGCGGAGTTCCGCGGAACGATGCGAATCCATGCTTCTTTGCCCTTTCATCCCTTTGCGGCGGGATGTCTATGCGGCCTGCGGAACAACCCCCGAACGTGGGCGCGTTTATGCTTCTGCTTCGGCTTCGGCTTCCGCCTCGGTTTCGCCCTGTTCGGCGGTCAATCCCAACGATTCGGCCGTCTCGCCGCCTTCACCAACGACCACCACTTTCACGGCTTGCACCACACCACCAGCCAGGCGCACCGGCACTTCATACGTGCCCAACTGGCGAATTGGGCGGTTCAAGTCGAGATTGTGGCGGTCAATTTCGACACCCAATGCGTCACTCAGGCGATCGGCGATTTGCGCCGCCGTCACCGAGCCAAACAGCTGCCCGGTTTCACCAACTTTCGCTGTAAATTCGAGTGTCAATTCAGCAATACGTGCGGCCAGCGCTTCAGCGTCTTTGCGTTCACGTTCGCGGCGACGTTCAGCAGCCAGGCGAATCTGCTCAGCCTGCTTTTTAATGCCAGGTGTGGCAACTTTCGCCAGCCCCTGGGGAATCAAGTAGTTGCGCGCAAAGCCATCGCTGACATTTTTGATTTCACCGGCCAATCCCAGATTGGGAACATCTTTCAAGAGCAAGACTTCCATGTTTCCAATGCCTCCCTTCTGCTTCTCTGGCTACGGCCGCGTACTATACACGAGAGTGCCCAAAAGAGCAAAGAAAGGGGCATTTTCATTTCCAGGCGTCAGTCAAATAAACGTTGGTGCGCGCTACTTTGACGCACCCATCTCCACTAAAAGCATTTCGCCTCTCTCATCGCCCCCATCCCACATTTGACACATCTCCGCTTCTGGATATACTTCCCCGCGCATGTGCAAGGGGCTGTAGCTCAGTTGGGAGAGCGCCACAATCGCACTGTGGAGGTCAGGGGTTCGAGTCCCCTCAGCTCCATCTTCAAAATTTCATCACGGGGCCGTAGCTCAGTTGGGAGAGCGCCTCAATGGCATTGAGGAGGTCAGGGGTTCAAGTCCCCTCGGCTCCACTGCGATGACGCCTGGTTCGACCGGGCGTTTTTGTTACAACCACATCAGGTGAAAGACGGTGAGCAGGAGTAGTAGGCCATCCCGCAGCGAGTTGGGGAGAGTGGAAGCCCAACACCGTGCCACGGGAGCGCGTCAGGCTGAACTCGCCTGCGAGTCGCAGCGGTGAAGGCAAGTAGCCGCTGACGGGTGCGCCCGTTATAGCGCCCACGAGTGCCGGTTGCCCTAGCAGCCGGAACGAGGGTGGTACCGCGGAGGCTCAGCCTTCGTCCCTCAGGGGACGAAGGCTTTTTTTATCGCATCTCCTCAATCAAGAAACGACAAATAGGGTACAGGAGCAGCACCATGAGCACGCCAATCGAGTACAATCCCCGCGAAATTGAAACGAAGTGGCAGGAAAAATGGGAAGAGATGGGGATTTACCGCACACAAGATGACCCATCGCGCCAGAAATTCTACCTGTTGTCCATGTTCCCCTACCCCAGCGGGAACTTGCATACAGGCCACTGGTATGCGTTTGCACCGGCGGACGCCTACGCCCGTTTTATGCGTATGCAAGGCTACAATGTGCTGTTTCCGATAGGCTTCGACGCGTTTGGGTTGCCCGCCGAAAATGCCGCTATCAAGCGCAACATTCACCCCAAAGAATGGACCTACAAAAACATCGAACACATGCGTTGGCAGTTCAAGCGCATGGGGCCTTCATTCGACTGGTCGCGCGAAATCATCACCTGCGAACCAGAATACTACCGCTGGAATCAGTGGTTCTTCCTGCAATTCTACAAGCGGGGGCTGGCATATCGCGAGAAAGCGCCGGTGGATTGGTGCCCCACGTGCAACACGACACTGGCGCGTGAGCAGGTGGTCGGCGAAGACCGCCGCTGCGAGCGTTGCGATACACCAGTCATCAAGCGCGAATTGGAACAGTGGAAATTGCGCATCACCAACTATGCCGAAGAATTGCTGAATGACATTGAAAAGCTGGAATGGCCGGAAAGCATCAAGGTCATGCAGCGCAATTGGATTGGGAAAAGCCGCGGGGCAACCATCCGCTTCCCCGTCGAAGGGGTGGACGATGTGATCGAAGTCTTCACCACACGCCCCGACACCGTCTACGGCGCAACGTTTATGGTGCTGGCGCCGGAGCACCCCCTGGTGGAAAAAATCACCACACCTGAGCAGCGCGAAGCCGTCGAAGCTTACAAGTATCAAGCCGCTCGCCAAAGTGAAATCGAGCGCATGAGCACCGAAAAGGAAAAAACGGGGGTGTTCACGGGCGGCTACGCCATCAATCCCTTCACCAAGGAGCGCATTCCCATCTGGATTGCCGACTACGTGTTGATGGGCTACGGCACCGGCGCTATCATGGCTGTCCCCTCAGGCGACGAGCGCGACTGGGAGTTTGCCACCAAGTACAACCTGCCGATTCGCATCGTTGTGGTGCCCCCGGATTGGAACGGGGAGCCGCTGACGCAAGCGTACACGGGTCCCGGCAAGATGGTGTACAGCGGGCCATTGACGGGGCGCATCACGCTGGGCAAGTATTGGCGCGATGAGTGGAATGAGGCGCTGGCGAAAGAGTACGGCATTGAGCTGCCGCCCGAAGGAGAGGAAGCCAAAGAAGCCATCATCGCCCACATGGAAGCCGAAGGCATCGGGCATGCCGACGTCACCTACCGCCTGCGCGACTGGTTGATTTCACGCCAGCGCTACTGGGGCACGCCCATTCCCATTGTGTACTGCCCCACCTGCGGCACCGTGCCTGTGCCCGAAGAAGAACTGCCCATCACCCTGCCCGACGATGTGGACTTCCGCCCCACGGGTGAATCGCCGCTGAAGTTCCACGAAGGCTTCCGTAATACCACCTGCCCGCAATGTGGGGGGCCAGCTGAACGCGAAACGGATACGATGGATACCTTCGTGGATTCGTCCTGGTATCAATATCGCTACCTGAGCCCTCATTACGATAAGGGGCCCTTCGACCCCTCACAAAAACATTGGCTGCCTGTTGACCAGTACACGGGTGGGGCGGAACACGCCGTGATGCACCTGCTGTACGCCCGTTTCTGGACAAAGGTCATGCGTGATATGGGCATGGTGGACTTCGATGAGCCCTTCCCACGTCTGTACAGCCAGGGCGTCATTCTGGGGCCCGACGGGCAAAAAATGTCCAAGAGCCGCGGCAACGTGGTAGACCCCGATGCGCTGGTTGACCAATACGGCGCCGATACGGTGCGCGGCTATCTGATGTTCATTGGTCCGTGGAACGAAGGCGGGCCATTCAGCACGCAAGGCATCGAAGGCATGTATCGCTTCCTGAATCGTGTGTGGGATATGGTGCTCACACCGCCTGATGTGCCGAGCGACGCCCAACCAAGCGATGCCGACGTGCGCCAACTGGAACGCCGCCTGCACCAAACCATTCGCGATGTGACGAACGACCTGCGCCAGTTTGCATTCAACACCGCCATTGCCGCACTGATGAAATTCAGCAATGACTTGCGCGACATGAAGAAGACGGCGGTCGTCAATCATCCGCTGTGGCGCGAAAGCATGGAAACCTTCATCAAGTTGATGGCGCCGCTCATGCCGCACATTGCTGAAGAAATGTGGGTGCGGCTGGGCAACGAACCCAGTGTGCATACACAACCCTGGCCGACATGGGATGAAGCCCGCGCCGCCGAAGAAGCGTTCGAGCTGGTCATTCAGGTCAACGGCAAAACGCGCGACAAAATGACCCTGCCGGTTGACATCAGCGAAGAGGAAGCCAAGCAAAAAGCCCTGGAAAGCCCGAATGTGCAACGCCATCTGGCCGGGAAGAGCATCAAACGCGTTATCTACGTGCCTGGGCGACTGTTGAACATCGTAGCCAAGTAAGCATGTTCAAGGGGGAGCCGCTGCATGGCTCCCCCAAACAACCCTGTTTCGCCAAACATTGTGAAGCGTGTATACTTTACAACCACACACAACACACGACCTCATAGACGCCACAGTCAATCACTGCCATTGAAGCCAGACGACACAGGGAGGCACCCATGAACCGCGACATCATTCACACAGACCAGGCACCCGCCGCCATCGGACCATACTCCCAAGCCGTGCGTGCCGGGCAACTGGTCTTCACCGCCGGGCAGCTGGGCATCGACCCCACCACAGGCAAACTGGTCGAAGGCGTCGAAGCCCAAACTCACCAGGCGATGCGCAACCTGCAAGCCATCTTGCAAGCCGCCGGCACAGATTTGGCGCACGTCGTCAAGACAACCATTTTTGTCGCCGACTTGAACGATTTTGCCACCATCAACACCATCTACGGCAGCTACTTTGAAGGCGAGCCACCGGCGCGTTCAACAGTACAAGTCGCGCGCCTCCCACTCGATGCTCGCGTCGAAATTGAAATGGTTGCGGTCGTTCCCTAAAACTTTTTGGAACGTGTTGCCTTTGCCTACGGTCGCGACTATAATATGCGTGACCCGCGGCATAAACCAACGGTCGAAATTCTAGTCAAGAGGGTAAAGAAAGGGATGCCAGACACAAGCACCATCACGTCCATGGAGCAGTGGCTCGACCTCGTCGAGTCGCAATTGTCCGAACTCAGTGAAGGTCAAATCATCGAAGGCGTCATCACACACATCACGCCGAACGAAATTCTGGTGGATATCGGCGCCAAGCAAGAAGGGATTGTCCCGCTGAGTGACATTGAATGGGTGGACGAATCCATCAAAGCCAACATCAAAGAAGGCGCCACCGTTCGCGCGTACGTCATGCGCACATTTGAAGATGACGAGCCACCACTCTTGTCAATCTCGCGCGCCGCTCAGGAAAAAGATTGGCAGTGGCTGGAAAACCTCAGCGACGACGAACTCGTCGAGGGGCGCGTTGCCGAAGTCAACAAAGGTGGTTTGATTGTGTACGTCGGCATGGTGCGTGGCTTTGTGCCCGCTTCGCACGTTGTCAGTGTCAACACAAAGGTGCCTGATCGCCAGGCGGTGCTGCGCCAGCTGCTCGGCAAAACCTTGACGCTCAAAGTCCTGGAAGCCGACAGCAAAGACAACCGCCTGATTTTGTCGGAGCGCGAAGCCAAAAAAGAAGAGCTGCAACGCCGCAAGCGCCACATGCTGGAATCGCTCCAAGTTGGCGACGTGTTGCGCGGTCGTATCACCAACGTGGTGGACTTTGGCGCCTTCGTAGACCTGGACGGCGTAGATGGGATGATTCACATCAGCGAATTGTCGTGGGATCGCATTGAGCATCCCAGTGAAGTCGTCAAGGTTGGCGATGAGCTGGACGTGTATGTGTTGAAAATTGACCACAAGCGTGAACGTATCGGCCTGAGCCTCAAACGCTTGCATCCCGAGCCGTGGGAGCAATTGGTCGAAAAATACCAGGTGGGTGACGAAGTGGACGTCATCATCACCCGGCTGGCTGAATTTGGTGCGTTCGCCCGCCTGGTTGATTTGCCCGTCGAAGGGCTGATTCACATCTCCGAACTGGCCGATGGGCATGTTGCTCAGCCGCAAGATGTGGTGCAGGAAGGGCAACAGGTTCGGGCGCGGATTGTGCGCATCGAATCTGATCGCAAGCGGCTGGGGCTCAGTTTGGCCAGTCAAACAAACAGTATCATCAACGACGAGCAATCTGACATCACGCAGCCCGAAGACGAAGAAACCAACGAAATCCAGTAAGACGTAACATACAGGTGTCAACCGGCATCTGTAGAGTAGGACGTAAACAAGAAAGGTGTAACTATGGCCAACAAATTTGATCGTTTCACCAAAAAGGCACGCCGTGTGCTCTCGCTCGCGCAGGAAGAAGCGCAAGCGTTGAATCACGGCTATATCGGCACCGAGCATTTATTGCTTGGGCTGGTCCGCGAGGGCGATGGCGTGGCAGCCCGCGTGCTGAAAGACCTTGGCGTGGATTTGCCGAAAGTGCGGCAAGCCGTCGAGGATATTGTCGGGCGCGGTAAACGCACCACTGTTGGCCGCATTGGTTTGACGCCGCGCACCAAGCGCGTCATCGAACTGGCGGTTGACGAAGCGCGTCGGTTGGGGCACCACTACATCGGCACGGAACATTTGCTGTTGGGGCTCGCCCGCGAAGGGAATGGCATTGCAGCCGATGTGCTGGCCAGCCTGGGCGTGAGCCTGGACGCGGTGCGCCGCCGCACGCTGGAAATGATGAAGCAGGAACCGCCACCCCAACAGGCACGCACACCTTCCAGCACGCCACAACAGACCAAAACGCCGTTGATGGACCAGTTGGGCGTGGATCTGACCGAGGAAGCGCGCCAGGGCAAGCTTGATCCGGTCATTGGGCGGCAGCAAGAAATTGAGCGCGTGATTCAGATTTTGAGCCGCCGCACCAAAAACAATCCCGCCCTCATTGGTGAGCCTGGTGTTGGTAAAACGGCGATTGTGGAAGGCTTAGCGCAGCGTATCGTCAATGGCGATGTTCCAGAGACATTGCGCAACAAGCGCCTCTGGATGCTCGATGTCGGTTCACTCGTAGCCGGCACGATTTATCGCGGGCAGTTTGAAGAGCGCCTGAAGCGTGTGATTGATGAATTGAAGAACAGCGAAGCCATCCTGTTCATTGATGAAGTGCACATGCTTGTCGGCGCGGGTGCCGCCGGCAGTGCGGTAGACGCCGCCAACATTCTCAAGCCAGCGCTGGCGCGTGGCGAGCTGCAAGTCATCGGCGCCACCACGCTTGATGAATACCGCAAGTACATTGAAAGTGACGCCGCGCTGGAACGCCGCTTCCAGCCCGTGATGGTGGAAGAACCGACCATCGAGGAAACCATCGAAATTCTGCGCGGTATCAAGGAACGCTATGAGGAGCACCACGGGCTGATTATCAGCGATGAAGCCATCAAAGCCGCTGCGCATCTCTCAGCCCGCTACGTGCCCGACCGCTACTTGCCGGATAAAGCCATTGACCTGATTGACGAAGCCGCCAGCCGTGTGCGCATGTACAAAGCGCCGCAAGTGAGCGGCTTGCGCGAAACGTATCGCCAGTTGAGCGATATCCAGCGCGAAAAAGAGGAAGCCTTTGCCGAACGGCGCTACCAGGAAGCCGCTGAGCTCCGCAACCGCGAGCTCGAATTGCAACGGCAAATCGAAGAGATGCAAAAGAACCAATGGGGCGAAGAGCAGCCCGTTGTGACCAAGGAAGACATCGCCGAAGTCATTTCGATGTGGACGGGTATCCCCGTTTCGCACATGGCGGAAGAAGAGTCGCAACGGTTGCTGCACATGGAAGAAGAGCTGCATGCCCGCGTCATCGGGCAGGAAGAAGCCATCAAAGCGCTGGCGAAGGCGGTACGGCGTGCCCGCGCCGGGCTGAAAGACCCCAAGCGCCCCATCGGCTCGTTCATGTTCCTGGGGCCCACCGGCGTAGGGAAGACTGAGCTGGCGAAGGCGCTCGCCGAATTTATGTTCGGCAGTGAAGAGGCGCTCATCAAACTGGACATGAGCGAGTTCATGGAGCGCCACAACGTGAGCCGCCTGGTCGGTTCGCCGCCGGGCTACGTTGGCTACGAAGAAGGCGGCCAATTGACCGAAGCGGTGCGCCGTCGCCCGTACAGTGTGGTGCTCTTCGACGAAATCGAAAAGGCGCACCCCGAAGCGTTCAACATGCTGTTGCAAATTCTGGAAGACGGCAACCTGACGGACGCCAAAGGGCGGCGCGTTGACTTCCGCAACACCATTATCCTGATGACGTCGAACGTCGGGGCTGATTTGCTCAACCGCCAGGCGGCGTTGGGCTTCCGCAAGCCTGGTGAAGCGGACGAGATGAAGAGCGAATACGAGGCGATGAAAGAAAAGGTGCTGGATGAGCTGAAGCGCCGCTTCCGCCCCGAGTTCCTGAACCGCCTGGATGGCGTCATCGTCTTCCGGCCGCTGGTGCGCGACGAAATCAAGCAGATCGTGGATATCCAGTTGCGCAACCTGCACAGCCTGCTGGCCGAGCAAGAACTGGCGCTTGAACTGACCGACGCGGCCAAGAATTTGCTGGCCGAAAAGGGCTACGATCCGCACTTCGGTGCGCGCCCGCTGCGCCGCGTCATTCAAGAATTGGTGATTGACCCGATTAGCGAAGGATTGCTGGCAGGCGAATACCAGCCACGCGACCTTATCATCGTGGACAAAGCGCCCGATGAAGAGAAGCTGGTTTTCCGTCGCGAGCCAGGCGGCGCCACGGAGTTGCTCGTCAGCGATGAGGATATTGACGAAATCGAGCGACTCTTCGATACGGATGAGAATGAGCCCGGCGATATGCCCGAGGCGGAGCAGTAAGGCCGAACGCAAAGCGCGCTAGGCTGAATGCAAGAAAACACCCCCGCTACGTAGCGGGGGTGTTTTGCTGTGGCGCAAATAGCCAAGCGGCTATGAGAATGCCCCACACCATCCACACAAAAACGCCGGCACGCACCATCCCCCAGAGTGCGGCATCAAATATGCCTTGTGTAACAAACGCAAGAAGACTCGCCAAGCCCCCAACACCGACAGCGCGCACTACCCCATCCGAGTGACGCGCCATATGCAGACAACACCAGCCAAGCGTTCCAAGCATGATTGTCCATGCAATCACGCCGACCACGCCCAAGTCAAGGGCAACTTGCAGAAAGATATTGTGCGCATGCGGCCAGGAATAGATGAAGACATCATCGGCAATTACTGTGCGCATCACCTCGTGAAATGTTCCCATGCCAACCCCCGTCAACGGGAATAATCGCGCTAATGCAAACGAGCGTTGCCAAATCTCCCAACGGGCATCAAGCCCCCACTGCAAGGGATCATGCTCACCTGGTACGGACGCCCCCAACAATGCATCTGAAAAAAGAATGGCGCGCCCTGAGTCAGTCGTGATCAACCAAAAGCCGGCCAGACAAGCAACGACCAAGAGCATACGTGTCCACTTGCTGTGCCAGAGCAACAAGAGCAGTCCAGCCACGCCAACGCCAAGCCAAGCCCCACGTGAGGGCACAACCCAAAGACCAAACGCCATTGCGGCACATCCCAATACATAGAGCAAGATTTCAAGCCATGACAGAGATGCCCGCGCAAAGAACAACAGAGCCAAACCCAAAGGCAACGTAATCGCGATCAAAGCTCCCATGACATTGTGGTGAATAAACCCGCGCAAAGGATCAAGGGCGGCTATCTCCCACATCAAACGAGCACCGTTCGCCGTTATCGGGCTTGTCAGCGCAAGCGCAGCAATCCCCACCCATATTCCTGCAAACAACAACCGCAGGTCCTGGGGGCGTTGCACCGCATACACGACTGAAAAGAACAAAGCAATACCCCCAAGCAATCGCCATACCTGTTCAAGCGTGGTTGCCCATTGTGTCGTCACCGCGAGGGTGATGGGCGTCATCAGGACGAACGCCAGCAGGGGGAAGTCAAGCGGTGTGTGACGCCAGGCCATACGCCTCCGGAGAGCCGCATACACGAGAAGCGAGCCAACAAATATGAGTGGGGCGACAGGCAGAAAACGCGGTTTGACAAAGCCCAAAGCCACACTTCCAGAAACAAGGAAGAGCGTCACCCACCACCAGGTTTTGGTCAACGTACTTGCGTTGTTCCGCATGGTTCACAAGCGTTCCGCATTGGTTGCTAAATCCCAAAAATGCTTCAAGCGCGCCTTCCAAATCCCCCGCCATGTCTCTGCTTCATACCGCGCCATCGCCCAATGTTTGTCTGGCCAAAAGGTATGGCGCAAAAACCGCACAACATCTTGTGGACGATCAACAAGGAGATACAGAAGCAAGAAACGCCGAAATGGGCGAGCGTCGGCTGGAGATAGCACCGCATGCTCTGGATGCAACAATTGCAAAAGGGAACGACGCGCCTTCCCTGGCTGGAGTTGGGTCAAAACATCTTGTGGAACAGGCGAGTCAAAAACATGCTTGGTGAGCCCCAATACCAACCAGACCACTGTCTGAATACGCCAAGCCCGTGCGTCACGCACAATTTGATCCCAGTTGAGATGCGGATATTGCGCCAGAACATGCAAATCCAACAAAGCGCGAACGCCAAAATGTCCCAAGCGATGGTTGACCGCAAAATGAATGGCGGCATAGAGCAACATATCTTCAAACGCCAGAATAGAAACTGGAAAGCCGGCAACTTCGACCTGTTGCCGCCGCGCCCATACCGCCGCAAAATCAATCTCTGTCGTCAAACGCACCCATTCGCCCCGCGCCAAAGGCCAATGCAGCTCAACGGGAAAAAGATGCTGTCCGGGCGGCGCGAGTTTCAATTCACCCCCGAACATGCGTGTGAAAGCCGGCGGCGTTGCAGGGGAAGGAACAACTCTGTATCCACGAGTGTGGAAGCGTTCAACAAGCAGATTCCATGTCTCAAAAGGTACCAAAAGATCAATATCTGACATTTCACGGGCAGCTGGTTCGGGATAAAGCGTGTACGCCAATGCAACGCCTTTTAACACAGCATGCTCCACATCCTGCACCAGCGGCAATACCTGGTGCAATTGTGCTTCCAGCAATGCCGCATGCCCAAGTGAGGTGTAGTAGGCTTGTTTGAGAGAGGTTGCGTCTTCTCGCCGCAACGCTAATCGCGTCTGTGTAAGATACAAATATGCTTCAATACCTTGTTTCACCATGTGCTCGCCTTGGCGTTTCTTGTCAATAAAAAAGCACGAAGCCACTTATTTGTACCTGTGCTGGTGACTTCGTGCAAAATGTGTGTATGCTTCCATTGCGTTCAGTATGCCCCTTTTCCAAACAGAACAATCCAAACCGTTCTCCACAGAATTTTTAAATCAAGCCAAAACGAATAGTTCTGTACGTAAAACAAATCATCTTCGGTATGCAAATGCATGGGCTTATCAGAGCGCCCATTGACTTGCCACCAACCAGTAATCCCTTGCGGCACACAAAAACGTTTACGTTGCCAGGGTTCGTACTGTTCGACCAACCAGGGTAATTCCGGGCGTGGCCCCACCAGACTCATCTCGCCTTTGAGGACATTGAATAGCTGCGGCAATTCATCCAGGCTTGTGCGGCGCAAAAATCGTCCAACACGGGTGACACGAGGATCGTCACGTTTTTTGTGAATAATTTTGCCATCCTCGGTTACTTCGTTGACCAGCGCTTGCATCTTCTCAGCACCGACAACCATCGTTCGGAATTTGTACATGGTAAACAGGCGGCCATTTTCCCCCACTCGTACTTGCCGAAAGAGAATGGGACCTGGTGAGTCCAGTTTGATCGCCAGCGCAATAAGCCCCATAACGGGGAGTGCCATCAGTGTAGCAAGCCCGCCCGCACTTAAATCAAAGATGCGTTTGAGCATGCGTTGGTACTCATTCAGAGCAGGCGCACGCACATTGATCATGGGAATGCCCGCAAACTCCTCAACAGACGCGCGGTACAAGGCGAGTGAAAAATAATCGGGAACAATGAGAGTATGTACGGGCAATTCATGCAGTGTCACAACCAACATCTCAACTTTTTCATACGCACGGCGTGGAAGTGTAATAACAACTTCTTCTATATCGTATTTTTGAACCACGCGAGCAACATCGTCTAACGTCCCCAAAATGGGTGCTTCAACATGTTGCTGTTTCTCAACACAATCATCAAGATAACCCACAAAGCGCAAGCCCGTCCATGCGTATTTATCAATCATCTGCGCGACTTGTTGGCCCATCTGCCCCGCACCGACAATCAGCACGCGGCGCTCTTTGGGGGGCAGTTTGCGAATGCGCCAGAGCACACGCATTCCAACCCGCCAGGCCAGCAAAAAACGAAAACCAGGATGACAAAGGTGCCAAAAAGCCACCGCGAGAGTGAGCGTTCGGTCAAATAGAGCAAGCCGGCAAAACACAATGCCGCCAGCAAAATCCCAAAAGCAACACGGGAAAATTCATCCACGGCTTTATAGGTATGGCGTGGGTCATATGCAGAGACAATCAACAAGACGCCAACCCACACTAATGGAGCAAGTCCATAGACGAAAGCCGGCACCTGGCCTTCCGGATGCGGAGTGACGAATGGGAAATAAGTATGCAATGAAGGGCGCACGAGCGCCGCTACCATAAACGCTACGACGACAAAGACGGCATCCAGCACCATTGATAAAATAGCGAAATCGGTACTATAGCGGCGCAACATCGGAGACTCCTCCTTCCTCCAACAAACGACACAACAACCAGCGGGGAAAGGCGCTCGTCAAGATGATGGGAAACTCATCTTGACGAGCACATACCAAAAGCTATCGTTTGGTTAGACCGAGGCAGACGAGATATCCATCTCACGCGCGAGTTTCTGGCGCACCTGTTCCTCAATCCAGGCATAAGTGCGCGCTAAACCTTCTTCAAGCGAAATTTGAGGCTCCCATCCCAGGACCTCGCGCAAGCGCGTATTGTCGGAGTTGCGCCCGCGAACGCCTTGCGGCCCCGGCACATGCTTCTTCACAATCTCAATACCCGCGATATTGGCGATGATATCGGCCAACTCATTGATCGTCACCATACGATCTTGCCCAATATTGAGAGGCTGATGGTAGTCACTCTGCATCAAGCGATACACACCCTCTACGAGGTCGTCAACATAGCAGAAGGAACGGGTTTGCTCACCATCCCCCCAGATCTCCACTTCAGGGTTCCCGGTCAATTTTGTGATCGCAATTTTACGGCACAATGCCGCAGGCGCTTTTTCCTTGCCACCTTCCCACGTTCCCAAAGGTCCAAAAATATTGTGGAAACGTGCCACATAGGTTTTGAACCCATAATCTTCATAGTAATACTGGCAGAGTTTTTCCATGAAAAGTTTTTCCCATCCATATCCCTCTTCGGGATCAGCGGGGTAAGCGTCTTCCTCACGCAAGGGCGTCAAATCCGGGTCTTGCTGGCGATATTGCGGATAAATGCACGCCGACGAGGAGAAGAAGAATTTTTCAGCCCCATTACGACGCGCGGCTTCGAGCATATGGACATTAATCATTGCACTATTGCTCGCAATAACCGCATGGTATGCTGTAATGTAGCCAATGCCCCCCATATCTGCCGCAAGGTGATAGACGTGATCAACGCCGCGGGTTGCCAGCAGGCAGTTATCCCAGCGGCGCAAATCCAGCACCTCGAATTCATCCGCCGGGCTAGGTTCAAATTCAGGCTCTTTGATGTCCACCCCGCGCACCCAATAGCCTTTTTGCTTCAGATACTTGACCAGGTGATGCCCAATGAATCCACCGGCCCCCGTTACAAGCACTCTGGTTTGCATGAAAAACCTCCTCCTTGCTTCTGTTGACAACAACACCATTCACACCGATTGTGAACGGATTCCCAACTCTTCCTGCAAAACCCACCAGGCGAATTTACTGCCGCCCAGCAAATAACGCCGCCACAATCTGCGTGGTTCACTCAACAAACGGTGCAACCATTGCAAACCATGTTCACGCATCCATGTCGGTGCCTCCTTCGTGCGCCCACTCAAAATGTCAAAAGCGGCGCCTACACCCAGCAAGACGGGGACATTCAAACGGTCACGGTGCTCATACATCCAGCGTTCCTGTTTGGGCGTACTGATCCCAACCCACAAGACATCAGGTTGCGCGGCGTGAATATGCTCAATGACGGCTGCGTCTTCCTCAGGTGTGAGTGGGCGAAACGGCGGGGAATACATCCCAACAACATTGACATCATACCGCGCATGCAGCACTTCGGCCAACTGTTCGGGAACGCCTGGAAGCCCACCGTACAGATAATGGCGATACCGAGAGCCGGTTTGCTCGCAAAAGGTAGCCATCAATTCGGGGCCATACACACGCCGTTTCAAAGCGTACCCCCGCCGGCGACCGAGCCATACAAGGGGCATCCCATCCGGCACAACCAAATCGGCAGCGTTGAGGACCTGGCGAAAGGTCTCATCTTCTTGGGCGACAGTGACCCCGTGCATTCCTGTGACAGCCACATAATGGCACCGCTCGCGTGCAGCAATCCATGTTTCCATAAGGGCTATGACATCGGGGATTTGTACCGCATGTACACGCACACCTAACACCGAGTACGATGGAGGGCTTTCCATAAAACGACTCCTGCTCAATCAAAGTTGTACAAATAAACGATGAAGGAAACCTTTTTTAGGGGTAAAAGATACCCGAGACAATGCGATTATACCAGCGCCATTTGTCGCGCTTGGGCGTAAATATCCATCAACAACGCATAGTTTCGCTCTGCTGTGTATTTCTCCTCATACGCTCGACGCGCTTCGCGTCCCATCTCTGCCAGTTTCTCGGAGTGCGTCCAGGCCCATTCAACCGTGACCGCCAGGTCTTCCGGGTCATTCGGGTTGAAGAGAAGGCCCGTGCGCCCATCCTCTACAATCTCAGCTATCGCGCCAAGCCGCGAGGCAATGACGGGCAACCCGCAGGCGAAGGCTTCAGCAACCGACACCGGAAAGTTCTCATAACATTCTGATGGAAACACCAAGACCCGCGCTTTCTGCATCAGACAGAAAACGTCTTCTCTCGCTTTTCGTCCCAGCACCTCCACCTCTGTAAGTCCTTCGCGCCCGATGAACGCTTCAACCTCCGCCCGCAGCGGTCCATCCCCCACAA
The DNA here is from genome assembly GCF_001306175.1 of Ardenticatena maritima. Taxonomy (NCBI): domain Bacteria; kingdom Bacillati; phylum Chloroflexota; class Ardenticatenia; order Ardenticatenales; family Ardenticatenaceae; genus Ardenticatena; species Ardenticatena maritima. The sequence goes on from NZ_LGKN01000004.1 coordinate 120,014, forward strand.
TCTTGAGGGGCACGTCCTTGAGCATTCGCCAGGCGCGAAGGAGCGTGTGCATTCCCTTTTCCGGCGAGAGTCGCCCCACAAAGAGGGCGTAATTCCCTTCATGGCGTCCCACACCGGGATCCGGGTCCACGAAGTTCGGCTTGACGACGATCTTCTCAGCTGGCAGGCCGCCTTCAATAAACTTCCGCCGGGCGAAGTCGGTGAGAGCAATGTAGATATCCACTTGCTCGCTCCACGTCTTCATCGCTCGATGGACCATGAGCATGGCCGCTACCACCGAGGTCTGGAGGCGCGAACCTCGCCAACAGCCGTGCATCACACTGGGCCAGGGAGCCGTCCGACCTACGCACTCTTCACAAACGCGCCCCTCCCGCATCAGCAACGCTCCGGGGCAGATGAGGCGATAGTTGTGCAGCGTTTGCACCACCGGCACCCCCTCCTCCTGGCAGGCGTAGTAGGCCGCCGGGGAGATCATCAAAAAGGTGTTATGGAAGTGGGCCACGTCGGGCTTTCTCTCCCGGATGAGCCGCCGCATCTTTTCCTGCGTCTCCCCAGACCAAACCGCATTTCGTACAGCCTGGAGCGGGTTCATCCCGCTGAGCCGCGCGTTGTCCTCCACGAAGGGAATGACCTCGTGGCCCATCCGCTCCAGCAGGGCTATCTCCGTCTCGAAGACGGCATCCTCACCGCCGGGTTGGAGGTAGTGGTTGTGGATGAGACATACTCTAAGCATATCCGTACTTTTCTCGAAGTAGGTAAAGCGATTTCCGTAAATCCTCAGGCAGACTTTCGGGTATGTTACTCACCTTTCTCGGAGCACTTATTCCTTGCAAAACAGGGCTCAAACGGTCCGACCATTCCAAGCCACAAAATTCTAATACACTATTTAAGACCAAGTAAGGATGATTTGTTAATTCTTCATAATAAATTCTAAAATATCGGTTGGTACCTTTTATTTGCTGAATATCTTGATCGATAATCTCAAGTGTCCTCCGAATTTGAAGCACAGATTGAACCTCATTTGAGGATTGTAAAAATTCACGCCAACCAGGAACTTTTACCCCCCAGAACTTCTCTTGGCTTCTATTTTTGGCCTGAACAAGGGATAAAAAATTAGTTATAGGGTCACGAATCACATGCAAGAAAATAGCGTCCTCGAAAACAGAGTTTAGAAAACGTATCTTTAAACTAAGACCCGGTTGCTTAAAAAGCAAGCGAGATTTTTTGCTAAATGCCAGTCGAACACGCAAATCTCGATATATAAACTTTCGCAAACTGTCCGTCGCATCCATCTCTGTGAAATAATCATCATCTACGATATAATTGTCCTCTGATCCCCAGTTAAATATTCTCCTCCAATAAGGCAAACATTCTGAGGGGGGTATCATACCTCGAGAGCGAGAAATTGCTCGAGGGATTGCCACATAATTTTGATCTGGCATAAAGAACGAAATGCCCCTCCGGATGAAGCATGAAAGAAGAGGGCAATCAGGGATAATGGAATCAAGTCGTGAAAGCCAATAAAAGTCTGGATGATTTGCAAGCAGACTATAAACCAACGTGGTCCCCGAACGTTCCACTCCAATAATGAAGATGGGACGTTCAATTTTCTGGCTGCGCCATCGGGGCGACAAGAGAATGGAGATCGACCTGTCAATGGGACGCAAAACGACATTTAGAATCTGCAACGCACTCTTAGAAAGCATTGAGTGCTATCTCCAACTTACAAATTAGCCTCGCCTTTTGCAAAAGCACTTTGGCCATAGGATTATCAAGTTCGGATTTCTTTCTAGCCTTTAATTCTTCACGCATCCAAGATGGCCTACCCTCCGTTGTTTCTGTGACCTTACCCTTTTTCCTGTCTTTCATATCCATATCTTCCACCAGAGCAAAGGCCCTTTGTATATTTTCCTCAGTGTGTTCAAAAGGGACAAATCTCGTTCCAAATCTCTCATTGGTTTGAACAATAACCTGACCAAAATTTGACACCACCTCTTCAAATGGCGCAACTATGAATCCAGTTCGATATTGAGTAATTGTTTGATAGAAAGAGATATAACCGCGTAACGCCCACACTATATCCATATCTGGTCTTCTTATAAGTCTCGACACTATGGCATCCTCAGGTTTTCGGATCAGCACAACGGTTGGAATACCCCACTGCACAGCTCGTATTACCTGCGCAGGCACATGCAAATGATGCGCCACTTTTACTGGTCTCTCCTGTGCCAGAAGAAACGCCGCCACCGCGAAAGTATTCGCCGAGCGCGGGTAGCCTTCAATGACGATTTCTGTGTCCTTTGACACTATAAGATCTCTTCTACTTGGCCGCAGGCGTTGAAGGGTAAAGTAGAATGCTGGTTTCTCAGCTAATGCGGCTCTGAGCGTAAAGCGAAAATTTGTTATGATCTTGCCAAGTGGTTCATTCATAACCATATCTTTGCATTAAGTCCCCACAAGTCTCCAGAAACAGGTTATAAAGATCGCCCTGCAGGTATTTGCGCCATTCACCTGTCGCCCCCTTCCGAAAAGTGGGGCTGGCACTGGAAATAATTTGCTCAGATATACTCGCAATCTGATGCTGGGTTAAGGTAAGACCAAGATACGCAAAGAGATTTTCGATCAAGCACAATCTCTGTTCAGGATCAACAAACTCTTCAAAACGTGATATAGGAAACTCTGTATTAAGCCACCCCTCAAACCACTCCAAAGTTTGCTTCATAGATGGATACCCACGTTTAGTATCTCCTATAATAGCATGATATAACCGTTTTTCTAGAGTAAGATCCTTTGCATATGGATAATAATAATGCTTTCTATTGCGAACCACATAAAATGCCCGTGATACGACAATATCTCGAGGGTCACGAATAACCACAATAGGTTTTACATTAGTATTTCTCAACATATCGTAAAATGCTTCGGTATAATGCAGATGTGTGATCAAAACATGACCAGGCTTTAATCTTCGTAGGAGTGTATCCAGTCCTCCATAACTCTCTAGATTCTTCGAATGCACCGTGCGGACAAAAGGGCGATATAAATTAGGATGTAAACATAAAACACGCTCAATCAGATGGGTACCCGCCTTGGGCACACTGATTACGATAATTTTAGGAATATTTTTATTAGAAACTCGCGCTACAATCTTCCTCGGAGTAAGTCCAAACCGATGAAAATCCCAAATAATTTTTTTTAAATCCATTTTATTCTACCTTTCTCGCTTTATAATCATATTTAGATAATAGCGGTCCGCAAAACAGCAGAGCCGCTATCTGCCAAAAAATATTCATTCTTTTTACCTTCCTAGGTTGAATATCTATAAATCTAAAAGCATGCATCTTTGCGGGATTTCCCGCGAGGGAATGTTGAATTCGTGTGAGTTGAAATCGATGCGCACTCTCAGAGAGCAAAGACGTACATCTTTTTGTATCTTCATTTACAAATAATACCACATCCTGTAATCGCTGTAACGGATTGTGAACAAAATCTTCATATCGCAAACGCATATATTTTTCTGATTTCGCGAACAAGGCTTCCGTAAAGATATTATATTATAGGCAATCCACTCCATCATTGTTCGAAAAGGAAATCTTGCCCGCAGATAATCCTTCCGACGAGACCAACTGCCAATAACATCTCTAGCATCTCGGACCAAGTGCAAAATATACACATCCACTCCCGGCACCTGACTCATCGCCGTCGCCAAAAAACAGGGTGTTTTGAAGTATCAATAAAGACTCTGGCGCCTGTATCCCTTGCCATTTCAAAGTATAATTTCTCTACAACATTTAAAAATTCTTTCAAATTCGCTTGACCTGTTAATTGAGAGCCAAGCATTAGATTTGGCAATGTGAGCAATCGAAGACGTTTCGTTGACCAGAGACACAGCTCGCGCGGAATGCTATTAATATACCGAGCCCAAAACTCACACATCTCTGGCGTTGCACCACAACTGCAAGGCAAGTTTCGTTTTTGCATTCTTTCATTGAAGAGGTAGCGAACCTCTCCTAAATTCACAAATCCGTCAATTTCACCAAGCAATTGGCCAAGGATCGTACTGCCAGAACGTCCACTACCTGCAATATAAAGCACCTTAATTGTCTTCTGCATTCAAATCCATCCTTTGCATCAAAGTGGCTATTGTGACTAAAACAAAAGTGGGAGCAATAACTATAGAATAGTGCAATGTATTGTCAGTCAGTGCAGAAATAAGCACCATAGCGACTGACAATGTACTAGCCATACCCCATTTTTGAACTACCTTCAATTCAGCCCTTTCCCATAATTTCCACTGCCGAATAAACAAAGCAATCCACGCACAACAAACCAACAACAAACCGAACAATCCTGCATCATGGAAAACCTGTAGATACTCATTATGCGGGTGGTACTCAGAAACATTCTTATCAACAAAAAGTTGTGCCGTAACAACCCGGGCCGTTCCTATGCCGCGCCCGATCATTGGCTCTTGTAGAGCTGATGAAAAAACTGTTGGCCAAATAACATTTCTACCTGCTGTGTTTACCCCTCTCAATCCCATAGAAGGATCCCAAGCATCCGTAAAAAAGAACCGTTGCTGGAGTAAGGGAAAATTCATTACAGCATAAAAGAAGAATGCCATTGTAACAGATGCAGCAAACAAGACCTTCCACTTCTGCCGTAGGTTTACCCTACTCAAACCCAATTGCAACAAACCTAAGAAGATGACCATTCGTCCCAAAGTGAAAAAAATAGTTCCCAGAGAGATCAAACTAAAGATTCGACCTCGTATTCTCTCAGAGTCATACCGCCAATTCCCCAGAGCAAGAGAAAGGACAATAAGCAAATATAAAGGTGTTCCTCGTGCAGACCCAATTAATTCACCACGTGGGCCTCGCGATGTCATTTCTGCGAACCCGGTACTCAACGCTACACCATACAGAACGACAGGAATCAACGCACTAAAGAGAAAAGCCTTCTCAACACGCTCGACATTGTGTAAAAATACTCGCCGGTTTCTTCCCAAAGCGACAGGCACAAACAGTCCAAATACAATCGGCATACTATACCACAGGATATCTTTCAGTCCCGCAAAACCTGTAGGAGTTATTATCCATCGAATGATCATCCAAAGTGAAAAGAATATGAAAGGCCATAAATATCCAAACACTTGGACTTCTTTGATGTGCATAAGTAAGAAAAAAACAATAAGAACGGTAATGCCCAGCCACAGAAAACCCGAGAGTGTGAGCGTCGTATTTCCAAAAGGAAGATTCACTTCCCGGAAGGCGGAAGCAGAAGATGAAACAACAAAGACAAGATAAAAAAGCCAAATCGGTCGCCAAAGGACCAAAAAGAATGCTATTGTCACAAGTAAGGCAAAAAACACAAATAGCCCAACTTCATTTAACATACCGATCAATGCACCAACAGCCACGCTGATGGTTATAACAAATACAAGCGCCATTTGAATTTTTGACACATTGCGATAAGCAACACTAAATGACATCAGCCACCTCTTTAATGAAAGGTGTAAATAAATCCTTTCTGCATAACAAATCTAAAAGTGAAACGCTAAACTATTAATTCCCAAGCGACGTAGAACACGCCACCAAAGCAAACCGTTCCAGGCAGCCATGCTTACTGCCGTCGCAACGGCGGCACCCAAAATCCCCCATAGCGGTACCAGTACAAAATTAAGCAGCAGGTTCAGAACAGCAGCAAGGCCTATCCAAAGCACCGTTTCTCGCTCATGACCCGTCATATTGAGCAAAAACGCCACCGATCCCGCCGCTGAGTTGACCATCTGCCCGCCTAACAAAACCAATAATGGGAAATATGATGCGTCAAACTCAGCCCCAAAAACAAACCGAAAAAACGGCCGCCCCACCAATACAAACATGGCTGTCAACAATATATTGAATACCAGCACGACTCTGGCACTCTGAGTAACCAGACGCTGCAGCCGTTCCTTTTCGCCACGCGCCCAGAGTTCGGCAAACCGAGGAGCCACCACCATATTAATAGCCTGCAGCCCAAAAGACGTGAGCGCCGCGACTTGTGTAGCAACCCTATACCGTCCTACAGATCCAGGCGTTTCAAATATCCCAAGAACAACCGTGCTTGCCTGATTATTCACTACATTGAAACCACTCATAAGGGCAAAGATTACACTGCTGAAAAGCCAGCCATGTGTATCAACCGAAGGAGAAACGTGCTTGACTTCTTGAGGAGTATAGCGCCACAACAACCAAGCCGCTCCCACCAAAGCCAACAAAGCAGCCATGGCCTGCAAAGCCATGGCTATCGGCGCAGATATACGTTGACCAACGACCAACACGTTCACAGCAATCAAGACAAGAAACATACCAGGACGTAGCACAAACTCCGGTAGCTGACCAGCAACAATCCGCTTCAGCCCACGTAAAGCAGCGCCGCGCAGATTACCAAGCGCCATCAATGGCACCAGCGCCAACGCCCAAGCCATGGTTTGCCCCGCAGGCGTATCGAGGCCTCCCTGCCAGAGAACAAGCAACGGGCCGGCAATGAGAATCACCGCCAGGGAAAGCCCTGTTACAACGCGCCCTGCCCATTGCCAGACCCCCTTCACAACCTCCGGACGGCCACTTGCTAAGCCCTTGGCTGTCTCCCGGATGACCAAGTTCGGTAACCCAGCCGTGACCGGCATAGCAAGCAACATAACCAATGCGTAAGCATATGCATAGATACCATACCCTTCCGCACCGAGCACTCTGGCGAGAAAAACTGTAGAAATAAAAGTCAAGCCAGCATAGGATGCTTTGAGGACAAAACTCCATACAGTTTCTTGCGCCAAAGGCGAACGCAACAAACGCACAACAACAATGCGTTGCCGTGAAAACGCCGCTTGCATCTTGTGATTCATACCATTCAACGATTTGTGCTCGTGTTCAACGCTGACAACTACGATTTTACATTCACAAACGATAGCAAGCGTGCCATTACACCTTTCCGCGAAGCATCCGCCCGGCGCCGCTTTCGTTCGGGGCGTGTTCCATCACCACCTGATCCATCATCATGGTGATAGTATTGACTGTAGGCATAGTAATAGTAGCCGCCATCACGGGCTGTCAAGTCATTCACGACGACACCCAGAATACGTGCCTCAGCATAACGCAACTGCTCAATCGCACGTTGCAACGCCTGTCGGTGGGTCACATTCATACGTGTGACCAATAAAACACCATCGCTCATTCGAGCAAGCAAAGCCGGATCAGCAACAACAAGCACGGGGGGCGTATCAAGAATCACGATATCAGCAAACGTCATCAACTCATCCAGCAACTCCTGCATTCGGCGCGACCCGACCACTTCAGCAGGATTGGGGGGAAGTGGGCCTGACGGCAAGACCCAGAGTGTTTGGCCGCCGCCCGCATCAACACGCTGCAAGAAGCGGTCTACGGCAATCTCGGGATGCATCAATGCAGATGTCAATCCCTGGGCGTTCGATAATTGAAACAGGCGATGCACCAAGGGCTTACGCAGATCGGCATCCACCAGCACCACTTTGCGCCCGGCTTGCGCCATCACCAACGCCAGGTTAGCCGCCGTCGTGGTCTTTCCTTCGCCTGGCTCGCTACTCGTCACCACCAATGAATGCAACGGGGACTGGACCTCGGCAAACTGCAAGTTTGTGCGCACGACACGATACGCTTCACTTACCGGGGCACGCGGCTGCTCACGCGCGACCAACACGCCATCGCCATTTGTGCCTTCGATATGAGCAATCGCGCCAATCATCGGCAATCCGGTTAGGCGCTCGATCACTTCAGGAGACCGCACCCGATCATCCAACACCTCGATAAGCACTACCACAGCCCCAACAGCCACCAGCGCCAACACCCCGCCCAAGAGCGTGTTCAACAAGACACGTGGGCGTACAGGGCGCTCCGGCGGTGTTGCGGGGTCTATCACTACAATAGAATCAACCGCCTGGGCTTCCGCCAGGCGAACTTCCTCATAACTGCGCAACAAAGTGGTATAGGCGGCTTGCTGCTGCGTCAACAACGTTTGCAATTGCTGCTGGCGTGTCTGTTCAGCTTCCGTCTCGGGCGTTCCCAGCGCATCCAATTGCTGTTGCAGCTGTTCAATTTCAGCCTGGACACGCTCCATCTGCGCTTGCAAGTTGGCCTTGGATTCGGCAAAACGTTCCGTCTGAACACGGCGCATATAGGCGCTGAAAACACGCACGACTTCATTCGCAATCGTCGCCGCCAATTCTGGATCAGGATGTTCAACAGCGACAACCAACAATTGCGTATCCTGCCCAGGTGAAACCGAAATCTTTGCCTCTTCCAGTGCTTCTTCACCCACAGTCTCCGCCACCAGATCCAGGACGGCGTCGCTCTTCATAATTTCGGCATACGTCTTCACAAGCCGTTCACCAATGACGATATCTCGATAAATGTCGTTCAAGTCACTGGAAGAGGATTGGGAGACCAAAATGCGGGCTTCGGCGCGATAAATCGGCTGTTGAAACTGGCTTGCGATGTAGGCGGCCACCGCACCAAGCAGAAGCGCCAGGACGAACGCCCACCACCACCGTCGAATAAGAAGCCAATACTGCCGCAAATCAATGGTGTCCTCATCGGTGAGCATATCCGGGGGCACAAGGGGTGTGTTCATAAGAAGCAACGTCTCCTCTCAACCTTGGTTTGCTACTGACGGCATGATCAGCCCCAATAGTTTACGTTGTCTGCGTCTGCACAAGAGGCGTCATCGCTTGGACAACGAGGAATACATCAAGGGCTTTCGTCCTTTTTACAAGCGACCTTTGTCCACTGCATTTGGCGGAGAGGAGTGTACAATAGCCCTACTTGTTTTGTCAAATGCCATTCCACAACCGATCTACTGCGGCGCTCGCTGCCTGACGGCTAACGTATGCTGCTTGAAGACCCAATACAGATACCCAAATGACGGAATCAGCACCACTGAGCCAAGAATCAACGCAATCAATAAAGGTCGCAAGACGGTATCCGGAGCGGCGCTGTTGGCAATCGTCATGTCCGGCACGAGCAACGCCGGATATTGCGCCAACCCCCACCCCGTCATGATAGCCACCGCCTGCGTGGCGGCGCTGATGCGCGCCAATGTGTAGCGCCGCCGCCAAAGCGCCAGAAGCGCCAACAGAGCGGCCACGCCCGTCACCAGGTGAAAGGGCTGCGCCAGCGGGCTATGCACCAAACGGTCGTACACCGTCAATGTCTCGTGCTGCGCCCACCACAACGTCACCCACGCGCCAACACCTAATGCCACCCCAAGCCCAAGCGCCAATTTGCGCAACCACTCACGGATGCCCACATCCTCCGTTTCCAGCAGAAGGTAAACCGATGCCAGATAGGCAAACAAAGTTGCGGCAAAGCCCCCCACCAAAAACGGGAAGAGCGCCCACCAGCCTTCCACAAAGCCAACCTGCACCAGGCCGGTCTGCGGCTCGACACGAATACGCCCGGAAGCCACAGCGCCCACGACGACGCCAAAGGTCACTGGTGTGAGCAGACTCGACCACATGAAGACACGCTGCCACCAATAACGCGCGCGCGATGTTTCTTCATCGTACTGGGCGAAAACAAACGCCGCCCCGCGCAAGACAATACCAATCAACATCAACGTCAAAGGAATATGCAAGGCGGTGGTGACGGCTGCAAAGACCTTGGGAAACGCCACGAAAAGCAGCACGATCGCCACGATTAACCACACGTGGTTGGCTTCCCAAATGGGGGCGAGGGCGTGAAACACCAACTCGCGGATTGCTTCACGCCGGGGTCCACGCGCCAACAACGCCACAATCCCACCCCCAAAATCTGCGCCGCCGGTCAAGACATAAATCACCAAGGCGCCAAACATGAACAAAGCGACCCAAAAGGCCAGTGTCCCCATACCAAACTCCTTACGCTTCTTCTGGCTCGATGACCGGACTGGCGAAGACAAATTTCGCCATGAGGTAGACAACGCTGATGCCCAATACAATGTAGAGGAGGGTGAAGGTCAGGAAGGGAATCACCAGGTTGGGCATGGATGTGACCGCGTCAGCGGTGCGCATATACCCATACACAATCCAGGGTTGCCGCCCCACTTCCGTCACCGTCCAGCCAAACTCGATGGCGAGAAAGCCCATCGGCGCACTCAGCACCAGCAATTTGAGATACCACGGCTGGTCGGGCAGACGATTGCGCCGCCACGCCAGCCACGCCCCTAACAGTCCAATCAACATCATGGCGATGCCCAGCCCCACCATGGCCTGAAACGCCAGGTGTGTGATAAGCACAGGTGGACGATCTTCCCGCGGCACCTCTTTCAAGCCCATCACTTCCGCGTGGGGGTCGTTATACGCCAGAATGCTGAGCGCATACGGTATTTCCAGCGCAAAACGCGTCACTTCGGCCTCTTCATCCGGGATGCCCCCGATGCGCAACGGTGCGCCCCGTTCCGTCTCCCATTGGGCTTCCATCGCCGCCAGTTTGATGGGCTGGTGCCGCGCGACATGCTTGGCGCTGATATCACCACTGAGCGGCTGGATGAGCGCGGCAAGCGTGCCCACCGTCAGCGCGATGGCAATCGCCTTGCGGTGAAAGTCATTGCGCGGTTGGCGCAACAACAAAAAAGCGTGTACACCCGCCACACCAAACCCCACCGCCTGAAACGCCGCAATGGTCATATGCAGGGTTTGCGAAAACGCCGCCGGGTTGAACATAGCCGCCCACGGGTCAATGTTGACCACTTCGCCATTGACAATCTCAAAACCGGCAGGCGTGTTCATCCAGGCATTCGCCGTGACCACGAAAATACCCGAAACGGTTCCGCTCAACCAGACCAGCACCCCCGCCAACCAATGCGCTTTTTCAGGCACGCGATTCCAGCCATAGAGGTAGATGCCCAGAAAAATGGCTTCGGTGAAGAAGGCGAACCCTTCCAACGAAAAGGGCATGCCAATAATCGGGCCGGCATAGGCCATGAAAGTGGGCCACAACAGCCCCAATTCAAACGAGAGCACTGTTCCCGAAACGGCGCCAACGGCAAACATGATAGCCGTGCCGCGCGCCCAGCGTTTCACCAAGGTCAAATACACTTCGCGGCGTGTACGTAACCACAAGGCTTCGGCGATGACCATGAGCAGGGGCATACCAATGCCGATGACAGCAAAGATGATGTGAAACGCCAACGACATCGCCATTTGCGAACGGGCTGCGAACAAATCACTCATAGACACCTCACCAGGATTGTTTGGAACGCCGCAGAGTATAGCCGGAACCAGCCGGGCAATGCGCGCCGAATGTCATGGGCGCGAGGGTGTCATTTGTCACAGAACAGAAAGATGTGAACATCAATGAATGTTTACACGCCCTTGATTGACCGCTTACCTGAACCATTGTAGAGTACACTCGCCCGACCACTTCCCGCAACAATTCAGTGTTTTTTGAACGAACAAGGAGGTTTTGGTATGACCACGGATGGTTGTTCGCTCCGTCCATTTTGGAGGAGCACAGTGGTGTTGCTCCTCACATTCAGTCTGCTTGTGGTGTTCATTTTTGTGCCCGCGCTCTGGGTGACGCGCACCACAGTGGCGCACGCCGCACCAGAAGGAGGGGCGCTCATTGTTATCAACGAGTTTTCGGTGAAAAGCACCGACTGGGTAGAACTGTATAACACCACAGCCGTCACACAAAGCGTTGCTGGCTGGTATGTCAGCGATACGGGCTGTGGTTCACCAACCACCACAATGACGGGGACGATTGCCCCTAATGACTTCCGCGTCTTGACTGTTTCGGATGCGGGCGGCAATTTCAATTTCAGCAGCACCGCCGAGGTCATCAGCCTTTGTGACAATGCACACAACGAGGTTGACCGGGTGGCATATGGGATCGACGGCGGCGCTCCCGTGCCTCCGAGCAACGGTGCCTTTATCTACTCAACCGCCCGCGTGGCAGATGGTCAGGATACGGACAATGACGCCGCCGACTGGAATCTTGACTCAACGCCCACGCCTGGGACGCCGAATGATGCGCCCGGTACCGCATTAGGAAGTAGCCTGCTCATCAATGAAATTGATGTGTACCCCGATAGCGGCAATGACATCATCGAACTCTACAACCCCACGACAACGCCGATAACCATCACAGGTTGGTGGGTGAGCGACGGCGACGAAGTCGCCCAAGTCGTTGGAACAGTTGTCGTAGAGCCGGGAAGTGTCGTGGCGCTGGAAGTAGGGGTGGACCTCCAGGATGAGGGAACCACGGGCTTGAACTTCACCAGCTCGGACGTGGCCTACCTCTTCGATGAAAACCGCGTGCGTGTGGACCAACTGGGGTGGAACGGCGAATTTGAAAACGGCTGTTTCGCCCGCGTGCCCGACGGCGCCGGTCCCAACGACGGCTACGACTGGCTTTCGTCGGGGGGCGGCGCAACGCTGCTCGATCTGCCCTGCTCGTTGGGCGCGATCAACGGCGGTCCGGTTGTCATCAATGAGTTTGCGCCCAAGGGAACAGAGTGGGTCGAACTCTACAACCGCTCGCCCCTGACGCAGACGCTCACCGGCTGGTATCTCACAGATACGGCCTGCACCGGCGCAACGAGCCTCATCACCGATACCACGCCAATCGCCCCCGGCGGCTTCTTCACCGTGACGAATGGCGCGCCCGGCGACAACTTCGCATTGAGCAACAACGGCGACACCTTGCTGCTCTGCATGGCTGACAACACCCTTGCCGACAGCGTCGCCTATGGCAACAGTGGCGGCGCACCTCTCGCATCCTCGACCGGCGCCGGCGATGCCTCGATTGCGCGTGTGAGCGACGGAGTACGCACCGGCGACGATGCCGCCGACTGGAACGTGGACAAGACGCCCACCCGAGGCACGTCAAACGATGTGGCGGGTGTTGCGCTCGGTTCGTCGGTCGTCATCAATGAGATCGACACGGTTCCCACCAGCGGGAATGACCACCTCGAACTCTACAACCCCACCACAACCCCCATCACGGTGACCGGCTGGTGGGTGAGCGACGGCAACGATTGGGCGGTCATCACATCCAACATCGTGATTCCGCCGGGCGGCTTTGCCCTGCTGGAAGAGAACGTGGACTGGCAACCCGAAGATTTCGGCGTTGATTTTGGCAGCACGGACGTGGCGTATCTCTTCGACGACTCATTTGTGCGCATTGACCAGATCGGCTGGAACGGCGAAGCCGAGGATGAATGTTTCGCCCGCGTGCCCGACGGCGCCGGCCCCAACGACGGCTACGACTGGCTTTCGTCGGGTGGTGGGAGCACCTGGCTCGACCAGACCTGCACGCTGGGCAGCACCAACGTGCTTTCGACGCCGGGCGCTGCGCTGGCGGTGAGCAAGGCAACGCGCGGGCTGGCCGTCATCGGCGAAGCGCACACCTTCACCATCACACTCACCACCGGCGCGAACGATGCGCCCAACGTGGTGCTGACCGACACGCTCCCCGTCAGCACAACCTACGTCGCCGACAACAGCGGCGTCACGCCGACAATGGCCGCGCCGGGCGTCTATGTCTGGAACTTCGGCACCGTTCCGATGAGCACCACCATCACCTTCAACCTCACGGTGACGATTGACGCCAACGTTGCCGCCGGCACGGTGCTCACCAACACGGTTGAAGTCGCTTCGGACCTGGCGGGGGATGACCCGGCCGATAACGTCGCGACAGCCACTACGACCGCCTGGCCGCTGGTCACCATCCAGCAAATCCAGCAAGTCACCGACCCCGCCACCAGCGACGCTTCCCCACTGGTCGGGCAAAGTGTGTGGGTGGAAGGTATCGTCACGAGCGAACCCGGCGACATTGACACGCCCAGCCGTATTATGGTCATTCAAGATGCAGCCGGCGGTCCATGGAGCGGGTTGGTGCTCTTCCGCTCGGCCGGCTTCGACCCCACCCAATTCCCCGTGGGCACGAAGGTACGCGCCTTCGGTACGGTGACGGAGTACTACGGACTGACGGAGTTGACGACAACGCTTGCCGAACCGATGGGCACAGCGACGCCACCCGCGCCGCAGGTGCTCAACACCGGCGCCTTCAATGACGCCGACCCCGCCGTTTCGGAGCAATGGGAAGGCGTGCTGGTTGAATTCCAAAACGCCACCGTCACCGACGCCGACCTTGGATTTGGCGAATGGCAGTTTGACGACGGCAGCGGTCCCACCCGCGCCGACGACCTGGGCGAAAAAGACGGCGACTTGACCTATCTGCCGACGCTGGGCGACACCTACGGCTACATCCGCGGTATCGCCTGGTACTCGTTCGGCAACTACAAACTGGAACCGCGCAGTGATGACGATATCCGCGTGGTGCAAACCACGCCCATCGTGGTGAAGCAGGCGCCGCTGAACGTCGCGCCGAACAGTGTGTTCACCTACACCATCACCATCACCAACGAATTGGGCTACGACCTGACCGGCGTGGTGATTACCGACCGCATCCCGACCGCCAACGCGGCGCTGGCGACCGTCTTGGACGGCGGCACACTCAGCAACGGCGTCATTTCGTGGAACGTGGGCACTGTTGCCGACATGAGCAGCGTGAGCGTGCGCTTCGTGATGACGGCGACGGGCGCAATGGGCAGCGTCATCACAAACGACGCCTACGGCGTGGTCGCCGCCAACTTCATCACCCCCACGCTGGGCGCGCCCGTGCTCACCACCATCGGCGACTACACGCCCATCTACACCATCCAGGGCAACGATTTCCTCTCGCCCTTCCGCGGCATGCCGGTGAAGACGCGCGGCGTGGTGGTTGGCTTCTTCGAGGGCAACTACCCAGGGAGCGGCAGTTTCAACGGCTTCTTCATCCAGGATGAAACCGGCGACGGCGACCCCGCCACGTCGGACGGTATTTTCGTCCACGTTGGCACCGATACGGTCTCGCCCACGTTGAAGATTGGCGATGTGGTGACGGTCACGGGCACGGTTGAAGAGTTCATCGAATGGGACGACAACGCCTGCCCCGATACCGAGTGCATCACGCAAATCCGCACCAGCATGGCCAACGTGCAGGTTGCCGGTGTGGGCAGTGTCATGCCGACCGTTCTCACGCCGGTGGGCGACCCTGTGGCGTCCGAAGCCTACTGGGAATCGCTGGAAGGCATGCTCGTCACCGCGCCCAACACGCAAACCGTCACCGGTCCCACCAGTTTCGGCGCGATTTATGTCATCCCCGGCAGTGAAGGTGTGGAACGCGCCTTGCGCAACACACCGCAAGAAGGCATGCCGGTTGGCGTGCGCCACTACGAACGCTACGGCAACATCAACGGCGCCGACGCCCCCAGCCTCATCGTGGGGAGCGTGGTGACAGACGTGGCGGGACCGCTGGGCTTCTCCTATGGCGACTACATGGTCATCACCCAGCCCGGAAAACCGTGGCAGGTGGTGAGCGCCAAGCCCTTGCCGGATACACCGCCCTCGTGGTCGCCGCCCACGACGGAGACCTTCACCGCCGCTACCTTCAACACGCTCAACTTCGACGCCGCCGACCCGGCTGTGAAGATGACCAAGGTCGTCTCAACCGTGCTGCAACTGGGCGGGCCGACCTTCCTCGCGCTGGAAGAAATTGACAGCACCACCGTCATCACCGACCTCATCAACAACCTGGCGGCACAAGGCATCCCCTACGCATACGCAGCCTCGCATCCGGACGTGGGCGGGCACGGCGTGGCGCTGCTCTGGCGCACCGACCAGGTGACAAACGCCGTCTGGTCTACGCAGTATCAGGCGTGTTCACCCAACGGAAGCACCAGCGCGCCGACCTACGACCCCTATTGCGACGCCGTTCCCGGTGAATATCCGCTCTTCTCGCGTCGTCCGGTGGTATTGACCGCGACGGTGACGCTCAACAGCACTCCCATGGACGTGGTGGTGATTGCCAACCACTTCAAATCCAAACGGGGCGGCGCAGAATCCGACGCACGCCGCCTTGAACAGGGGCAATTCATCGGCAATCTGGCGCAGCAACTCTACAACAACGGTTCGCGCCACATCATCATCATGGGCGACCTGAACGACTTTGAGGATTCGCCGCCGTTGCAAGCCATCTACGCCAGCGGCGTCATCACCAGCACATGGTATCAACTGCCGCCGAACGAACGCTACTCGTACATCTTTGAAGGCGTTTCGCAGGTGCTCGACCATGTGCTCATCTCGAACGACCTGCTGCTGGCGTTGAAGGGCGTCAGCCCATTGCACCTCAACGCCGATTATCCCTTCTCGCCCTACGCCGATTTGCCGGTGGTCTGGCAAGCATCCGACCACGATCCCGTCGTGGCCACCTTCGGCGCGATTCGGCGCATCTACATGCCGCTGCTCTTCAAGAACGCACCCTAAGCGTTTGGCCGGCATGCAAAAGGCCGTGGCATTGTTGCCACGGCCTTTTTTTCTGCCCAGGGGCGCGGCGTTTACGCCCCACACACTACCCGCCGAATGAGCACCGGCAGCACCTCACGGCGATACGCCGCGCTCGCCCAACGGTCATCGGCGAGCGGCACAGCGGCAATCGCCTGCGTTGCCAAGGCTTGCACATGCGCGGGCGTCGCCGGCTCATCCGACAATGCGTCTTCAACAGCGTGCAAGCGCACGGGCAGCGCCCCCACGCCCGAAACGGCCAGCCGCACAGCGGCAATGCGCCCCCCATCCAGGCGAACCGCCCCCGCCACGCTCAGAATTGCGCGGTCGCGCGGCGCGCGCGCCACCCGCTCGCGGCGCACCCGTGTTTCGGCGAGTGGGCGCGGGATATCCACCTGCACCAGCAACCCCCGCCCCAACGCCGTCTCCATCTGCTCGAAGAAGGCCGCCAGGGGCCAGGTTTTCAGTCCATTCATCTGCTGAACGCTCACGCGCGCATCCAGCGCCAGCAACACCGGCGCGATTTCGCTACGTCCCACATCGGTCAGCAACGCCCCCGCCAGCCGTCCCTGCTGGCGCAAGAGGCTGGTCGCTTCCGCGTGCGCAGCTTCCGCCAGCACGCCATCGGCAAACGTGCGCACCTTCTCATCGCGCGCTAGGGCTTCCAGCGTCGCCAGCGCCCCCAGCACCAGGCGGTCCTCCCACTGCTCGATGGCGTCAAAAGGCAACGCGCTGATATCCAGCAAAATGGCGTCTTCGTGCGGCACACCATACGCCATGAGCGCCGTCCCCCCGGCAAGCGGCACCGTGCGCGGTTCTTGCATCAGGCGAAACAGCGCCTCTTCGAGCGATTGTGGACGTTCGTAGGCGCGAACATCAGGCATCTCAGGCTCCTTCCGCTCTCAATGACTGTACCCGTCGGCGAACGCATCAATCATCGCCTGCACATCGTCGCCCAGGGGGTAGAGCACCGGGCACGTCGCCCCAGCCGCAATGTACTCGCGCACTTTGGCGCGGCACTCTTCTGGCGTCCCGCTGGCGGTAATCATCTGCACAACATCATCGGGCACCAATTCCATCGCCCGTTCGATTTGCTCTTCGGTCGCCGGCCACGTCAAAATCTGGTGAATTTCATCCAGCAATTCCTGGCTGACGCCGCTGGCTTTCATAATGTGCGGCTGTTGCCCCAGGTACTGCGTCACCAGTTTGCGGGCGTTGTCCAGCGCCTTCTTGCGGTCCTTGTCCAGCGAACAGACGACCAACTGCGGGCGGTCGAATTCATCAATCGAGCGTCCCGACTTTTTCAAGCCGGCTTGAATGCGCTCCATCGCCATCTCGTTGTACTTTGGCGAGACCAGGTAGTTGAGCAAGACACCGTCGGCGATTTCGCCCGCCAGTTCCAGCATCTTGGGGCCAGTCGCGCCAATGTAAATGGGCACGTGGCGCGGTTCACGCCGCCCATGCACCACATCAAGCTCAACATCGGTAAGGTGCACAAATTCGCCGTGGAAGGTCACGCGCTCCATGTTGAGCAAACGGCGCACCACCGTGACCACTTCGCGCATCGCTTGCAACGGCTTGCGCCGCTGAATGCCCACTTTCGACGCGAGGGGGTCCCACCAGGCGCCAATGCCCAGCAAAATGCGGTTGGGGGCAAGGTCATCGAGTGTGAGGAAGGTGGCGGCAATCACGGCGGCGTTGCGCGTCCAGTTGTTGATGACGCCGCTGCCCACTTTGATGCGTTCACTGGTGGCGGCATAGGCTGCCATGGGGACAATCGCATCACGCACGAGGCGGCTTTCGGCTTGCCAGACGGCTTCAAAGCCTTTACTTTCAGCATACTGAACGAAGCGGATACTTTCGCGCAGGTCGTGCTTGTCTTGCAGGTAGAGGGCAACTCGGTCGGGCATGCATGAACCTCCTTGTTCTCTGCGGACGACGCTTCACTTGGGCAACGGCTTGTGTGGGTTGGAAAAGTGTATCGTACTTCTGCATGTGAGGCAAAGCAATGCAAAAGAACCAGACGTTGCACGCCCAGCAACCAGCACCAGCGCCCCGTTTCGCCGCCGACGCCATGCTCGGTCGGCTCGCCACCTGGCTGCGCCTGCTTGGCTACGACACGTTCTACCAGCGCGACATCGAGGACAGCGACCTGGCGGATATTGCGCGGCGCGAAGGGCGCATTCTCCTCACGCGCGATGTGCAACTCACCAAGCGGCGTGGTCTGCGCACGCTTCTCATCGAAAGCGATGACGTGTGGGAGCAACTTCGCCAGGTGGTACGCACCTACCACTTGCGGCGCAGCCCCGAACAGGCACGCTGCCCCCGTTGCAACACACCGCTACACCCGCTCAGCCGCACCGCCGCGCAAGCGCGCGTGCCTGAGTATGTCTGGCGCACACGCCAAACGTTTCGTGAATGCCCCACATGCCAACGTGTGTTTTGGCGCGGCACACACATAGACGATATCGAAGCGCGATTTGCCGCGCTTTTTCAGGAAGAAGAGAAACCGCCGGACGGCTGAGCGCACGGCTTGCTTCCTCCATTCAGCCGGCTGTTGATATAAACATATCATCGCTTCGGCGAATTCAAAAGCGTTTCCTCCCCCACAAAACGCCTATTTTGCGTCCTTGCTCCTCCCCCAAAAGTGCCACATCGCATCATCTCCACTCCGAAATTCTTTCGCTATCGCCATATAAATCGTGCTTTTTTTGCAACAATCCCCCACTATTTAGCATGCTTATCATAAACAATTGTGCTATTCGCCTCTCTGAAAGACTGTTCAACACGACATGCACATTTGGGCGCTCTAACCGATGCGAAGCGCCTCCAAAAACAGTAGAGTACAGACATCGTTACCCCCGTGCATAAGAGAAGCGGCGTGGTGCGAGCCCTTTTCGCCATCTTCCAACAACAGCAGACAGGTGTACGCTATGGACTTTTCGCTTTCCCCGCAGCAAATGGAGTTCAAGCGAGCCGTCATTGAGTTTGCCCAAAGCCAACTGAATGACGACTTTGAACACCGTGAACAAGTTGGGCGCTTTTCCCAAGAAGCCTGGTGTGCCTGTGCCCGCATGGGCATTCAGGGGCTCACCATCCCCGAAACGTATGGCGGTATGGGGCAGGATATTCTCACGGCCACCCTGGTCATGGAAGGATTGGGCTACGCCTGCCGCGACAATGGCTTGATTTTTGCCATCAACGCGCAAATGTGGGCAGTCCAACACCCCATCCTGGCATTCGGCACAGAGGAACAAAAACAAACCTATCTCCCTCCCCTCTGCCGTGGTGAAATGATTGGCGCACACGGCATGACCGAGCCCGAGGCCGGTTCCGATGCGTACAGCCTGCGCACCACCGCCCGCCGTGACGGCGACACGTACATCCTCAATGGATCCAAAACATTCGTGACCAACGCCCCCATTGCCGACCTTTTCATCATCTTCGCCAGCACAGCCCCCGAAAAAGGCCGCATGGGCATTTCGGCGTTCCTGGTGCCCGCCGATACACCCGGACTCACCGTCGGGCGTCCCCTCGAAAAGATGGGGCTACGCACATCGCCAATGGGGGAAGTGTTCCTCGACGATGTCCGTATTCCGGCGGCGAACCGCTTGGGGCGCGAAGGGGTTGGCGCGGCTGTGTTCAACAGCTCGATGGAATATGAGCGGGCGTGCATTCTCGCCAGTTATGTGGGCGTGATGGAACGACTGCTGGAAGAAAGCATCGCCTACGCGCGGCAACGCAAGCAGTTTGGGCAACCCATCGGCAAATTCCAGTCAGTCGCCAACCGCATCGCCGACATGAAAGTGCGCCTGGAAACCGCCCGCCTGCTGCTCTACAAAGTCGCCTGGCTCAAACAACAAGGCAAGTCCGCCGTGATGGAAGCCGCACTCGCCAAGTTGTACCTCAGCGAAGCCTTTCTGGAAACGAGCCTGGACGCTGTCCGCACCTTTGGCGGCTACGGCTACATGAGCGAGTACGGCATCGAGCAGAATGTGCGCGACGCCCTGGGGGGTGTGCTCTACTCCGGCACCTCAGACATTCAGCGCGTGGTCATTGCCCGCCTGATGGGCTTGTAAAGGAGTATTCCATGACGACGGTGCAAAACACCACACAGACATTCGACCCGTTGCGCAATCTCTTTCTCGCCCAAGACGAGCGTCCCGCTCACGTGGAAGCCGTCAACTTGCGGGCGCTCACCCCCTTCCAGCGGGCGTTGCTCGTCATTGATGGCACAGTCACCAAGTTTATTGAAGCCTACACCATGGAACCCGTCGCTGTCGAGCGGCTCTCGCAAACCACCATCACGCTCGACGCCCCGCATCCCTGGCTCGCCGCGGACGCCGGCACCCGCGCCATCAGCCGCACAGTGTTGTTGGTGGGTGAATACAGCCGCACCGTGTACGCCTACGCGGCTTCGCTCATTCTGCCCGACCGTGTGGGGGCGCATGTGCAAGCCGGCTTGCAGACTGAGGGCGGCAGTTTGGGGCGTTTGTTGCTCGGTGATCAGGTGGAAAGTTATCGCGATGTGCTGTGGTACGGGCATGAAGAGATTCCAACCCTGCCCCACACGCTTGCGCAACGTGTCGGGCGCACATTTCTCACACGCACCTACCGCATTATCGCCGAGGGGCATCCCCTCATGATGATTACCGAACGATTTCCACTCGAACACGATTTTCGCCCACGCCACGAATGAAACCGAAAAGGAGTATTCCCATGATGTATGATGCCGCATATCTCGACCCGTTTATCGAATCGCTGGGGCTGGAAGCCATGCGTGAAATCCAGCTGCGCAAATTCCAGCTCATGCTGGAACAGGTGCTCGCCACCAACACCTTTTACGGGCGCAAACTCCGCGATGCCGGCGTGCGCCATGCCCAGGATATCCGCACGCTCGACGATTTGAAGCAGTTGCCCTTCACCACCAAAGCCGAATTGATGCAAGACCAACTCGCCCACCCACCCTACGGCACCAATCTCACCTTCCCGCGCCACCGCTACACCCGCATTCACCAGACATCGGGCACCACCGGCGAACCCCTGCGTGTGCTGGATACCGAAGAAAGTTGGCGCTGGTGGGCAAAGTGTTGGGCGACCGTCTATCGCGCCGCGGGCGTCACCTCGCGCGACCGCATTTTCTTCGCCTTTTCCTTTGGTCCCTTCATCGGCTTTTGGAGCGCCTACGAGGGGGCGCGCGTCATCGGCGCCATGGCGGTGCCCGGTGGCGGCATGAACTCGTACCAGCGCGTGAAAGCCATCCTGGTCAACGATATTTCGGTACTCATCTGCACCCCGACCTACGCCATGCACCTCATCGAGGTGGCGGAACAAGAAGGCTTCGACCTCGCATCGTCCAATGTGCGCATCACCATCCACGCCGGCGAACCAGGCGCCAGCCTGCCGGGCACCAAAGCCCGCATCCAGCGCGGCTGGGGCGCACGCTGCTACGACCACGCCGGCGCTACCGAGGTGGGCGCATGGGGCTTTGAATGCAAAGCCCAAAACGGACTGCATGTCAATGAAGGCGAATTCATCGCCGAAGTGATTGACCCCGTGACCGGCGAGGAAGCCGACGAAGGCGAACTGGTCATCACCAATCTGGGGCGTGTGGGAATGCCCGTCATTCGCTACCGCACCGGCGACCGCGTCCGCAAAGCCCAAACGCCTTGCGCCTGTGGTCGCACCTTCCTGCGCTTTGAAGGCGGCGTCATCGGGCGGGTGGATGATGTGCTCATCGTGCGCGGCGTCAACATTTTCCCCAGCGCCATCGAAAACATTGTGCGCCTGTCCCCCGAAGTGGGCGAATTTGCCGTAGACATCTACCGCCGCGGCGCCATGGATGAAATTGACATTCGTATCGAGACACAAGCCGATGAACCGGAGCGCGTCGCCAATACCGTGCGCGCCGAAATCCGCAACTCATTAGGCTTGCGCGTCAACGTCTTCCCTGTCGAATACGGCACACTGCCCCGCTTCGACCTGAAAGCCCGCCGGTTCACCGACCACCGCACCACCACCACCCACGTTTGATGTCAGGAAGGAGTGTTCTCATGGCGTATCTCATTCAACATCTGCTCTCCGAAAGCGCACAACGCTACCCACACCACGAAGCCGCCCGATTCAAGCAACAAAGCATGACCTACCGCCAGCTGGATGAAATCACCAATCGGGTCGCGCACGCCCTGCAACACGAGGGGGTGCGTCGTGGCGACCGTGTAGGCATCTACGTCCACAAATCGTTTGCCTCGCTGGTCGCCATCTTCGGCATCCTGAAAGCCGGCGGCGTGTATGTCCCGCTCGACCCGAACGCGCCCGCCAAACGTCTGGCGTACATCACCCGCAATTGCGATATTCGCGTGGTGCTTTCCGCCACCAACAAACTGCGCGACCTGGACGCCATGCTCGAATATGAGACCCCCGTCGGCGTTGTGATGATGACCGACCAGGACGCACAAGCGCCGGCGCAACTCAATGGCGGTGTGCGCGTTGTCCCCTGGTATCGCATCATGGCTGAACCCCCTACCCCACCACCCGACCCCGGCGTGATTGAAACCGATTTGGCGTACATCCTGTACACCTCAGGCTCAACCGGCGTCCCCAAAGGGGTGATGATTTCACACCGCACCATCTTCACTTTCATCAACTGGTGCTCGGATACCTTCAACATCACCGCGAACGACCGCCTGACCAGTCATGCCCCGCTCCACTTCGACCTTTCGACGTTCGACATCTTTGTCGCTATGCAAGCCGGGGCCACCGTGGTGCTTGTGCCCGAACAGCTCTCCATCTTCCCGGTACAACTGGTGCGCCTGCTGCAAGATGAGCGCATCACCGTCACCTATCTGGTGCCGTCCGTGCTCTCGATGATGGTCAACTACGGGCAACTGCCCAAGCACGACCTTTCGGCGCTGCGGCTGGTACTTTTTGCCGGCGAAGTCTTCCCTATCAAGTACCTGCGCCAGCTGGTGAACATGGTCCCCCACCCGGACTACTACAACCTGTATGGTCCCACAGAAACCAACGTCTGCACCTATTACAAAGTGCAACCGACCGACATCGCGCCCGACCGCACGCGCCCCGTCCCCATCGGCAAAGCCTGTGAGAACATGGAAGTCTTTGCCGTGAAAGACGACGGCACGCTCGTCACCGAGCCGGGCGAAGAAGGCGAACTCTGGGTGCGCGGTTCGTGCGTCGCCCAAGGCTACTGGGGCGACCCCGAAAAGACCGCCCGCTCGTTCGTGCGCAACCCATACCAACCCTTCTTTGAGGAAACCGCCTACCGCACCGGCGACATCGTGGTACTCGCCGAAGACCGCACCAACTGGATTTACATCGGGCGGCGCGACCACATGATCAAAAGCCGCGGCTACCGCATCGAACTGGGCGAAATTGAAGCCGCGCTCTACGCCCACCCCCACATCAAGGAAGCCGCCGTGGTCGCCATCCCCGACGACCTCATCGGCAATCGGCTGGACGCCTACATCGTCCCCGAAGACGGGTATCACCTCAGCGCCGACATCGTGCGGGCGCACTGCGCGCAACACCTGCCGCGCTACATGATTCCTGAACGCATTGAACTGCTCGCAACGCTCCCGAAAACATCCACCGGCAAAACCGACCGCACCGGCTTGAAGAAAATGGCCATGGCGGCAAAAGGAGCAACGCCATGAAGCGAACGCAAGTAGCCATCATTGGCGCGGGTCCCGGTGGCGCAACCGCCGCCGCCTATCTGCGCCGCGCCGGCATTGAGTGCCTGCTCATCGAAAAAGACCCCTTCCCGCGCTACCACATCGGCGAATCATTGACGGGCGAATGCGGCGCCATCATCCGCGACCTGGGGCTGGGCGATGAAATGGCGCGCCGACGCCATCCCGTGAAGCATGGCGTCAAGGTCTTCGGACCGACGGGCGCCACGTCGTGGTACGTCCCCGTCATGCGGCGCGAAGGCGACACCCTGGTGGATTCCACCACCTGGCAAGTGCGCCGCAGCGATTTCGACGCCATGTTGCTCGAACATGCCCGCGCCGTCGGTGCGGACTTCATGCAAGGCGAAGTTGTCAACGTCTTGCGCAACGAGCAAGGCGACGTGATTGGCGTGCAAGTACGCCCCCACGACAGCCAGCACCTGCTGGACATTGACGCCGACGTGGTGGTGGACGCTTCCGGGCTTGGCACGTTCCTTTCGCGGCAAGACGTCGCCGCGCCACGGGTGCCCGGACGCTACGCCAAGCAAGTCGCCATCTTCTCGCAAATCGCCAATCCGGTGCGCGGCGGCGAATACCCCGACGACACGCTCATCTTCTACGGCGACAAGCACCACTGGGCATGGTTCATCCCGCTGGACGATGAAATCGTCAGCGTGGGGGTGACCGCGCCGGGCGCTTACGTCGCCGCCCGCGGCGAGAGCAAAGCCGAATTTCTGCGCCGCGAACTGCACGAACTGAACCCCAACCTTGCCGAACGCATCACCGACGACAGGCTGGTGGAAGAGGTGCGCGCCATTCCCAACTTTTCGTACAACGTCCCCCGTTTCACCGGGCGCGGCTTCCTCTGCATCGGCGACGCCCACCGCTTCATTGACCCCATTTTTTCATTCGGGGTGTACATGGCGATGAAAGAAGCCCAACTCGCCGCCGACGCCATTCGCGACTATCTCGACGGGGCGCACCGCGACGCCGCCGACCCCTTCGCCGCCTACGCCGCCCTCAGCACACGCGCCCAGGACGCCTTGCAAGAGACGGTAGATGGTTTTTGGGATTTCCCCCTCGCATTCGCGTTCTTCGTACACCAACGCTACCGCGAGGATTTCATTGACATCTTCGCCGGGCGGCTCTTCAACGCCCCCGACACCTTCCGGGGCTTGCAAGGGTTGCGCAATTTGCGCGCCCACGCCCAACAGAACCAGATGGCTTCAACCGCGTGAAAGGAGACCGTGTGAGCACGTACACCGCCGAACCAACCATTGTCTATATCGCGGGCTATGGGCGCAGTGGCTCAACCTTGCTGGATATTCTGCTGAACGCCCACCCGTACATCTTCGGCGCGGGCGAACTCACCGAGATATTTGAAGCCGCCGCAGCGCGAACCCCCTGCTCGTGCGGGCAACCCCTGGACGCCTGCGCCATCTGGTCCTACGTGCTGAACCACTTACCCGCCCACACCACCCCAGCCGAAGCCGAACACCTCACCCGCCGCACCGAAACACCGCGTTGGCTGGGCGGCTCACCACGCAACGATGAAGCCTACGGCTTGCTCTGGCGCACCATCTTTCAAGCCATCGCTCACCAGACGGGCGCGCGCATGGTACTCGATTCATCCAAAAACTCGCGCAACACCGCCGAACGCACCGCCGCGCTCATTCGCACCACACACTTGCCGGTGCGCATCATCCACCTCGTGCGCGACCCGCGCGCCATTCTCTACGCCACCTTCCGCGGCTCCAACCGCCGCCTGGAACAAGAAGGGCACGCCCCCACACGCCGCACCGCCATGTTGCGCGTACTCATCGGCTGGATGATGGCGCATGCCACGGTGGAACGCACCCGCGCGGCATACCCCCATATCCCGGTCAAACGCATTCGCTACGAAGACCTGACCGGCACACCTGCACTCACCCTGCAACAGATTGGGGGCTTTTTGAACATTGACATGCAACCGGTCATCAACCGATTGCACACAGGCGCACCGTTTGAAGGTGGTCATGGCATTGGCGGCAACCGTATGCGCCGCGCCGGCGCCGTGCACATTCGCGCCGACCGGGCATGGGAACAGGCGCTGCCACGCTACGCCCACCTGCTGGCATGGGCAACCTGGCCCCTGGCGCACCGCTATGCGTATGACCTCGCACATCCAAACAGCGCCCCACAAGGAGCATCAACATGAGTGCAACCGTTCTTCCCCCCACATGCGATGTTGTTGTCGCCGGCGGCGGCCCCGCTGGAAGCAGCGCCGCCACGCTGTTGCAGCGCGCCGGCCTGGATGTAGTCCTGCTCGAAAAAGCCCAACACCCCCGCCCGCAAGTTGGCGAAAGCGTTTTGCCGCACGTCTGGAAGTTTCTGGACTTGCTCGGCGTTGCAGATGCCATTCGCGAAGAACAATTCGTCAAAAAAATGGGCGGCATCATTGCCTGGAACGATAGCCTGCATCAGATTTCCTTCTCTGAATTTGGTATCACAGGCGGCAGTGGGCTCCACGTCGAGCGCGACCGCTTCGACGAGATTTTGTTGCGCCACGCCGAAACAGAAGGCGTGCGCGTGTTTGAAAAAGTCGCCGCGCAGGACGTGGATATTGACGACGACGGCGTCACCGTCACCTATCACGACCACCGCAACGCCGCCAAAACAGAAGGCGCGATTCGCTGTCGCTACCTGGTGGACGCAACCGGCTATCAAACGCTCATGGCGAGCAAATGCCAAAGCCGCAAACTCGTCGGGAAAGGCGGGCACTATGTTGGCATTTGGGGGTACTTCCGCAACGCTCGCTTCCTTGGCGTGGACGCCCACGCCTACCCGGACACCGATGTTCACGATGTGCGCCCGGTGACGTTCGTGCTGTCGTTCGCCGACGGTTGGGCGTGGCACATTGTGTTGCGCGGCAAAACCAGCGTGGGGTTGGTCATCAACAAAGATGATGTGCGCAAAGGCAAGGGCAAAGAGGGGCTGGAACACTACTTCCTGGAGACCTGCGCCGGCATTCCCTACCTGCGCGACTTGCTGGAAGGCGCTGAATTCATCCCCGGCTCGCTCGCCGTGCGCCCCGATTATTCCTACTACAACGAAACCATCGCCGGCGACCGCTTCTTTTGCGTCGGAGACGCCGCCGGCTTCGTAGACCCCATCTTCTCGCAGGGGGTGCAAGCCGCTTTCTTCAACGCCACCGTCTGCGCCTGGGCGATTGAATCCATACTCAAACGCCCGCAACGCGCCCAGGCATACCGCCGCATCTACACCAACCAGGTCAAGCAATATTACGCCTTCATTCGCGCCATTTCATTTGGGCACATGGACGGCGAAGAGGGCATGGACCTTGCCCTGGCGCAACGCCTGATGCGCTTTTTGCCCGAAAACGAGCGCGAATTGGCGCTCGCCGCCGCCGCCACCACCCATCGCGCCGAAAACTTTTTGCATCTCGCCAGGCAAGACAGCACCAACACCGGCACCACACACATACCCATCCGCATGAAACCGCTGGAACGCCTTTTCATCTAACCACGTCCAGCAGATCGTGCCCGTCAATCATCAATCAAATGGAGGAGTTCTTATGACAGCCAAAGTGATCGAACAATTCATTCTCGACGATTTGCTTTTGGGAATGCGCCAAGACCCCATCGCGCCCGATGAATCGCTGATTTCCAGTGGCATTCTGGATTCGCTGGCGCTGTTGCGCCTCATCACGTTCCTCGAAGAACGCTTTGGCATTGCCATCGAAGACCATGAAGTGATGCAAGAAAACTTTGAAACCATTGCCCGCATGGAAGCCTTCGTTGCGGCAAAACAACCCGCCTAACCCAAAGGAAGTTGTGCGCCCTATGGCACAGATGACCCACATGCTCACAATTGACGTCGAAGACTGGCCGCAATCCACACTCAACTTCGACCTGCCCATGACCGAACGCGCCGCCGACAACATGCGCCGTCTGCTCGACCTGTTGCGCCGCCACAATGTGCGAGCCACCATGTTCGTGCAAGGCATGTTCGCCGAAGCCTTTCCCGCGCTGGTGGCCGAAATGGCGGCTGAAGGGCATGAGATTGCCACACACGGCTACTCTCACCGCCCCGTCTATGCCATCGGGGCACATCGCTTTGCCGACGAACTGACGCGCTCGGTTGCCTTGCTGGAAGCGTGCACGGGGCAAGCGGTACGCGGCTACCGTGCGCCCGACTTTTCGGTGACGGCGGAGACGCCCTGGGCGTTCGACATCCTGAAAGAAGCGGGCTTGCTCTACGATTCAAGCATCTTTCCCGTGCGCACACCGCGCTACGGCATGGCGGACAAGCCGCGCCGCATCCACATGCTGGACAACGGCTTGTGGGAAGTCCCGCTCTCGACCATCGAATGGGGCGGTCGGCGCTGGCCTGTTGCCGGCGGCGGCTACTTCCGCCTGTTTCCCTACGCCCTCACCCGCCGCGCACTCCAACGCCTGGAAGCCGAAGGCATGCCCGCCGTCGTCTATCTCCACCCCTACGAACTCGACCCGGACGAATTCGCCAGCATTCCGCACCACGTGCCGTGGCGCTTGCGGCTCTCCCAAGGGCTGGGGCGGCGGTCGGTCGCCGACAAACTGAGCACTTTGCTCAACGACTTCACCTTTGCGCCCATCGCTGAGCACCTGGCATCGTTGCAACCATATTCCGAGGTTTCCGCATGACACGCTTGTTCCATTTTTCCGACCTTCCACATCTGGCGTTTGTTGGCGCGACCCTGGCGTGGCGCACCATGCCAATACGCCATCGCCTGCCGCGCGCCGCACGCATCGCGCGCATCTTGGGCGATATTTGGTACACCATCTCGCGCGCCGACGCCGCCCACACACGGCGCAACATGGCATGGGGCTTGGGACGCGCAGAGACCGACCGCCTCGCGCGCGATCTCTTTCGTGAGACGGCTTACAACAAGTTGCTCAACGATATGCTCCCCAAACTCCGCCGTGCAGAACTGACCCGCCTGGCAACGCCTATTGGGCTTGAGCATGTTCAGCCCCTGCTTGCACGCCGGCAAAGTTTCATCCTGCTGGGCGCGCACTACGGCTTGAACGGGTATCCTGCACTGCACATGCTGGAACACCAGAACATTCCCACCCTGGGCGTGCTGGGGTACGACATGCCCGCCAACGCTTCCGAGGTCTATCGCCGCATCGTCTATCCCGTACGCAATTATGCGCATCGCTCGTTCGACATTCTCACCACCAACGGTTTGCCACAACGCCGCCTGCTGCAAGCCGCGCAAGCCGGCAAAGCCTTGATGATTCTGGGTGATGCACTGGACGATGAGACCATCCGCCTGCAACCGCCGCACGTCGCCGACATTCCGTTCCTGAACGGCACACTGCGGCTCAAAACGGGGCCTGTGCGCCTGGCGCAATGGCTTGGGCTACCCATTGTTCCCTTTTTCTTTCGACGGCGCACTGTGGGCTACGACATGATCTTTCACCCGCCCATCTCCGTTTCCCGCGACACGCCGCTTGAAGCCCCCCTCACGCATTTTGCGGCGCTGCTCAACACCTATCTGGCGGATGACCCCGCACCGTGGGCGCACTGGCGGCATGAAACACTCGACCAGTTCATGCGTCCACGCTCATCCGCTTCTCAATCCCAAATGGAGGTTTTGCATGCGCATCGCCATTCACCAGCCTGAACATATCGGCTATCTCGGGTACTACAACAAAATGCTCAACGCCGATGCGTGGGTCATCCTGGACAATGTCCAAATGGCAAAGCGCGATTTTGTGCGGCGCAACCGCATCCGCACAGCCAACGGCAGCATGTGGCTGTCAGTGCCTGTGCGCACCAAAGGGCGCTATCACCAGCGCATTTGCGACGTGGAAATTGAGAGCGAGCGCAATTGGCAAAAATCGCACTGGAAATCCATTGAGCAGAACTACCGCCGCGCGCCCTATTTTGAGACCTACGCCCCAGCCATTCACGCCATGTACGAACGCCCATGGCACAAAATTGCCGACCTCAACATTGCGTTCATGCAGTGCATCATGGCGCTCCTGGGGATTGAGCGACCGCTTTACACGGCTTCTGCATTGGGCGTTGAAGGCAAAAGCAGCCAACTGCTTGCCGACTTGACGGCGGCGGTTGGGGGCACGGAATACCTTTCAGGCCCCATGGGGCGTGAGTACCTGGACGAATCCATCTTTGCCGAGCGGGGGCTCACCGTCTCATACAACGATTTTTGCCACCCCGTCTACTCCCAACACCATGGTGAGTTCATACCCTACATGGCGGTCATTGATTTACTCTTCAACCACGGGCCCGACTCGCTCGACATCATCCGCGCCGGCACTGCTGACATCACTTTGCAAACAAACCAGTGAAGAAGGGAAAAACCATGACCAACGTCCTGATGCTCATTATGGACGCCACACGCGCCGACCATCTGTCGTGCTATGGCTACGAACGCCCGACAAGCCCCACCCTCGACCGACTTGCCGAAACGGGCGTGCTCTACGAGCAATGCATCTCGCCATCATCCTGGACACTGCCCACCATGGCGTCCATCTACACAGGTCTGTTCGTTTCCCAACATGGCACATCCTTTCTGCACCAGTTCCTGGACACCCATTGGACCACTCTGGGCGAGGTCATGCAACGAGCCGGCTACCGCACCGCCATGTTCGGCACCGGCGGCTGGATCAACCGCACGTTTGGCTTCCAGCGGGGCTTTGATTGCTTTGAAACCGAAGTGCGCGGATACAAGCCCCTGCGTCGCTGGTTCCCCCAAACCACGCGCATCGAAAAACTCGCCCGCCATATCGAAAAACGCCTGACCGCTGACACGCAAGGCAAAATGACCAAACGCCTGAGCCAAAACGCCCGTCGCTGGCTCAATGCCGACGATGAAACGCCTTTTTTCGCCGTCATTCACTTTGCCGACCCCCACTGGCCTTACTTTCGCCATCGTGGGTTTACACCCACACGCGAAGGACGCCCATCGCCCTGGGTCTTCGGGATGGACGGTCACAAAATCATCACGGGCGAAATCGAAGCCACCGACGCATACCTGGATATGCTGACCGATTACTACGACGGCGAAATCGCCTTTCTGGACCACGCCATCGGGCAATTGCTCGACCAACTCGCCGAGGACGGTTTGCTGCACAATACGTTGATCATCATCACCGCCGACCATGGCGAGCACCTGGGTGAACACGCGCTCACGGGGCACGGCAACTCCATGTACGAACCGCTCATCCATGTGCCGCTCATCATGCGCCATCCCGAATACGCTCACGGCGGCGAACGCGTGCCCTCGCTGGTGCAAACAACCGAGATTTTTACCACTCTGCTCAATTTGGTGGGGCTCACGCCTGATGACGTGCCCAACGACGTGCGCGGTCGCGCTTTGTGGCCGTCGCATGTCGCACAAGCCCCGCTCTCCTTCGCAGTGAGCGAAGACCCCGCGCCCAATGTGCAGCGGCTGGCGCGCCTGACGCCCGACTTTGACACGACAGCATTGGAACAACCATTGCGCGCCATTCGCACCGAGCAGGAAAAGTTTATCTGGCGCGGCGACGGCGCACACGAGTTCTACGACCTCGCCAGCGACCCGCGCGAAACAACGAACCGCATCGCTCACATGCCTGAACGCGCCGCGCAGTTGCACGCCATGTTGACCGAGTGGGTAGAAAGCATCAACCCCTTGGATGTGAATGTGTTGGAACAAACACTCGATGACGACCTCATCGCGCAATTGAAGAGCCTCGGATACCTGTAATGAACCCATCTCTCAATGACGCCCAGCGCGTCACACGCAACAGCCTGGCA
Organism: Ardenticatena maritima; assembly: GCF_001306175.1. Taxonomy (NCBI): domain Bacteria; kingdom Bacillati; phylum Chloroflexota; class Ardenticatenia; order Ardenticatenales; family Ardenticatenaceae; genus Ardenticatena; species Ardenticatena maritima. The sequence continues at coordinate 151,886 of NZ_LGKN01000004.1, forward strand.
CAACTGGCAAACTTCCTGGCGGTCAGCGTCTCGAAGTTTCTCATCGTGGTTGCGATTGCCCGCTTCCGCGGTGTGGAAGAAGTGGGGGCGTTTTCGTTCGTCCTCACATTCGTGATGACGTTCGGCGTTCTCAACCACATGGGGCTTTTGCTTCTGCTCGTTCGCGATATTGGATTCCACCGCGAGCACGTACACCCCTACGTTGGCAATGCGCTCACCATGAGCCTGGGCTTGGGGGCGATCGGCATCATCACCATGCCCACCATCGTCTGGCTCTTGGGCTACCCCAGCATGATTGTTGAAGCGGTCGCGTTGGCGGCGGTCGCCATGGCGATTGACACGTGGGGCAACATCCTCAACGCGGGATTTGGTGGGCACGAACGCATGGACCTTTCGGCGTTCGCCATCATTCTGCAAGAAACCGCCTTCTTCATCGTCGGCGCGGTTGTGCTCATTCTACACTTGCCATTTATGACAATCTTCGTCGTCTACGTCATCTCGCGCCTGGTTGGGCTGGGCAGTAGCACCTGGCTCTACCGTCGTCATTGGGGGCAATGGCCGCGCCTGCGGTTCGACATGCACCTGCAACGCCAACTTGGGCGCAAAACCTTGCCGTATGCGTTCAGCATGGCCATGTCGCCCATCTTCGCACGTGTGGATATTCTGCTGCTTTCCTACCTGCGGAACACCGTCGAAGTGGGGTTGTATGAGGTTGCCAGCATTCTGTTCTACCGCCTGAACGTCCTGGCGCGCATGTTTAGTGTCGCCATGCTCCCCCTCATTGCCCGCCAGTACGGGCAAATAGGGCGCGGCGTCGTGAAGTACGTGCGCCCCACGATGAAACTCCAAGCCGCGCTGGCGCTTCCCATCAGTGTTGGCGGCTGGCTGCTGAGCGCCCCGCTGATTGGCTTCATTTTTGGGGCGCAATTCATGGTAGCGGCAACCGCGTTCCAACTCATGGCGCTGATGACGCTGTTGCGCTTCTGGGACACATCGCTAGGGCTCACGCTCACCGCTCTCGACAAGCAAAACGTGCGCGCCCTGATGATGGGGCTGGGCGCCGCCTTCAACGTGGGCTTGAACCTCTGGCTGATTCCCCGCTTTGGCTACATGGGCGCGGCATACAGCAGTGTGCTCTCCGAAATTGCGGTGTTTGCCGGCTTCTGGTGGGCGATTCGCCGCGAACTGGACGAGCCTATTCCGTGGCATTCGTTGGGGCGCTTACTGGCGGCGGCGCTGTTGATGGGGGGCGTGGTCTGGCTGGTGCGCGCCACCCTGCCCTTGCCGCTGACCATCGCCGTTGGGGTAATTGCCTACACCAGCGGCGTGATTGGGTTGCGGGCACTCTCGCCACAAGAAACGGTACACCTTCTGCGTATCTTGCGTATCCGCCGCGTTCCCACGCCGGTGCGCCGTCTGCTTCGCCTGCCGGCAACCGAAGCCTGGGCGTTTTCTGCCGCGAAAGGAGAAATTGAATGAGAGGCGGACGCTGGACACTCATTCTGCTGATGATTTTCGGGCTGATGATGCCGCTGGAACGGTTCACGGTGAAAAGCCTGGGACCCGGCGACGCCGCCATGATGGCGGCCATGGCGATTGTGTGGCTGCTCATCTGGAAAGAACGCGCCCGCGTTCATCTCCCGCTGGCGTTGGGCATGTGGCTCATTTTCGTCGGTACGTTACTGGGTACGCTTACATTGCTGGGCTTCTCAACGGTCATGCTCGCGGTGGTACAAGAAATCTATCTCTACATCCTTTTCCTGACCCTGGTCAACGCTTTCATCACACGCGACGCCTATAACCGCTTCATGCTCGTGCTGACCGGCACGGCCGCACTCAGCGCGATGTACATCATTCTGAGCCGACTGGGGCTACGCATCGCCTTCCTGACACCCAAAGGCGGCAAAAACGCCGCACTCGCGCTACGCAAAACCGACCCCGACGCCTTCTTGCAAAGCATTGGGCGCGCCAGCGGCACGTTCTCCAACTCGAACGCCGCCGGCGGCTATCTGCTCCTGGCCATGTATCTCTTCCTTGCCCTGCCGCTGGGCAAGTACACCTGGCTCAAATGGCCTGTGGGGTTCATCTTCTTGCTCGCCATCCTGATGACAGGCTCCAACGGGGCATTGCTGGGGGCGCTTTTGGGGCTTGGCGTGCTGGGCGTTGCCTGGCTGATGAAACAAGGACGGGCGCTGCTCTTGTTGGTTGCCATGCTCGCCATCAGCACCAGCCTGCTCGCCGCACTGACGCCTGTTGTTGGTCCCATGCTCTTCGACCAATTCTCGCAACAAGATTTCGCCTTCGCCTATGTCCGGCTGGCCGACAAACTGCAAAAACGCACCGCCATCTGGCAAGGGGGGCTTGAAGCGATGAAAGAAAGCCCCTTGGGCATCGGCGCCAACATGTCCGCAGAAGTGGTCAGCGGCGGCATGCACAACGACTACGTGGCTTTTTTCGTGGAACGTGGGTTGATTGGTTTCGTCGGGTTGATGATTCTCTTCGGCGAACTCTTCTTCGCACTCGCCACCGCCCTGCGCCTGGGACGCACATCCGCCAACTATTGGACGACCATGGCGCTCCTGGCGGGGCTTCTGGGCATCATGCTCATGTCCACCACCCACGAAGCCACCCACGGGCGACCGCTTTGGGTTCTCTTCGCGGCTATTTGTCTGCACACGCAATTGCTCACCCGCGAATACAAGCAGGTTGACCATTCACTCACGCAAACAGCATCCATTGCGCATGCCCAAACAATCTAAAACAAGAGGAGGAAGCACAGTGAGGCGTATCAAAGTTGTTCATCTCGACAATCTGGACGTGGGCTTACGGGTGCATCTCGGCAATTACATGCGCTATTTGCAAGCGCAAGGCTACGAGGTGCATGCGGTCTGCCCACCGGGGCGCTGGCTGACCCACGACACCACCATCCTGGATGGCGTGCGTGTCAAAATCGTGCGTTTCGACCCGGCCATCACACCGCTCACCGATTTACGCTCATTGCTCCAACTGGTGCGGTACTTCCGCCGAGAACGGTTCGACATTGTGCATACGCATACCGTCAAACCGGGCTTGCTGGGGCGGCTGGCAGCCGCTATTGCCGGCGTGCCCATCATCATTCACACCATCCACGGGCTTTATCTGCATGATACACTCATGTCCCCCAGGCAATACCGCTTCTTCAAAGCGATCGAAACGCTGGGCTCGAAACTTTCGCACGGCATTCTTTCACAAAACCACGCCGACATCCAGACGATGACGACGCGCGGTATTTGTCCCCCGTCAAAAATTGAATTTCTGGGCAACGGGATTGACCTGAGCCGCTTCGACCCCCAACACCACACCCGCGAAGCCCAAATGCAACTGCGCGCCTCGCTCGGCATTCGCCCCAACGAGTTCGTGGTGGGCTACATGGGGCGGCTGGTGCGCGAAAAAGGCATTTTTGAGTTTATCGAAGCCGCACGCTTGCTGAAATCGCGCGGCGTGCCGGCTAAGTACATTGTGGTGGGCACACCACGCCAGGGGGAAAACATCATCTCCCCCCAGCAAATGATTCGGGAATACGGGCTGGAAGACGACGTTTTGTTGCTGGGCTATCGCGACGACATTCCCGAATTGTTGAGCATTCTGAACACCATTGTCCTGCCTTCGCACGGCGTCGAGGGCATTCCCCGTGTGCTGATGGAAGCCGCCGCAATGGGTGTCCCCGCCGTCGCCACCGACGCCCGCGGCAACAACGAAGCCGTGGAGCATGGCGTGACGGGCTTGCTCGTGCCGCTGTACGACTCACGCGCCGTCGCCGACGCCATCTACCACATCCTGTATCATCCCGAAGAAGCCCGCGCCATGGGACAAGCCGCCCGCAAACGCGCCATCAACCAATTCGACGAACGCTTTTTCTTCTGGAAAACCGACCTGATGTATCGCCGCCTCATCCGCGAGCGGCTCCATCTGGACCCGCAATCAATCCTGGCACCCTTGCCATCGCAAGCCATGCCAAGTCTGGAGAGTGTTGCATGACCTACGCGCCAATCGCCCACTTTTTGCAAACAGCCGGTTATGACGTCGAAACCACCGCCAGCGGCGTCTGGTATGGCGTGGGGCACGGCTTTTTTGTGCGTGTCCCCCCCTACGAAACACGCCACCCCACGCCCGACGAACTGGCGCACTTGTGGCGACGCCCTTCCTTGCTGGGCTTGAAGTATTCGCTCCCGCCCACCGACGCCGAAGCGAACGGGGGGCTCTACATCGTGCGCGACGCCAACTACGACTTCCCCAGCCTGCAATCCACCCAGCGCCGCAAAGTGCGCCGCGGGCTGGAACAGTGCGAAGTGCGCCCGATTTCGTTTGAACGTTTGCAACAAGAGGGGTTGGCGCTCAATCGTGAATCGCTCGCCCGCCAACGCCGCGACGACCCTATGCTCAGCAACGCCCAAAAGTGGGCGCGCTTCTGCCACGCCGGCACAGTCTGCGACGGGGCGCACGCCTGGGGGGCGTTCGTGGAGGGTGAATTGGCGTCATACGCCGCGCTCTTCGTCGCCGACGGTGTGGTCAACATCTTGCACACCATGTCCCGCGCCGCCTACCTGAAAAAGCACAGCAGTCCGGCGCTGATTTTTGCGCTCACGCAAACATGGATGCGCACGCCGGGGATTCGCGCCGTCAGCTTTGGTCCCGCCGGGCTTTCAAGTTGGCAAGGGCTGGACAAATTCAAAGCGCATATGGGCTTCGTGTTCGAGCCGCTTACCTTTGCCGTACGGCTACGCCCCATCGCTTCCACCCTGCTCACCAACCGCCTGACACGGCGCGCCGTGCAGGCTCTGACACACCGCTACCCCGAAAACGACACGCTACGGCGCGTGCAACATGTGCTCTCACTCGCCGCCCATGCGCCGGCGCCGGGCGTCCCCACGCCCTATAGCGAACAAGGAGGGTCCGCATGACACAGATACCGCAAGAAACCAACTGGCGACGCGCCGACTTTCTGCCCTATGCACGCGCCGACATCACCGAGGCGGAAATCGCCGAAGTGGTGGACACGCTCCGCTCCGGCTGGCTCAGCATGGGTCCCAAAACAATCGAATTTGAGAAACGCTTTGCCGCCTACACCAACGCCACCGACGCCATCGCCGTCAATTCCTGTACGGCGGGGCTTCACCTGGCGCTTGCCGCACTGGGCATTGGCGACGGCGATGAAGTCATCACGACGCCGCTCACCTTTGCCGCCACCGCCAATGTTGCTGTGCACCTGGGCGCACGCCCCGTGTTTGCCGACGTGCGCGCCGACGACTTCAACATTGACCCGCACGCCGTGGAACGCGCTATCACCCCCCGCACCCGCGCCATCATCCCCGTCCACATGGCGGGACACCCCTGCCGCATGGATGAACTGCTCGACATCGCCGCCGCCCACAACCTGCCCATCGTCGAAGACGCCGCCCACGCCGTCGGGGCGCGCTACCGCGGCAAGATGATTGGGAGCATCGGCACCGCAACCGCGTTCAGCTTCTACGTCACCAAGAATTTGACGACCGGCGAAGGCGGCATGGTCACCACCAATGACGCCGACCTTGCCGAGACCATGCGCACCCTGCGCCTGCACGGCATGAACCGCGACGCCTGGGCGCGCTACTCGGACAAAGGCACCTGGTACTACGAAATCACCGCCGCGGGCTACAAGTACAACATGACCGACATCGCCGCCGCCATCGGCTTGCACCAACTGCGCCGCCTCAACGACTTCATCGAAGTGCGCCGTCACTATGCCGCGCTGTACAACGAAGCCTTCGCCGACATGGACACATTTGTACTGCCCACCACTCGCGCCGACGTGGAGCACGCCTGGCATCTCTACATCTTGCGGCTACGCCCCGAAACCCTGCGTATTGACCGCGCCGCCTTTATCGAAAAACTGCGCGAAGCCAACATCGGCACATCGGTGCACTTCATTCCCGTCCACCTGCACCCCTACTACCGCGACACGTTCGGCTATCAGCGGGGCGATTTTCCCGTAGCGGAAGCCATTTTCGACCAGGCTATCTCGCTACCGCTCTACACCACCATGACGGAAGAAGACGTTTTCTCAGTCATCGAAGCCACCCGTGCCATTGCACACCACTATCGGAGGTAAATCATGCTCAAACGCGCATTTGACATTCTCATGGCAAGCATCGGGCTGATTGTGCTGAGCCCCTACTTTCTTATCGTCTCGCTGCTCATCAAACTGACATCGCCCGGTCCCGTTTTCTACCGCGGGCGGCGTGTTGGTCAGCACGGGCGCATCTTCACCATGTACAAGTTTCGCACCATGGTGGTGGACGCCGAAAAAACGGGACCAGCCGTCACCTACGACGACGACCCACGCATCACGCCCATTGGTCGCCTGCTTCGTGATGCGCGCCTGGATGAATTTCCCCAACTCTGGAACATTCTCAAAGGCGATATGAGTTTTGTGGGACCACGCCCCGAAGCGCCCTACTACTACGAGCGCTACACGGACGAGCAAAAACGCATTTTCGACGTGAAGCCGGGACTGACCGGTTTGACGCAAATTTACTTCCGACACGAAGAGGATTTGCTCACCGACCCCGAAAACATTGACCGCGATTACCTGGAAAAAGTCCTGCCCGCCAAAGTCGAACTCGATATGGACTATATCCGCGACCACTCGCTCTGGCGCGACATCACACTCATCCTGACCACGCTCAAAGTGCTGGTGCTCGACCGCTTCCGCAAACCGCCGACACAAATGCCGGTCGCGCACAAATAATCGTTCGCAGAAAGGACACAACCGCTCATGGGATTACAAGATTACGCATACATTTTTATTCGGCACTGGCGCTCGCTCCTCTTGGGGCTGCTCGCCGGCTTGCTGGTCGGGGTTGGCGCCAGCATTTGGCTGGGCTACCTGCCCCGCTACGCCGCAACGGCAACCATCGCGGTCGGCGGCGACGTGGCAACGGTTGACCAGAACACGTCCTACATCAACCTTGCCGATGAATTTGCGTCCACCTACGCCGATTTGGCAACGCGCGCGCCCGTCCTGGACGCTGTCATCGCCGAACTGGGGCTGGATACATCACCGGCGAGCCTCAAAAACGCCATTTCCACCTCAATCGTGCAAGACACCCACCTCATCGAGATTACAGTCTCGCACAGCGACCCGCGGCTGGCGGCTGATATCGCCAACGGTATCGCGCGCCAACTGGCAACGCTCCCCACCCTGCGCGTGCGCAACTTTGTCGTGCCGGTTGAAGCCGCCGCCGTGCCCACCCAACTCGACCCCACCTGGCTTCTGTTGACGCTGATTGTGGGGGCGCTCGGCGTTCTGCTGGTGGGCGGCGTCATCTTCCTGCGCGAATTCATGCGCGACGCCGTCTATTCGGGCGCATCGCTCGAACGCGAAGCCGGTATGCCGGTGCTGGTCGAAATCCACACCCCCAAGCAGGGCTGGCGTCGCGCGACACCGGGGCAACCCTGGCGCACGCAAGAAGTGGGGGCGTGGTGGGCGCTTGCCCAACACTGCCGCCGCCAATTGGAAGCCAACGGCGTCAGCGCCAACGGTGTGCCGCACACCATCGCCGTCGCCGCGCCGGATGAAAACGACGCCTCAGCAGTGGTCGCCGCCAATCTCGCCGCCGGCTGGGCGGAACGGGGGGAACGCGTGGTGCTCCTCAACACGGACGCCCGCTCGCACTTGAACGAATGGTTTGGCATTGAAGCAGACGCCGAAGAAACGCACCAACTCCGCCTGCACCCCACCAGCGTTCCCAACCTGCATACCGCCGTGTGGGACGACACCACCTCACTTGACGAGGTGTTGCACGCCCTGCGCGAACACGCCGACGTGGTCATTCTGGCATCCCCCTCACTGCTGCATTCGCCCGTCAGCGTCGAAACTGTCCGCCATGCACACGGGGCGTTGCTCGCCGTCACGTCCGGCACCAGTCGCCTCTCAGCGACTATTGAAGCCCGCGACGTGCTTGACCTGTTGGATATTGACTGCTGGGGCGCCGTTGTTGCCCGCGCCTGACGCGCAGAAAGGATAGACGGTTGAACCAACAACCCGACGGACTCACCAACCGCATCACACGCACACACCTCATTGCCTTTGGCGCAGGGGTGCTCTTGATGGCGTTGCTCTTTACCTGCCTGACACTCTTTGACCTGGTGCAGGTAGGACGCCCCGCGCCTACGCCCACCGCCACACAAGCGCCTGAACCAACGCGCCGCCCAACACGCACGCCGCCGCCCCGCCGCACACGCACGCCCATCGCCCCATCGCCGACCCCCACGGCATCGGCAACCCCCGCCAGCGCCATCACGCCCACTGTGGGGGCGTCGCCCAGCCCGACGCCGCAGGCGCAAGCCACCGCCACCGCCACACGCCCGCCGACAGAGGGCGGCAAACTCGTGGGCGTCTGGGGCGTGCCACCAAACGACCTGGCGGAAGTCGCCTCGTATGGGTTCGACATCGTCTTCTACGCCGCCCACAACCCCAACGACGCCATCGCCTACCTGGAAGCGGCGCGCCAAGAAGGGCTGAAAGTGGTGCTCAATCTGCTGCCAGCCGAGGCAATGGTCAACCCCGATTGCTACGCGGAGAAAGGTCGGCGCGCCTGCCCCTTCGACCTGGACGCCTTCACCGCCGCGCTAGAAGCCTACCGCGGGCTGGGGCTCGACGCCTACGCCGACACATTCTACGCTCACATGCTCATGGATGAGCCGTTCGACCCCACCAACTGGGGGGGCACGCCCATCAGTGCTGAGGAACTGCGCGCCGCCACCCAACGCTCCTACGAAGTTTTGGGACCAATCCCCACCGCCATCAACGCGGGCTATGTGCCGCCCATCATCGAACCAGGTGTTGCCGACATTGTTATGTCAACATTCTATCTGAACAAAGAACGCTCTTTTGGCGACGTGACGACCTATCTGCAAGACCAACTGGCGAACCTGCAACCGGCACGCGCCGGCGACCCCGACATGCGCTACATGTTGCTATTGCAAGCCATTGGGGGCGGCGCTTTTGGACCATTTCCATCCCCCGAAGAAATGCAAGCCAAAGCCACACGGGCGTGCGAAACCCCAGGCGTCAATGGGTTGTTCTGGTGGACTTGGAGCAAGCCACAAGCGATTGATTTCGCATCCATCATGCGCGGACCAGAAGGCGACGCCTACCGCGCGATGGTCGCCAACGTTGTCGCCATCTGCCACGCGCAATCCAAGTAAGTAAGGAAGCAAGTAAGGGAGCACCATGTTCAAAAAACCAAGACCCGTTGCACAACGTCATATCCGCCGCATTTTCCTTGATCTGGCAATTGTGCCCATGGCGTATCTGGTCGCATTAGCATTGCGTTTCGACGGCCATATCCCCAGCGCCTACTGGTCTATCTGGCTGCGGTGGAGCCTCTACGCCACCCTGCTCTACATCGCCGCCAATTTCGCCTTTGGCAACTACCGCCGCCTTTGGGTGTTCGCCAGCCTGCGCGAAGTCATGCGCCTGGCGGAAAGCACGCTCACCGCCGCCGCTATGCTGCTGGCGCTCCATCTGCTCTGGCCGACGCCGGCACGCTTGCCGACCAGCGTCCACCTTGTCGCGCCCTTGCTGGTCCTGCTCCTTGAAGCCATCGTGCACTTTCGGCGCATTGTGCTGGCCTGGCTCAACCCGCGTGCACGCCGCTACCAGTACACCCGCCCCACGCGGACCCGTGTCCTCATCGTGGGCGTCAACCATGGCGCGCGCCAACTGGCGCACTCGCTCCAAAACGACCTGCTGGGGCGCTACATCGTTGTGGGCTTCCTCGACGACGCCGACGAAAACCAGGCGATGAGCGTTGAAGAACTGCCAGTGCTGGGGCGTATCGCCACCCTGCCCGAAGCCGTCGAAGAAGACAACGTGGATATGGTGGTCATTGCGCAACGCTTCAACAACCGTGCCGCCTTTCAGCGCGTGCTGGACCTCTGCTATCAGGCGAATGTGCAAATCAAGGTCTTGCCCAGCACCCTGCAACTCGTCAGCGGTGTACAACTCGACCTCGCCGACCTCAGCGACATCGAACCCGATACCTTACTCAACCGCGACCCCGCCACGATTGACGAACTGGACTGCCGCCGTGTGATTGAAAACCAGGTGGTGCTCGTCACCGGCGCATGCGGTTCCATCGGTTCCGAACTCGCCGCCCAAATTGCCGCCCTCGCCCCCCGCCGCCTTATTCTGCTCGACATTGACGAATCGGGACTGCACGATTTACGCATTCGTCTGCAAGCCGAACTGCCACACATCACCGTTGACACCTACCTGTGCAGTGTGACATCACGCCGCAAACTTGAACACCTGTTCAGCACACACCGCCCAGCGGTTGTGTACCACGCCGCCGCCTACAAACACGTCCCGATGATGGAACGCTTCCCCGAAGAAGCCATCCTGACGAACGTGCTGGGCACGCGCACCGTAAGCGAACTCGCCGCGCAGTACGGCGTGCAACGCTTCGTCTTCGTCTCCACCGACAAAGCCGTCAACCCGTCCAGCGTCATGGGCGCCACAAAACGCATCGGCGAGCGCTGGATTCACGCCATGCAATCCGTATCCGACACACACTTCACCGCTGTGCGCTTCGGGAACGTCATCGGCAGTCGGGGGAGTGTTGTGCCGACCTTTGCCCACCAAATCGAACGGCATCGCCCAGTCACCATCACCCATCCCGATATGCACCGCTTTTTCATCAGCATCCCCGAAGCGGTGAGCCTGGTCATTCAAGCCAGCGCCTACACCACCGGCGGGGAATGCTACATGCTCGACATGGGGGAAGAAATCGCCATCCGCGACCTCGCCGAGCGCATGATTCGCATCAAAGGTCTGCGTCCCCACATAGACATCCCTATCCACTACATCGGCTTGCGTCCGGGCGAAAAGTTGCACGAAGAACTGAAATACGCGGATGAAGAACGCCGCCCTACACCCCACGAGCGCATTTTTTGCATCACGCCACCACCGCCGCCCTACACCATCGAAGAACTGGGACAGGCGATAGACCTGGTGGTGGACGCCGCCCAGCGCCTGCTCCCTGCGGACATGTTGCGTCTACTCTGCATGGACATCGCTCTCTGGCGCGCAGAAAACATCGCCCAGCATGTATACGCCTGGCATGAGCGGGGCGAAATTGCGCCCATCTCGCTGCCTTCAACTGCTTGAAAGAAAAGAGAGGCATACCCGTGAAACGATTTTGGTCAACCATTACACTGCTCTTTCTCGTTGGGCTCATCATTGGGCTGGCGGGCTGGATGATTCTGCCGCAACTGAACACCACCACCGCCACCACACCATCACCACGCACCAACAACCTTGAACTCATCGTTCCCACCAACCCCAACGAAATCACAGTGGAGGCGTTCGTGGTGCCGATTCAATCAGCCCCGCTCAGTTTCGTCACCACGGGGCGCATTGCCGAAATCCTGGTGCGTGAAGGCGAACCCGTGCAACGCGGGCAAGTCATCGCGCGGCTGGAAGATGAAGAAGCCCGTGCGGCACTCGCCCAAGCCGAAGCCGCCTTGCGCGTCGCGCAAGCCGACTACGAACTGCTGATTGCCGGTCCGCGCCAGGAACAAATTGACGCCGCCCAAGCCGCACTCGACGCCGCCCAAGCCCGTCTCGACCAGGTGCTTGAACGCGCCGACCCGCTCCAACTCGCCGCCGCCCGCACCAGCCTGGAAGCCGCCCAAGCCGCCTTCGATGAACTCCAAGCCGGTCCGGAAGAAGAAGCCCTCATCCAGGCGAGCGCCGAACTCGCCAACGCCGAAGCCGAATTGCGCCTGGCGCAAGCCCGCTACGATGAAGTGGCGTGGGACGCCGCTATCGGCACACGCACCGAATCCCGCGACCTCGAACTCGCCACGAACGCCTACATTGCCGCCAAAGCGCAGTACGATTTGCTCACCAAACCACCCAGCGAATCCGAACTCGCCGCAGCGCAGGCGCAAATCCTGAACGCCCAGGTGGCACTGCAAGCGCTTCAAATCGATGAAAACAGCCCCGACGTTCGCGAAGCCGCCGCCCAGGTGCGCGAAGCCGAAGCCCAATTGAAACTCATCATGGCTGGTCCCCGCGCCCCTGAACTGGAAGCCGCCCAAGCCACCGTTGACTCCGCCCGCGCCGGTGTCGCCAAAGCCGCCGCCGCGCTCAGCAACCTGGAACTGCGCGCCCCCTTCGACGGCGTTGTCGCCCAGGTGGACGCTATGCCGGGGCAAACGGTTGGCACCACACAAACCGTGCTCTGGCTTGCCGACACGTCCGATTGGCTCATCAAAACCCAAGACCTGAGCGAGTACGACGTGGTGCACCTACGCGAAGGCATGCCCGTGACCATCGAAGTGGAAGCCCTGCCGGGCACCTCATTCCAGGGCACTATCGAACATATCCGCCTGCAAGGGAAAGATGAGCAAAACGTCACCATGTACACCGTCCTGGTCCGCCCCACCAACATTGATGAACGCTTGCGCTGGAATATGAGCGCGTTCGTCACATTTCGTCTGGACAACTGAGTTTCAGAAAAACCAATAATCCACCAACTCAAAAGGAGTTTGCCATGATTGTGATTATGTCACCCCAAGCAACCCAGGACGATATTCTCTACGTCGTCGGGCGCGCCGAAAGCCTCGGCTTTCGCACCGCCATTTCACAAGCCAACGGGCATGTGCTCATCAGCATTCTCGGCGACACCAACGACATCGAACCCCCCGTTTTCGAGGGGCTTCCCGGCGTCCTGCGGCTGGCGAACGTTGAAAAACCCTACCGCCTCGCCAGTCGGGACTTCCAAGCACAGGACACCATTGTGAACGTGAACGGCGTGCGCATTGGCGACGGGCATCTCACTGTCATCGCCGGTCCATGCTCGGTTGAAAGCCGCGAGCAAATTCTGGACACCGCCCACGCCGTCCGCGAAGCAGGCGCGCACATGTTGCGGGGCGGCGCCTTCAAACCGCGCACCTCGCCATACAGTTTTCAAGGCTGGGGAGAACGTGGCTTGCAATTGCTCGCCGAAGCCCGCGAACAAACCGGGCTCCCCATCGTGACCGAAGTCATGGCGCCCGAACAAGTGCCGCTGGTCGCCCAATATGCCGATATTCTGCAAATCGGCACGCGCAACATGCAGAACTTCCCACTCCTGCACGCCGTGGGGGAAGCGGGCAAACCCGTCCTGCTCAAACGCGGCATGATGTCCACCATCAAGGAATGGCTGATGAGCGCCGAATACATCATGTCGCACGGCAACCACCAGGTCATTCTCTGCGAGCGGGGCATTCGCACCTTTGAAAACGCCACACGCAACACCCTCGATGTCAACGCTGTGCCCGTGCTTAACGCCTGGACGCATCTCCCCGTCATCGTAGACCCAAGCCACGCGGTGGGGCTACGCGCCTACGTGCGCGCCGCGGCGCTGGCGGGCGTCGCCGCCGGCGCCGACGGGCTGATGATCGAAGTCCACCCGGACCCATCACACGCCTGGTCGGACGGACCTCAATCACTGACGTACCGGGAATTTACCGCGCTGATGCATGATGTGCGCGCGGTCGCCGCCGCCGTCGGTCATCCAGTCGCGCCAACCCCGCAAACCGCATAAAGGAGTTTGTTTAATGATTATCTGGCTCGCATCCTACCCGCGCTCAGGAAGCACATTCTGCCGTCTCATGCTCCATCGCATGTACGGCATCAACACCTACTCAAAGTCGGGCGACAACTTTTTTCTCGCCAACGATATGAGCGACACGATTGGCGTCGCCCCTTTGCCGCGCCATTTCGACGACCTCGACCGTGACGACGCCATTCACTTCGTCAAAACACACGACCTGCCCACAGATAATCGCCCCGCCATTTACCTGGTGCGCGACGGGCGAGACGCGATTGTTTCGTACACCCGTTTCTTGATTTTCCACGCCCAAACAAACGCCAAACGCTTGCGCCTTTTCAAACAAGCCTTCGGGTTGCTCGACCCCCGCACGGTCATGTGGCATTTGGTGCTCCCTTCACTTGGGCAAGCGGGCTGGCATGCACGCTTCCAGCATCCGCGCACGCTGCCCCGTGCCTTGCTCAAAACACACGACCGGCGACACGGCGGTTGGGGCACACATGTGGAAACCTGGCACGCCCGCCCAGCGCCAACCGCGACCATCTATTTCGCCCATCTCATCCAAAACCCGGTCGAAGCCATCACCGGCGCCATGGAAACGCTCAACCTTGCTCCGCCCTCGGCGAATGTGCGCCCACCCACCTTCGAGGAACTGCACGAACGCTGGCCGCACTTCTTCCGCCGCGGCAAAGTTGGCGCATGGCGCGACGAAATGCCCGCCGATATTCATGAAGCGTTCTGGCAATACCACGGCGAGACCATGACCCGCATGGGCTTTGACAAAAGCGGGTTGGTCAGCCCCAAGTGGTCGCCAACCATGCTCAGCCAAATTGGATAATCAAAGGAGTTTGCTCTTATGAACGGATTGTATGACGTTGTCGTGATTGGCGGCGGTCCTGCGGGCGCGGCCACAGCCACCTTCCTCGCCCAACAAGGGGTGCGCACGCTCATTCTCGAAAAAGCGCGTTTTCCGCGCTTCTCGGTTGGCGAATCGCTCATGCCCGAAACGTACTGGCCCCTGAAACGCCTCGGCGTGTTGGAAGCCATGCAAAAAAGCCCCTTCCCCAAAAAGTACAGCGTGCAGTTCGTCACCGCCGAGGGGCGCGAAGCGCGACCGTTCTACTTCTACGAGACCAACGAGCACGAAAGTTCGCAAACCTGGCAGGTGCTGCGCGAAACATTCGATGAGATGCTGCTCGATAATGCACGCGCGCATGGGGTGGACGTCTGCGAAGAAACCATCGTGCGCGACGTGTTGTTTGAAGACGGTCGCGCGGTGGGGGTGCGAGCCGTGCAACGCCTGGGCGAGACTGAGACCGAATTTGAAGTGTCGGCGCGCGTCGTGGTGGACGCATCGGGCAAAACCGCGTTCCTGGGGCGCAAACTGGGCATCATCGAGCGCGACCCTGGCCTCAACAAAATGGCCATCTTCGCCTACTACGAAAACGGCATCCGCGATGAAGGCATTGACGCCGGTGTGACCCGTGTGGTGTACGTGCGCGAGCATCAAGGCTGGTTCTGGTACATCCCGCTACCGGACAACACCGTCAGCGTTGGGGTTGTCGCCGCCCCCGATTTTCTCTACGAAGGGCGCGAACGCAATCCCGAAGCGATTTTGAACGCCGAAATTGCGCTCTCGCCATTCATCAAAAAGCGGCTGGCGCCCGCCAAACGCATCTCGGACGTGTACGCCATCAGCGACTTTTCCTACCGTGCGCGCCAATGCGCCGGAGACGGCTGGGTATTGGTCGGCGATGCGTTTGGTTTTCTTGACCCGATTTACGCTTCGGGCTTGTTTTTGGCGCTCACAAGCGCTGAAATGGCGGCGGACACCATCGTCGAAGCGCTCAATGCTGATGACACATCACGCAGCCGACTGGAACGCTTTGGACCGCGCCTTGTACACGGCATCGAAGCCATGCGCAAACTCATCTACGCCTTCTACACGCCCAATTTCCGCTTCGCCGATTTCGTCCGCAAGCATCCCGAACATCGCATGCATCTGATTGATTTGCTGATTGGGCGCATTTACGAGGGCACCGCCGACCCCATCTTCGATACCATCGCCCACTACTGCGCTCTCCCCGAGCCCATGCCGCTCGACCTCGCATCACCAACGATTGCATACACGGAGTAACTTATGGGAAGCCGACACCATTCCGAAAACAAAACCACCTTGGGCTTTGTTCTGCACCGGTTGTTGCGTGAGGGGCTTGTCGCACGTGTGGATAAGTACCGCTATCTGGAACCGGTGACGCCCTTGCCGGCGGACAAACCCGCACCAGAGGGCTTATCATTCGCGCCCATCACGCACGAAAACGTGGCATGGATTCTCCCCTGGAAAGGGCGCTTGCATGCGTGGCGTTTTCGCATCCTGCTCAATCGCGGCTATGTCGGGCTGTACGCCCTGCTCAACGATGAAGTGGTCGGGTATCTCTGGTGCGTGCCCAAACTGCACCGCTGGTCGCCCGGCTGTTTGCACGATGTGCTCAACGTGGGCGAAGTGCTGGGAGGGCGCATGGAAATTCGCTCCGACATGCGCCGCCGCAACATCGGGTTGCATGCTCGCATTGCGTTCCAGCGGATACTGGCGGAAACCTTCGGCGAAGACCTGCGCTCAACCTGGGGCACAGTTTTGGTGGAAAACAAACCCATGCAACGCATGATTGAACGCCTGGGATTCACCAAACACGACCTCATGCGCACGTATGTGGTATTGGGGCACCTGTACATTCATCTGCTCTGGTCTTTGGACAAAGAAACCCACGCACCTGTGGGGAAACCGCGCGTTCATATCCGCTTCAAAATACCAGATTTCTTCTTTCTTTTCCCTGTTGTGGGGCAACGTCAACCGCTTCTGCTTTCCAAAGAAAGGAGGCCACACATCTATGCGGGCTGATACCCCTCTATCCCCTCATTGGAGCCGTTGAATACGAAGGAGGCGTTCGTATGTTTTCAAAAAGATTTTGGGGCGTGGCGCTCCTGGCGCTGACCACACTCCTGCTCCTCAATGGCGCATGGCGTCCTTCCACCGCACCCGCCACCGCGCAAGGCGCGAACCCATGGCAACCACAAAATCTGAGCGCCGGCACGCCAACCATTGTCCCGGCACAACATTTTGACACATCGCCAGAACTGCGCACCATCGCCCCCACCCTCAAAGCCGATTCGCTGAAATCGCGTGAAATTCCCTTGTGGCCGTTGCCGCGCAAAGCCGCCCCCACCAATTCAACCGAGCGCGCGCCCGTGCTGGAACCGGCCGCCCCGGCCGCACCAGCCATTCCCGCCCCCAACCTGACGTTTGAAGGGCTGGACAACGTCAACAATGTGCTTCCCCCCGACCCCGTAGGGGATATCGGGCCCAATCACTATGTCGAAATGGTCAACATCGCGTTTGCCATTTACGACCGCAGTGGCAACCTGCTCTATGGTCCGGCAAACAACAACACGCTCTTCGCCGGCTTTGGCGGCCCGTGCGAAACGACCAACGACGGCGACCCCATCGTCTTGTACGACCATCTTGCCGACCGCTGGATGATGAGCCAATTCGCCTTGCCCAACTTCCCATCCGGTCCTTTCTATCAGTGCATCGCCATCAGCCAGACAGGCGACCCGCTGGGTGCGTGGCATCGCTATGAGTTCCTCATCAGCAATACCAAACTGAATGATTACCCCAAATTTGGCGTCTGGCCTGACGGCTACTACATGACCGTCAACCAATTCACGTGCAGCATCTTCACGTGCAACTGGGCGGGCGCGGGCGTCGCCGCCTTTGAACGCGACCAAATGCTCAACGGGCTTCCCGCCAACATGGTCTATTTCGACCTGTTCGGCGTAGACCCCAACCTGGGCGGCATGCTCCCATCCGACCTGGACGGTCCCGCGCCGCCAAGCGGGACGCCCAACGTTGTCATGCAAATGGATGACGACGCGTGGGGCTATTCACCTGACCAGGTGCAACTCTGGGACTTCCATGTGGACTGGGTGAACCCCGCCGCTTCGACATTTACCTTCAACACGGCGCTTCCGGTCGCCGCCTTCGATAGCGACATGTGCGGCTACGTGCGCAACTGTATCCCCCAGCCCGGCACCGGCGTTCGTGTGGACGCCATTTCGGACCGGCTTATGTTCCGCTTGCAATTCCGCGACTTCGGGACGCACCAAACCCTGGTCACCAACCACACTGTGGACGCCAATGGCGCCGACCATGCCGGCATCCGCTGGTATGAACTGCGCAACAGCGGCAGTGGGTGGACAGTCCACCAACAAGGCACCTACGCCCCCGACGCTCACCATCGCTGGATGGCAAGCGCCGCTATGGACGGGCAGGGGAATATCGCCATTGGGTTCAGTGTTTCCAGCAGCACGCTCTTCCCCTCCATCCACTACACCGGACGGCTCGCAAGCGACCCACTGGGCACAATGCCGCAAGGGGAAGGCGTCATCATCACCGGCGGCGGCTCGCAAACGTCCTCTTTCTCGCGGTGGGGCGATTACAGCGCCCTCAGCGTGGACCCAACCGACGATTGCACCTTCTGGTACGTCACGGAATACTACCCAACGACCAGCCAGCAAGCATGGCACACCCGCGTTGGCGCTTTCGATTTAGGAACGTGCGGCACACCACCAACGCCGACCCCGACACCAACCGCCACGCCGCCTGGTCCCACACCCACACCAACAGCCACACCGACCGCCACACCACCACCGCCAACGCCCACACCAACCGCGACACCGTCGCCAACACCCACGCCAAACCCGCAAGCCTTCTTCTTCTCCGCCAATCTGCGCGGTGCGAATGAAGTGCCGCCTGTCAGCACGGATACCCTGGGGCGCGCCCGTTTCCGCCTTTCGCAAGACGAAACGAGTTTGCGCTACCGCGTGCTCGTGCGCGACCTGGTGGATGGCACAGCCGCACACATTCACTGCGGCGCGCCGGGCGTCAACGGTCCAGTTGGCGCAACACTCTTTAGCGGTGGTCCTGTGAGCATCACCTTCGGCGTCCTCACGCAAGGCATCCTCACCGCCCCCGATCCAGGCAATGGGTGCGGCTGGCTGACACTCGCCGACATGGTTGCCGCCATGCGGGCGGGCGACACGTATGTCAACGTCCACACGCTTGCCAACCCCGGTGGCGAAATTCGCGGACAGATTGTACCTTTACCATGACGCCGATCACATACACAACGTGGGGAGACGAGCAATCGTCTCCCCACATCAGCCAACAACCGAAACGTTTACTGCCCAGTTTGCGCGACCATCGAGAAGACAAACGCCACATCGTCGGCATACGTGTCAATCACATCATCAAGACTGCGGGTCGCCCAGGAAGGCGTTGTCCATGGGTAGAAGAGCACGCCGTCGAAAGCGCCGGTGTTCCAAACCGCGCTCCCTGTATCGCGAATCCATTGCTCATCGGGCATGGGCATGTTCGCGCCTTCCCACACCGCCAGCATCGGAATCACCTGCAAGCCCGGCGTGGTGGCTTTGGCGTTCAGCGTTGTTTGCACCTGCGCATCCAGATACGCGGCGTAGTTCATCTTGGGCACCGTGACGGTAAACGCGGCAAAATCGGTAATCGGTGCGCCGCCCGATTCCGCCAGCAACGTATCAAGACACCCCGACAATTTGCCGAAGTTCACAAAGAGTTTCAGCGACGGGTCGTAGGCTTTGATCGTCGCATACAATTCCGCCATCTCCGCGCCCGTAATGTTGAACTTGTCCGGGTGGCATGGCTCGTCAATCAGGTAGAACCCCACAAAGGCGGGGTCGCCAATCAGCGTTGTTCCGTCAAACGTGGTGTGCAAAATGTTCGTCACCGCCGCCATATCCAAATGCCCATCAGCAGTTGTAAATGCCAGGCGGTCGGGACCGCGCAGCAAGAAATTCAAGCCCTGGCTCTTGGCGGCATCGAACGCCGCTTGCACCTGGCTCGGATTGGTGCTCCCGCGGTACTCGACAGTGCGCCCATTCAGCGCCGAGACCGTGCTGAACGCATCGAGCGGCATGCCCATAATGCCCATCACCGTGGGGTACGTCGAAGCGCCGGGGGGTGGTGTCGGTGTCGGCGTTGGCGTTGGGGTCGGCGTAGGGCTGGGGGTAGGGCTCGGCGTTGGCGTTGGCGTCTTGGTAGGGGGACGCCCATGTCGCAGGACAACGGGCATGTACACTTGATGGCTATCTGCTGTCTGTGCCAGAACAGTCTGGCTCTCACCACTGTACCACCAAAAACCAACCATCACACTCATCAGCAACATTGCGTAGAAAAGTGTTCGACGCATAGCGTTCGCCTCCATGCAAGGGTATCTGCGTGTTCCACGCATCAACACCCTAGCAAGAACAGAGGCCGCTCGCTATGGGAAAGTCTGGCAACCGAATGTCGAGAAAAAGCCTTTTGGAAGCGGGAAAAAGGTACAAGGGGGGTCATACCACATCAAAAAAACCGACGCGCATGCTGAAAAATTCACACCATAGTATCGGTATTTTTTCGCAAAAACATGATTGAAAAGGGACTTTGGTCCAGGAGAGGTTGACCATGACAACACCATTCAAACAGCCCATCGCTCTGGCGATTGCCAACAAAAACGTGATGATTGCGAAAGCATTCAAGTATTTTCTCAGCACACAATTTCTGGGAAAAGAGGACACCATCACCATTTACACCGACCTGGAAACACTCGCGGCGGATATCGCCGAGACGGCTTTTGATATCCTTCTGCTTGACGATTCTTTCACCTTCCCGGAATTGTTTGACTTTCTGAACCTGCTCCAATCCATACGCGAGCCCAACGTCATTTTGCTGGCTGACGACGCCCCCATCCACTACGCGCAACTCATCCGCATGGGCGTGCGCGGGATTGTCTCCAAACAAGAGCAACCAAACGTGCTTTTCAAAGCCATCGAAAAAATCATGCAAGGCGAGGTCTGGTTGGAGCGCCACTTTATGGCAACCATCATCGGGCATATCTCAGGGCGCGCTGAAATGACGCCCTACGAACGCGCCCGCTTGCTGATTCAATCCCTCTCGGAACGCGAACGCGAGGTTGTCAATCTCATCTGCCTGGGGTTGAAAAACGAGGAAATCGCCGAGCGGCTGTTCGTCAGCGAATCAACCGTGCGCCATCATCTTTCGACCATCTACCGCAAATTGAATGTGCGTGATCGCGTCAATTTGGTCATTTTCGCCTACCAGTACGGCATGGTGACGATACCGGGCGCTCACGATCAACCTATTGTTCAGATGACACGTTGACCGCCGGTTGCCAGAAAAAGCGCACGTAAAAACGGCGCAGAATGCGCAGCATGGGCGCCGCCAACAAGCTCAGGAGCAGGGCGTTGCCGATAGCGCGCCCCGTATCCCAGACCAGCGACGTCAACAGGTAGAACGCGGCATACCGCTGGACGGTCTCGCGCCATGTGATACCCGGTTCCCAATACATCTCACCACCGCCGACAAAGGGCCAGAAAAAGAGGTTCATCAGGACGCCGTAGAGGTAGCCCCACACAAACCCAAACAGCACCAACGCCACCACTTCACGCCGCGCCACCAACCGCCCCCGCGCCAAACGGGGGGACACGAAACGCGCCAACCAGGCCGCCGTCATGCCCATCCAGCCCGTGGCGAACATCTGAAACGGCACCCACGGTCCCATGCCCCCCGTCAGCAATGCGCTGACGAACATCGTCATTGCCCCCAGCAAGAAGCCAAACCGCGCCCCGAAGACATAGCCCCCTACAATCACCAGCACAAACACAGGCGAAAAGCCGCCAATGTTGAAAACCGACAACAACGCGTCAAAGAGGCGTAAACTGGCGTTGAACGCTGTCAGAATGCCAAGCAGCGCGACTGTTTTGGTGTTCAAGCCGTCATGTTCCAGTTCCACAAACAGCACCGCCAACGCCAGCACCACCAGCAACGCCAGCAACAACGGCGCATCTTGCGCGTGGGCGTTCTGCGGACCGGTTTGGGCTATTTCCGGCATGAAAAAGGGCGCCAGAAACGCGATAACACCCACCAGGCTGACCAGCGCCATCAGCAGCCACCCCACCAGGCGGCTCCCCCACGCGTAAAGCCGCGGATACCGTTCACGCCACGCCATCATCTTCCCCCTCTGGAATTCGCACACCCAGCGCCGAGACTTCCAGCGCATAGCCCGCCACTACCAGCCAGACACGCGCCGCCCGCGCCGCCAACCACTGATTGAGCCGCCCCGCCACATCGCGGTAGAGCCGCCCCAGCGGATAGACCGGCACCAGCCCCCCACCCACTTCGTTGCTCACCGCCACCAACGCCCACGAACGCGCTTGCACCAGCGCCAACACGGCTTCAAGTTCGCGGATTGCCGTTGCCAGCAAAGTAGGTTCATCCGGCGGCGGCTCTTCCATCAGCAGGTTGGAGAGCCACAGCGTGATACAATCCAGCAAGACGACACTCCCCGGCGGGACGTTGAGCCGCGCGAGCGCCGCCGCCAACTCACGCGGCGCTTCTACCGTGCGCCACGTCGGCGGACGACGCGCACGGTGGGCGGCAATGCGCGCCTGCATTTCGGCATCGCCCGCTTCGGCCGTCGCCAGATAGACCACGGGCGCATCGCTGAGCGCCGCCAACTGCTCCGCCAGGCGGCTCTTGCCACTGCGCGCCCCACCCAGAACCAAGGTCAACGTGCCCGGTTGTGGGGGCGGCAACGCCTGCTTCGTCATCATGCCTCCTCTTCCATCAGGTCTTCCGCGCGTATCTGCGCCACCATCCGCGCCAGCACATCACGCGACACCCAAAAATCATCTTCGTACACTTCCAGCGTGAACACCCCACGCCACCCATGCCGTAGCACACGGCGCACCAGCCGGCGCAAGGCGTGCGCATCGGCTTTGTCGAGCGGTGCATGGTCGCCTTCGGGGGGAGCGGCGTGGACGTGCATCACCCGCACGCGCGGCCACATCCGCCGCAAAAGCGCCAGCGGGTCGCCGCCCTGTTTCCACACATGCCCCACATCCAGGCAATAGGCCACGCCGCACGTCTCCACCACGGGCGTGAATGCCTCGCAGGCATAGCGCTCCACGTTTTCGACGCAAATCGGCGCGGGCGCGACAGCCCGCAGCGCCGCCAGCGCCTCATACGCCCACGCCTGCCATGCGGCTGTGCCCGGCGTCGCTGCTCCTCCGTCCAAATGCACCACCACGGCGCTCAAGGGCAACGCAGCGCACCGCCGAAGCAACGCCACCGCCTCGCCCACCGCTTCACGGCGCACAGCCGCCTGATGGTGCACCAGCGCCAAATGGGTGGGAAGGTGCAGCGAAAACGTCAGGTCGTGCTCGGCGGCAATACGCGCCAGCGCGCGCACCTCGCCGGGCGTGGGATAGTTGCAGAGCCGTCCCGTGTCGAACAAGACGAGTTCGATATCGTCCACCACGTGGCGCAAGGCGTGCGCATTTTCCACCAAATCACCCGGCACCACATACGACGTACTGCCCAGGCGAAACGGAAAGCGCCGCTTGCTCACGCCAGCACCAACGCCGCCCCAACCAGCACGGCGGTTTCCACCAGCACATTCAGCGCCCCATAGGTGTCGCCCGTCAACCCACCGCCCAGACGCGCCGCCATGCGCCCCGCCAGCCAGTGCCCCCACAGACACGCCGCCGCTCCCACCAGCGCCACCGTCGGCCCCAGCAGAACCAGCGCCAGCGCCCAGCCCACCACCCACACGCGGTCTGTGGCGCGTGGCGCAACCAGCCGCCCCATGCCCTGCGGGCGTGCATAGCGCCAATGAAATTGCGCCCAGAGCATGACCAACCGCCCACAGAACGGCGCGGCGACCAGCACGCGCGGCAACATCGGCGACGCCCACAAGACCGCCAGGGCGCTCCACGCCAGCAACAGCGTCAGCGGCACCGCCACCAGAGCGAACGCCCCCACATGCGTATCGCGCAAAATCTCCAGGCGGCGCTCCGGCGGCACAGGCGCCAACAGCGCGTCGGCGCAATCGGCAAACCCGTCATGGTGAAGCGCCCCCGTCGCGGCAATCCAGACGGTCAACACCAGCGCCGACCCCAACAACGCGGGCACATGCGGCGCAAACAGCCACGCCAGACCGCCCAGCATTCCCCCCAACACCAGCCCCACCAGTGGGAACCAGCGCGCCGCGCGCGCGAAATCCTCCGCCGTCAGGGTTTCACTCGGCACGGGAAACGTCGTCAGAAAGGCGAACGCGGCTTGCACAGCGCGACGTGTTTCACGCATTGGCACGCACCACCTCTTCCACCGTTGCCACCACCCCCAACGCTTGCGCTATTTGGGGCGCAAAATCGGGGAACGCGGTCAGCGTCTGGCGTGTTGGACCATCAGCCACCAGCCGCCCTTCATCCAGAATGAGCACACGGTCGGCGGCTTCCGCCACCACCTCAACATCGTGCGAAACAAAGAGAATGGTCGCCCCCTCGGCTTGCCATTCGCGCAACATGCGCACCAGCGCCCGCTTTTGCAACCGGTCAAGCCCGCGCGTGGGTTCATCCAGCAAGATGATGGGCGGATGCGTCGCCAGCACCGCCGCCAGCGCCACCCGTTCGCGCTGTCCCACACTCAAATCGCGCGGGTAGACATCGGCGGTTTCCGCCAGCCCCAACCGTTCAAGCAGGTGCATGGGCGCAAGCGGGGCGTCTTCGGGTGCAAGATTGTGGTTGCGCAAGGTGGTGAGCACTTCATCGAGCACGGTTTCGGCGAAGAGCAAGGCGTTGGGGTTTTGCGGGAGATACGCCACGCGGCGGCAGACCTCATGCACCGGGCGGCGGCGTGTGCTCACGCCTTCGATGCGCACATCGCCACGTTGGGGATGCAAAAGCCCCACCAGCAAGCGCAACAAGGTGCTTTTGCCGCTTCCGTTGTGCCCCAGCAACGCCACAAATTCGCCCCTGTGCAACCGAAATGAGACATCGTGCAACACTGCGCGGCGCGGGTAGGCAAACGCAACGTCTTCAACTTCCACAACCACCTCGCCCGACGGTGCCGACGCAGGCGGCGGCGTGGGCAAGCGCACGCGCCCCACCCAGGGGCGGGCGTCTTCCACACTCAGCGGCACAGGCGACCACCCCAGCGCACGCCCCAGCCGCGTGATGGGGGGCGCAAGGTCGCTTTGGGCGAGCACTGCGCGCGGCGTGCCGTCCATGGGCGGCTTCCCCACGCCGCGCACCCACACCACGCGGTCGGCGATCGCCGCCACCCGCTCAATGCGATGCTCCGCCAGCACAATCGTCATGCCCTGTTCGCGGTTGAGACGCACCAGCACCTGCAAGACATCCTGCGCCGCCCGTGGGTCAAGTTGCGAGGTGGGCTCATCCAGCACCAGCACCGAGGGGCGCTGCATGAGCACGCTCGCAATAGCGACCCGCTGTTTCTCGCCGCCGCTCAGGTTGACGATGCGGCGGTGGCGCAGATGCGCAATCCCCAGCCACGCCAGGGTTTCATCGAGCCGACGGGCAATCTCTTCACGCGGCACGCCCGCCTGTTCCAACCCGAACACCAATTCATCTTCCACCCGTTCCAGCACGAATTGGCTTTCGGGGTCTTGAAACACAAAGCCGACCACATCGCTCAACATGCGCGGCGTGTGGGTGCGCGTATCACGCCCGCGCACCAGCGCCCGCCCCCCGAACGTGCCGCCGTAAAAGTGCGGCACAAGCCCATTCAACACACGCAACAGCGTGCTTTTGCCGCTCCCACTTTCGCCAATCACCAGCACAAACTCGCCGGGCGTGAGTGCAAGTGAGACATCCGCCAGGGTGGGCGTTTCGGCGAGCGGGTAGGCGTAGGTCACCTTGTCGAGCAGAACGAGCGGTTGCTTCATGCGCTTTCGCTCCGTTTCCAGAAAGCGGGGGCGGCAATGCCCACATACACCAGCCCCAGCCATGTCTCAAAGGGGGGCATGTGCAATCGCGGGTAGGGGTAGAACGCGAGCAGGCTCGGCTTGAACAACGCCGCCCCCCACACAGCCGCCAGCACCGCCAGCGAAATGAGCAACAGGGTGATATCCTCATCGCGCCAGGCGCGCTGGTGAAAGCGCGTGCGCCGCACGGCGCGGCTCAGCCGATGAAACCCCCACGCGAGCATAGCCAACCCGATGGCGCTCAGCCCCAGCCCAATCAGGGGGTGCGCCAGCAAGCGGTGCAAGCCCACCCCCAGCAGCAACACCGTCAGCCCCAGCAGAAGCGCCAAACGCGCCCGCAACCCGCCGCCCACAGGGCGACCACCGAAACCGCGGCTCTCCATGGCTTCGGCGAGTTGGATGGCGCGTTCCAGCCCGTTGATGAGCAGCGGCAGGAGCAAGGGCAGCACATCACGCCAGGAGCGCAGGCGGTGCCCACGAATCATCTGCGCTTCACGCACATCGCGGTAGGCGCGCACGGTCTGCGGCACGAAGACCAGCGCAATGCTCACCACCAACCCCGCCTGAAAGAGGAAGCCGGGCGTCAGCCGCAGCAGTTCGGCGTAGTCGCTGGCGTCGTTGAAGGTGGCAAAAATGACCAGCAAGGTGACCAGCGATAAGCCGGTGAGCGCCCCAAACACCATGGCTTCGGCGGTGATGGCGCCCCCGATGAGTGGAAGCGAAGAGGGCAAGCGCACCAGCACATGCTCGCCGTAGTGAATGGTCAAGCCGTTGAAGAGCGCGGCAAAGGCGATGAGCAGCCAGCCCCAACGCACCAGCCAGGCGGTCATGCCGGCGGCGCGCGGTGCAACAACGCTCCGCGCCCACAGGACGGCAAGCAACGCCAGCGTCAGGTAGAAGGGGTTGCGCGTGAGCAAGGTGGCGCTCACGGCGGCGGCGCACCACGCAAGCCAGGCGTAGGGATGAAAGGGCATGGTTATCTCCGCCGTGACATGAGCATGCCGCCAACCAACACCGCCACAAACGCGCCAAACGCCAGCAAACGCCAGGGGGACGCCCCCTCGGACAACGGTTCCGACGGTGACGTTGCCAGCGTGGGCGTGGGTGGGGGCAAAGGTGTGGGGGTCTCGCGGGCGATGGTGGCGCGCGGCGAGACGGGTTCAGGCGTGACGCTGGGCACCACGCGCATGCCGGGGGTGGGCGTCGGTGTGGACACCACATCGGCGCAGACGTCGGCGAACGTCAGCAGAGGCGGTTCAGCCGCATTGCCGGGCGTTCCCGCTCCCCAGCGCCACCCGTCCACATCGCCATGGTGAACCTGATACGCACCCGCACCCAGGTTGCTGTACTGCCACGTGCCGCTTTCGGGGTCAAGGTGCCAGTACGACCAGTACACGCAAGGACCATTCCCCTCGCACTGGCAGAAACACGACTCGGCGGGATACTGGCACCCCTCTCCCCCAATCGCGCAGACTTTCGCGCCGCCGCTGACATCCATGAGCACATCCAGCCCGCTCCGCATGAGCAAGTCCGCGCCGCTGATACTCTCTTCCTCAAACGCCACACAGGCGGTCTCCACGCGCCCATCGCCGTGTTGCACCACCACACCGGCGTAGTTGGGCGCATCGGCATGCGCCACCGAGGCGCGCCACACCCAGACCACCAGCACCAGAATCAACCCCAACCGTCGCATTGTTCCCCCCACACCTCACAGGGGCGTGCGCTCACATCGGCGCACGCCCCCGGTTCGTTTCTCAGGCACGTTTCAGCACCAACCCACCACTCAACAAGACCACACCGACCAGCGCCAGCCAGAGCCACGTGGTGGCAGGTGCGCCGGTTTCAGCCAGCAAGGTGGGCACCGCGGGCGGGCGTGCCGCTTCGACCACAGGCACCTGCACGTAGGAGTAGCCCGCCAGGGCGAAGACGGCTTGCGCCGTCGCCAGCAGGTTTTCGCCGGGCACCGCCGCTTGCCACTGGAACGCGCCGCTTTCGGTTTGCAGGGCGGCTAGCGCCTCTTCCGGGCTGGGCACGGCGATGTCACCCGTCGCAGTCAACGCCTGAATGACCCACGCGGTACTGTTCGCGTCGGTATCCGTGCCATAAGCGCTCGGCTTCTGGTAGGGGAAACCGCCGTCTTCGTTCTGCTGAGTCTTCAAAAAGCCCAACGCTTTGACAATCGCCGCATCGCCGGCGTCAGCCGCCACCAGCGCCTGAATCGCCAGCGCGGTTGTGTTCGTGTCCGATTGGCTTGCACCGTCGAACGACCACCCGCCATCCTCGGCTTGCAGGTCAATCAATGCCCGCGCCGCCCCGTCAGGAATGGCAACGCCCGCATTCTTCAACGCGAGCATGGCGAACGCATGGTCAATAACCAGCCCATCAAAACGACCGGTGGCGGCATCATACGCGGCGTTGATCCCCGCCACGAGGTCCACACCGCCAAAGTTGGTGGGATCTTGCCCTGTCGCGACGGCTGCGAGCGTCAACTTCGCCAGCGTGCCGGTACCCGCGGCTGTGCTCGCCTGCGTCGCGAGGAAGTCAAGCGGCGATGGCGTCGCCCAGGTGCTCACATCTTCACCCACTGCCGCCGCCGCCAACACCACATCAACGGTCGCGCCAACGCTGCTCCCTTCGCTAAACCCATCGCTGACGCCGCCGTCGGCTTGCACCTGTTCGCGCAGCCACGCCACCGCGGCTTGCAAATCAGCCGCCGCCAGTGTCGGCAACGCCAACACCAACACCAGCGCAAACGCCATCAACACCGATTTGAACTGTCGCATACCTCTTCCTCCTTTGCTTTTGGTTGATTGGCAGCCAACAAACAAAAAACCTTCCCCCGCATATGCTGATGGAGAAGGTGCTTGCTGGCGCAAGGCTCCTTTCCCTTTCCGCGAAGGGGACTGGAGCGCAGCACGTCGTCGGCGACCTGGCTTATCGGCGAAAGCCGAATCACAGTTGCGGGACAGCGCCGGATTCTCACCGGACTTCCCCGAGCGACGGCTGTGCCTCAGGTGTTCAGTTGTTGCCGCGTGTCGGAGTATATCGGCGGTCGAAGTGGTGTCAAAACACCACGCCGGCTATCGCCGACGGGTCTGGTTTCATCTCAGCGCGCATGTACCCGCTTCTCCATAACATTTACACACTTTTTACAAATTTTTGCAGATTCTCGAACATCCACCAGGTAGCATACGGATGAACTTTGAAACAAGGAGGTGGTACGATGAAAGCAACCTGGTTGAAGAAAGGCGCGCTCTTTGCGCTTCTGCTGGTCGGTCTGTTGGTCTTCACACAAACCCCAGCCGCCGCGCAGGGTCCGCAAATCGCGCCGCCGCGTGATGAAGGCGCACGCGGGCGCACCCCCAGCCTCGCGACAAGCGACGTGCAAATGCGGCTCTTCCGCTTTTTGGGAACCGGGCGCGTCAGCGGCACGGTAGCGTATGAGGACGGGACGCCGCTTGTGGGTGCGAATGTGGTGCTGCGCCACATCTTCGCTGGCGCCGCCCTGCACGCCCGCACCAACGAGAACGGCGCGTTCACCATCGAACGGGTGCCCGCCGGCACATACACGCTGCAAATTCGCCCCGGCAAACAAACCGACTACGCCCCCGCTTTCTACGACGGCTTGATTGAGGTCGGGTTTGGCGAGTCGGTTGAGGGGCTCAACATCGTGGTGGATGACGGGGCGCGTATCAGTGGCACGGTGCTTTTTGACAACGGCGACCCCGTGCCGCGCGTCATGGTCGTGGCGGTGGAAACAGGGCTGGGCGTGGTGCGCCATACGCGCGTCAATGAAGACGGCACCTATACGCTCGAACGCCTGCCCGACGGCGAGTATCTGGTCTTCATCACCGCGGCATCGCGGCGCGCGCATGGCGTCCTCTTCTACGACGGCACCCCCTCGCCCGCCGAAGCCACGCCGATTGTCGTCAGCGGCAACGACGTTGAGGGGATTGATTTCACCGTGCCGCGCCCCGTCCACACCCCATAACCACCGCACACCGCCCCCCACAGGCCTGGCGGCGCTCCCCGTCAGGCCTGCTTCTTTTCCCCACCGCGCACCTTCGTTGACACACCTTCCACCCCACGATAGACTACCCTAACCTGTTCCCCCTGCAACGAAGGAGGTGTGTGTATGAACCTGGAACGCCGTATTGCCGCCGCTCATGGTGATGAACCCGCCGACCTGGTCTTGCGTGGTGGTCGCCTCATCAACGTCTTCTCCGGCGACATCGAAACCGCCGACATCGCCATTGCCGACGGCGTGATTGTGGGAATTGGCGACGGCTACGAAGGCAAACAGACCATTGACGTCTCTGGGAAATGGCTGGCGCCCGGGCTGATTGACGGGCATATGCACGTCGAAAGCACCCAGGTGACGGTGCCCGAATTTGCCCGCGCCGTCGTGCCGCGCGGCACAACCGCCGCCGTTTTCGACCCCCACGAAATTGCCAACGTGCACGGGCTGGACGGCATCCGCTACATCCTCGAAAGCCGCCGCGGTGTTCCCATGAGCATCTTCGTCATGGCTTCTTCGTGCGTGCCCGCCACCCACATGGAAACCACCGGCGCCGCGCTCACCGCCGACGACCTCGCGCTCCTGTTCGACGAGGAAGGCGTCATCGGGTTGGCGGAGATGATGAACTTCCCCGGCGTCATCTACCGCGACCCCGCCGTCCTTGCCAAAATCCGGCTGGCGCACGCGCGCCGTGTTCCCATTGACGGACACAGCCCCGGCGTGCGCGGGCGCGACCTCAACGCCTACATCGTCGCCGGCATCGGCTCGGACCACGAAAGCACCACCGCCGAGGAAGCCGCCGAAAAACTGCGCCGCGGCATGTACGTGCTCATCCGTGAAGCCAGTAGCGCCCGCAACCTGGAAGCCTTGCTCCCCATCGTCACCCCCGCCAACAGCCGCCGTTGTTGCTGGGCAACCGACGACCGCCACCCCGGCGACCTGCTCCACGAAGGGCATGTTGACCACCTTGTGCGCAAAGCCATCGCCCTCGGTCTCGACCCCATCACCGCCATTCAAATGGGAAGCATCAACACCGCCGAATGGTTTGGGCTCGACCGCCGCGGCTATGGCGCACTCGCCCCCGGCTTCCGCGCCGACATTCTCGTGCTGGACGACCTCAACACGTTCCGCGTCCAGCGCGTTTTTGTCGAAGGTCGCCTCGTCGCCGAAGAGGGGCGCTTGCTGGTGAATGTGCCCCCTGCGCCGTCCACCTTGCCGCCCAGCGTCCACATCAACTGGGACGCCTTCCCCGGCTTCGACATTCCCGCCCCCGCCGGGCACAGCACCGCCCGCGTGATTGAAGTCATCGAAGGGCAAATCGTCACAGGCGAGCGTTTCATGCCCGCCCGCATCGAAAACAACCGCGCGCTCGCCGACCCCACGCGCGACATGCTCAAACTCGCCGTTGTGGAACGCCACCACGGCACGGGCAACGTCGGCGTCGCCTTTGTCACGGGCTTTGGCTTGCAGCGCGGCGCACTCGCCAGCAGCGTCGCCCACGATTCACACAACATCATCGTGGTGGGAACAAACGACGACGATATGCTGGCGGCGGTGCGCGCCATCGAAACCCTGGGCGGCGGACAGGTCGCCGTCGCCGATGGGGAACTGCTTGCCGCTCTGCCCCTGCCCATCGCCGGGCTGATGAGCGACCGCCCCCTTGAAGAGGTCGCCGCACAGGACGAAGCCATCCACCACGCCGCCCGCGCGCTGGGGTGCCGCCTCTCATCGCCCTTCATGGCGCTTTCGTTTCTGGCGCTCCCCGTCATCCCCAAACTCAAACTGACCGACAAAGGGCTGGTTGACGTCGAACGATTTGACTTTGTGGAAATTTGGGTAGATTGAAACACAAACACCACCGAGCGGGGGAGAGCATGATTCCGTTTTTCATTGACGCACACGAAGACATCGCCTGGAACTGGTTTGAAGCCCAACGCGACCCGTTGGAAGATATCGCCACCGCCCGCCAACGCGAAGCCGGTAGCGCCATTGAAGCCGCCCTGGGCAAACGCATGACCGCCCTGCCCCAATGGCTCGCCGGGCGGGTGGCGGTTGTGTTCGCCACAATTTATGTCATGCCCAAGCGCGTGGCGCGCCGCGCCCGCCACACCTACGAAACCCCCGAAGAAGCCCATCGCCGCGGGCGCATGCAACTCGCCTACTACCAAAGCCTGGCGGCACGCGCCCCGCAAGTGCGCCTGATTGAATCCACCAACGACCTGCACGCCGTCTTGCACACCTGGCGCACCCCCGACGCCCTGCGCCGCGTGGGCTTGCTCATCTCTCTCGAAGGCGCGGACGCCATCCGCACGCCCGAAGAAGTCGCCGACTGGTACAGCCGCGGCTTGCGTGCCATCGGGCTGGCGTGGGGGCGCACCCGCTACGCCGGCGGCACGCACGAACCCGGTCCCCTCACCGACCTGGGGCGCGCCCTTTTGCGCGAAATGAGCGCCTTCCAAATGCTGCTCGACCTGAGCCACGCCGCCGAAGAAGCCTTCTGGCAAGCGCTCGACGCCTACGAAGGTCCCATCATCGCCAGCCACAGCAACCCGCGCGCCTTCTGCAACACCGACCGCCACCTCTCCGACGAGATGATTCGCGCGCTCGCCGAACGTGACGGCGTCATGGGCATTGTGCCCTACAACGCCTTCCTGCTGGACAACTGGCGCGAAACCCGCGCGCCCGTGCCGCTCAGCCGCGTCGCCGACGCCATTGACCACGTGGTGCAACTCCTGGGGACACCGCGCCACGTCGCCATCGGCACCGATTTTGACGGCGGCTTTGGGGCGGACGCCGCGCCCGAAGGGCTGGACAGCATCGCCGACATCGAACGCATCTTCGACGTGCTGCGCACGCGCGGCTACGACGAGGACGCCTTGCACGCCATCGCCTACGGCAATTGGGTGCGTATGCTCGAACGCGCCCTGCCAACCTGGTAAAGACTAACCAACTGCAAACGAGGCAACCCATGCTTCACCAACCACCGCTCCACGGCTACCGGGTGCTTGACCTGGCGCACCTGCTTCCGGGGGAACTCGCCACCATGTGGCTGGGTGACCTCGGCGCTGACGTCATCAAAATCGAAGCCCCCGAACGCCACCAGGGCGGGCTGAGCATGCCCCGCACGCGCGAAAACCCCTACCGCGCCGCACTGAACCGCAACAAGCGCTCCATCGCGCTCGACCTGAAAACCGACGCCGGGCGCGACATCTTCTATCGCTTGGTTGAAACCGCCGACGTCCTTGTCGAAGGCTTCCGCCCCGGCGTCATGGCGCGGCTGGGCGCCGACTACGCCACCCTGCGCCAACGCAACCCCCGCCTAGTCTATTGCAGCATCAGCGGCTACGGGCAAACAGGTCCCTACCGCGAGCGCCCCGGCCATGACAACAACTACCTCGCCCTGGCGGGCTTGCTCCTGCAAGCCCGCCCCCCCAACGGCGCTCCCCATCTCCTGCCCGTCCAACTCGCCGACGTGGGGGGCGGCGCATGGCCGGCGGTCGCCACCATTCTCGCCGCGCTCCTGGCGCGCAAACGCACGGGCGAGGGGCAACATCTCGACGTCTCCATGCTCGACGGCGCACTTGCCTGGGCGTACTTCTGGCTGCCGCTCAGCAAACTGCCCCTGCTGGAAGAAATGGGCGTCGGCACTGGTATGCTCACGGGCAAAGCCCCCTGCTACAACGTCTATGCCACCGCCGACGAGCGTTTTCTGGCGCTTGGCGCACTGGAACCCAAATTCTGGCGGGCGTTTTGCGAAACGGTCGAACGCCCCGACTGGCTTCCACGCGCGTTCGACCCGACCCTGCGCGACGAGATCGCCGCCCTTTTCGCCACACGCCCACTCGACGCCTGGCTCAACCTGTTCGACCCGCAAAACGTGCCCATCACGCCCCTGCTCGACATGGAAGAAGTCCAGAACGACCCGCACATTCAAGCCCGCGAAAGCATCTACACCGACGACAACGGCTTTCCCCACCCACGCTTTCCCGTGCGGCTCTCGGCAACCCCCGCCGGCGAGCCTACCCCGCCCCCCAACGTCGGCGAACAGACCGACGCCATCTTGCGCGACATAGGGCTGAGCGACCTTGACATTGCCCGCCTGCGCGATGAGGGGGTTGTAGCATGACCCCCACCCCCGCCATTCTCGTCTGCGGCAACGTCACACTCGACATCACCTGCGCCCCGGTGGACGACGTTCCACGCCACGACTCGCTCTTGTTTGAACACGGCACACTCAGCGCCGGCGGCTCGGCGTCCAACGTGGCGGTGGGTGTCGCCGCCCTGGGCGAACCGGTTGCCCTGGTTGCCTGCACGGGCGACGACGCAACCGCCGACCTCTTGCACCACACCTGGCGGCGCGTCGGCGTGCAAACGCAAGCCATCCGCCGCCTGCCCGACACCCCCACCAGCCTCACCATCTGCCTGGTGGATAGCCACGCCCAGCCGCGCTTCCTGCACACCTTTGGCGCGAACCGCGCCCTCACCAGCGCGGACATCCGCCGCGCCGTTCACGCGCTCCCCAGCGCACGCTTCATCTACATCGGCGGCTACTTTGTTCTGCCCGCCCTGCTAACCCCCGACTTTGCAGACACCCTTGCCGAAGCACGCCGCCAGGGGCGCTTCACCCTGCTCGACGTCACCCTTTCGCCCACCATGCAAGACCCCTCGCCGTTGTGGGCGCTCTTGCCCCACCTGGACATCTTTCTCTGCAACGAGACCGAAGCCTTGCGCCTGACCGGCGCGCCCACAGTTGCCGCCGCAACCACAACCCTGCTGGACAAAGGCGCACATTGCGTTATTGTGAAGCGGGGCGCAAACGGCTGCGACCTCGCCACCCACCAGGAGCGGCGCACCATTCCAGCCCCGCCTGTCGCGCACGTGGTGGACACCACAGGCGCGGGCGACGCCTTTGGCGCGGGGCTTGTGGTCGCACTGGCGCGGGGCGCATCACTGGAAGAAGCGTGCCGGGCGGGGCACACCGCCGCCGCCCGTGTGATTACCGCTCACGGCGCTATCAGCGCCTGGCTCAATGCAGAACCAAAATCGAACGAGACGAGGAGTCGCCAACCATGAAAGTTTTCGTCACCGGCGGCGCCGGCTACATCGGCAGCATCACCGCCACCGAACTACTGAACGCCGGCCACGACGTCATCGTGTACGACAACCTGAGCACCGGCCACCGCGACGCCATCCCCGAAGGGGCGCGCTTTGTGCGCGGCGACCTTGGACAGCCCAAAAAACTGGCGCGCCTGCTCGCCGAAGAACGCCCCGACGCCGTCATGCACTTTGGCGCGGCGTCGCTTGTGCCCGAAAGCGTCGCCAATCCGGCCAAATACTACCGCAACAACGTCGCCTACACGCTCAACCTGTTGCACGCCATGCTCGAAACCGGCGTCAACCGCATTGTGTTTTCCAGCACCGCCGCCGTCTATGGCATTCCCAAAACCATTCCCATCACCGAAGAGACACCCACCAACCCCATCAACCCCTACGGCGAAAGCAAACTGATGATTGAATGGATGCTCCGCCGCTTTGATGAAGCCTACGGCATGCGCTACGCCATCCTGCGCTACTTCAACGCCGCAGGGGCGCTGCCCAACCGTGGCGAACACCACGACCCCGAAACGCACCTCATCCCGCTGGTGTTGCAAGTGGCGCTCGGTCAGCGCGAGCACATCAAAATCTTTGGCACCGACTACCCCACACCCGACGGCACCGCCATCCGCGACTACATCCACGTGCAAGACCTCGCCTCGGCGCACATTCTGGCGCTCGAAGCGTTGGACGAAGGAAGCCGCACCTACAATCTCGGCAACGGGCAGGGGTTCAGCGTGAAGCAAGTCATCGAAACCGCGCGCAGTGTGACGGGGCATCCCATCCCGGCGGTCGAAGCGCCGCGCCGCCCCGGCGACCCACCCATCTTGATTGCCAGTAGCCAGCGCATCCAGCGCGAATTGGGCTGGCGTCCGCGCTTCACCTCGCTGCGGGAAATCATCGCCAGCGCGTGGGAATGGCACCGCACACATCCCAACGGGTATCGTCGGTGAGGACAATGCGCGTTGCCATCAACGCTTTTTTTTGGGGGCAAACCACCACCGGCAGTGGGCAGTACCTGCACCACCTGGTACACGCCCTGCGCCGCACCCGTCCCGATATTGCGCTCATCCTGCTGGGGGATACAGCCGCCACACGCCGCGCCCACACCACACCACCCCCCAACGACGTTGGCTGGCGGCACGTGCCCACCCCCTTCGACACCCTGCACCCCCACCTGGCAAAAGTCTGGTTCGAGCAGGTGGGCGCACCACGCGCCGCCCAAGCCGTCCAAGCCGACGTGTACCACGTGCCCTACTTTGCGCCGCCGCTGCAAGCCCCGCTCCCGGTTGTCGCCACCGTGCACGACCTCATCCCCCTGCTCCTGCCGGCGTATCGGGGCAACTGGCTTGTGCGGCTCTACACCGCGCTCGTCGCGCATGCCGCCCGCCGCACACCGCGCCTGCTCGCCGACAGCGAGGCGACACGCCGCGACATTCTCACCCACCTGCGTGTGCCCGCCGAGCGTGTGCAAACCGTCTACCTCGCTACCGACATTCAGCCGCCCACGCCCGACGCCGTCGCCGCCGTGCGCACCCGCTACGCCCTGCCCGAATCCTACGCGCTCTACCTGGGCGGCTTCGACGTGCGCAAGCGCGTGCCCCTGCTCATTCGCGCACTGGCGCGCACCAGCGGCGATTGGACGCTGGTCATCGCCGGGCGCTTGCCCCAAAGCGACACCGACTTTACCCCCGACCCCCGACGAGTGGCGGAAACGCTGGGCGTTGCGCACCGTCTGCACTTCTGCGGCTTCGTGCCGGATGAAGAGAAGCCCGCACTCATCGGCGGCGCACGGCTCTTTGTCTTCCCCTCGGTTTACGAAGGGTTTGGCTTGCCCGTGCTGGAAGCGCTGGCGTGCGGCGTCCCCGTCATCACCACCACCGCCAGCAGTTTGCCGGAAGTGGCGGGCAATGCGGGAGTGCTCGTGCCGCCCGACGATGAAACCAGCCTCGCCCAGGCGCTCGACCGCCTCATGCAAGACGACGCCCTGCACGCCCAACTGGCGGCGGAAGCAGTGCGCCAGGCGGCGCGCTTCTCATGGAATGCAACAGCCCGTGCAACGGCGCACGTGTACGAAACCTTGACAACTCAACAAGCATCAACCAACTGAAAGGAGTTTGATTTATGTCAGGTTCACAAATCGCCGTTCTGGGGTTAGGGACCATGGGGGCGGCGCTGGCGCGCAACATTGCCCGCAACGGGTTTCCGCTCACCGTGTACAACCGCCATGCCGACAAGACGCACGCCTTTCTCGAAGCCTACGGCGCGCCGCACGTCAGCGGGGCTTTTTCGCTGGAAGAAGTTGTGCGGCAGTTGGAACGTCCCCGCCGCCTCATGCTCATGGTGCCCGCCGGCAACCCTGTGGACGCCATGATTGACGCCCTGCGCCCACTGCTGGAACCCGGCGACATCATCATTGACGGCGGCAATTCGCACTACACGGACACCGAACGCCGCCAGGCCGCCCTTGCCGAGCACGGCATTCTGTTGCTGGGCACAGGCATTTCAGGCGGCGAGGAAGGGGCGCTCTGGGGTCCCAGCATCATGCCGGGGGGACCACGCGCGGCGTATGACGCGGTCGCACCCATTTTTGAAGCCATCGCCGCCAAAGCCCCCGACGGCACGCCCTGCGTGACCTACCTGGGCGAAGGCGGAAGTGGGCACTACGTCAAAATGGTGCACAACGGCATCGAATACGCCATCATGCAAGCCATTGCCGAAGTGTACGACCTGCTGAGCCGCGTGGGGAACCTGCCGCCCGCCGAGCAAAGCGCCGTTTTCGCTGAATGGAACCGCGCTGAACTCGCCTCGTTCCTCGTGGAAATCACCGCCCACATTCTGGCCACTACCGACCCCGACACGGGTCGCCCCATCGTCGAAGTGATTTTGGACAAGGCGAAGCAAAAAGGCACCGGCAAATGGACCTCGCAAGAAGCGCTCGATGTGGGCGTCGCCGTGCCCAGCATCACCGAAGCCGTCGAAGCCCGCATCCTCTCCGGCTTGAAAGAAGAGCGCGTCGCCGCCGCCGCCCAACTGGCGGGTCCCAGCCCCGAACCCGACGACGCGCACCGTCTCATCGCCGCCACCCGTGACGCGCTCTACGCCGCGATGATTGTCGCCTTTGCGCAGGGCATGGCACTGCTCGACCGCGCCCGCACGGAGCACGGCTACACCTACAACCTGCACGACGTCGCCACCATCTGGCGGGCGGGGTGTATCATTCGCGCCGCCCTGTTGGAAGAAATCCGCACCGCCTACACCGAAACGCCAACGCTCGCCAACCTGTTGCTCGCGCCCACCTTCCGCGAAGCATTGGCGGAACGCCAGCAAACCTGGCGCGAAACGGTGCATATCGCCGTGCGCAACGGCGTGCCTGTGCCCGTCATCGCCGCCTCACTCGCCTACTACGACGGCTACCGCAGCGAACGCCTGCCCGCCAATCTCATCCAAGCCCAGCGCGATTTCTTTGGAGCGCACACATTCGAGCGCGTGGACAAAGAAGGCGTCTTCCACTTCAATTGGGCGTAATCCAGACGCCCACACAGCAAAACGCCCTGGCGGAGCATTCCACCAGGGCGTTCGCTTTGTCGGCTACGTTCGCGCGCGTTCAGGAGATTTCGGCACGCGCGCTCACCACTCGCGAAAGCCACTGCTTCACCACATGGTTGAGCACGCGCCCGGCGACAATTTGCGCCTGTGTCGCATCCACCATCCGCACATCGGTGCTTGCCGAGGCAAAACTGGTCATCTCGAAGAGCGCCACATACGTTTCGACATGCACCACGGCGACCATGTGCACCACGCCTGAACCATCAACCCCCTTCCAGATACGCCACAGCGCCCCCTGCGCCTGCAACTGCTGAACCTGCGCCGTTTCCAAAAGCCCCGTTTCCTGCGCCAGCGGCACCACAACGCCAATGTCGGTGGGGGTGAACGCTGTGCTTGCCGTATGCGCGACCTCGGCGCTGGGGAAGCGATAGACCGTGTTCGTCAAGGTGAGCGTCACATCTTGCGTCGGCGTCTGCACGGAGAAAACCGCTGTCGCCGCCTCATCCCACCCGGCGATGGTGGGCGTGCCCACATGGGACGAAGAGGCTAACAGCAGCGTCGTCTCGCCAAAGTTCGCCAGGTCTTCACTGTGCAGCAGCGTGCGCGCCACCGGGGGCGTTTGGGCTTGCGAAGCCGCGGGCGGTTGGTTGGTGGTGGCTGTCGCGGCGGTACACCCCGCCAACAAAAAAACGACCATCAAGCAGGAAAAAACTCGCATGGTTGCACCTCAGAATGTGGTTTTTGAGGAAACGCAGAAGCGTATGCCGATTTCAACTTGTGAAGGTCTGTTCGCATCACAAAACGCACGCACGGCGCAAAATTTGGGCGCGTTTTGCACGCTTTGCCCGTTGCGGGGTGCCTCTTCGCCAACAAAAAAAGCCCCCGAAGGGGCTTCTTCTGCACATCACGATGACGGCGCTCAATACGCCGCGAGATCGCGGGCGGCGGCGGCAATTTTGCCCGCGTCGGGATACCAGAAGCGCGCCAGTTGGGGCGCGGACGGCGTCGGCGTATCGGGCGCACTGACGCGCACCAGGGGCGCATCCAGCCACTCAAAGGCGTGTTCCCAAATGCGCGTCGCGACTTCCGCCCCAAAGCCGCAGGTCATGTTGGCTTCGTACGCCACCAGCACCTTGCCCGTCTTGCGCACCGTCGCCAGCACGGCTTCCTCATCAAGCGGCACAAGCGTGCGCAAATCGAGCACTTCCACGCTGATTCCCTCAGCCGCCAGCATCTCCGCCGCTTTGAGCGCTTCCGCCACCAGCGCGCCATAGGTGATGATACTCAGGTCGTCGCCCTCGCGCCGCACGGCGGCTTTGCCCAGCGGCACGGTGTAGTAGCCTTCGGGAACTTCGCCGCGCAGATTGTAGAGCGCCTTTTGCTCAAAATAGAGCACGGGATTGGGGTCTTCCAGCGCGGCGAGCAAAAGCCCCTTGGCGTCATACGGCGTGGACGGCACAACAATTTTCAAGCCGGGGGTATGGGCGAACCAGGCTTCGGGGCTTTGCGAGTGGAAAGGTCCCGTACTGCCGTGCGATTCGATAATCGCCCCCGCCGGGGTGCGAATCACCAGCGGCACAGGCCAGCGCGTGCGGTAGTGGTACTTCGCCGTCATGTTCACCAAAATGTCCATCGCCGGCGCGATGAAGTCCGCAAACTGGATTTCGGCGATGGGGCGCAAGCCAAACAACGCCGCGCCCGTCGCCGCGCCCACAATCGCGGCTTCGGCAATGGGTGTATCAATCACGCGGCGCTCGCCAAACGTCTCCGCCAGGTCTTTGGAAATGCCGTACACGCCCCCATACGAGACATCTTCCCCCATCAGGAACACCCGCTCATCGCGGGCAAACGCCGTAAAAATCGCGTCGCGAATGGCGGCGCGGTACGACATCGTTGAGCGAGCGGCGCTCGCCGGCGGGCGCACTTCGGGCACGTTTGCCGGCGCGAAGACGTCCGTCAACGCCTCTTCGGGGCGCGGTTCCGGGCTGTTGAGCGCGAACTGTACCGCTTCCTCGATTTCGTCGGCAATCTCGCGGCGAATGCGCGCCGCCGTTTCATCATCAAGCCACCCTTGCTCGCGCAAAAACGCCTCAAAGCGTGCAATGGGGTCGCGCGCCGCCCACTCTTCCAGCATCTCGCGGGGCACGTATTGCGCAGGGTCGGTAATAGAGTGCCCTTCCATGCGCATGGTCACCGCCTCGATGAGCGTCGGTCCCTCGCCGGCGCGCGCCCGCGCCACCGCCTCGCGCGCGGCTTCATAGACCGCCAGCACATCGTTGCCGTCAACGCGCACGCCGGGCATCCCATACCCTTTGGCGCGGTCAGCCAATTCGCGCAAAGCGGTGTGCTTGTGCGTGGGGGTCGAAAGCGCCCACTGGTTGTTTTCCAGCACGAAGACGACGGGCAAACGCTGCGCCGCCGCCATGTTGACCCCCTCATGCCACGACCCATGCGCGGTTGAGCCATCGCCGAAGAAGGTCATCACCACGCGCGGCTCCTGGCGATAGACAAAGCCCAACGCCACCCCCGTCGCCACCGGCACCGACGCGGTGAGATTGCTCACCATGCTGACAATCCCCCGCTCGCGGTCGCCAAAGTGGATACCGCTATCCTTGCCGCGGTTGTGGCTGTTGGCGCGCCCCATGTACTGACAAAAGACCTCGCGTGTGGTAATCCCCCGCACCAAATTCGCGCCCAAATCACGGTACAGGGGAGCAATCACGTCGTCCTTTTCGAGTGCATAGGCGGCGCCCACCGAAATGGCTTCTTGCCCGCGCCCGGTGTAAATGCGTCCCACAATGGGGGAGTTGGCTTCACGATAGAGCGCCGAGGCGCGCTCTTCGATCATGCGCATTTTCAGCATGTAGGTGTACATCTGTAAAGCATCTTCTTGCAGAAGCGTCATTGCTCCTCTCCTTCTGAATTCAGTTTCGCTCTTTTGCGCAGAACGTGTACCATCTGGCACACATGGCGCCCTGTCTGACGGTGCAGACGGCGCGCCATTCTAGGATGAGCCATATTCGCGTCAAACACGCGCGCGAAGAGACACCACCAAAAACGCTACACAAGGGAGCAGGAGCAACATGCGTGAACAACGACGCCTGTTGGGGATTTTCGCCCACCCCGACGATGAATCGTTTGGACCAGGGGCGACGCTTGCCAAGTACGCACGTGAAGGGGTTGACGTGCATGTTTGCATTGTGACGGACGGCGCGGCGGGCACGTGGGACCCCCAAGCCGCGGACGAAGCCGAGCACGCCAGCCTGGCAGAAGTGCGCCGCCGCGAGTTGGAATGCGCCTGCCGCGCATTGGGGGCGACACTCCACCAATTCGGCTATCGCGACAGCGGCATGGAAGGCGCTCCCGACAACAAACATCCCGACAGCCTCTATCAAGCCGACCTGGACGAAGTCGCCCATGACATTGTGCGCCTGGTGCGTGAGGTGCGCCCCCACGTCATCATCACACACGACCCCACGGGGGGCTACTTCCACCCCGACCACATCAAAGTCAACCACGCCGTCCAACGGGCGTGGGCGCGCATGGGCGACCCCGACGCCTACCGCGATTTGCTCGCCGAAGGGTACGAACCATGGCAACCCGCGCGGCTTTACTACACGGTCATCCCGCGCTCACGCATCAAGTGGTTCATCCGCATTTTGCGCCTGCGCGGGCAAGACCCTCGCCGCTTTGGGCGCAACGGCGATATTGACCTCACGCGCCTCGGCGTTCCCGATGATGAGATTCACGTCCGCCTGTACGTGGAGCCGTATCTGGACGTGAAGGAGCAAGCCAGCGCGTGCCACCGCAGCCAGGGGGGTGGCGGCGCGGCGCGCTGGTTGCCGCGCTGGTTCCAGCGGCGCTCCATGCGCTACGATTTCTACGTGCAGGCGCAACCACCCAACGCCACGCCCCACGATGATTTGTTCGCGGGGCTTGACCTCTAAACGCCCATGCCACAGGTGCGGCGCAGACACCCCACGCGCCGCACCTGTGATTTACTCGCCGCTTTCACCCTGTTCCACCAGCGCTTCCAACTCGCGCAACACCGCTTCCAGAGCGTCCAACGCCTCTCCATACGCCGCCCAATCGCCCGCCACACGTGCGGCTTCGGCTTGTTCGTAGTAGGTGTTGGCACGGCGCACCAGTTCGGCGATACGCTCATCCACCGTACCGGTCACGGGCGTTTCAGACGCGGCGGTTTCCCCCTCACTCGGCACGGCTTCCAGCACAGGCGCATTGACCAGCGCCGCCAAGGCGTCCGCCATCGTCTCGCGCATCACCACCTGGTTGCCGCTCGCCACGATGACGCGCTTCAACTCAGGAATCTGCCCGGTCTCCGCCAGCAAATAGAGCGGTTCGACATAGAGGATCGAATTTTCCAGAGGAATGACCAGCAAATTGCCGCGAATGATTTGCGAGCCTTGTTGGCTCCAAAGCGTCAACTGCTCGCTAATCGCGGGGTCCTGGTCAATGCGCGCTTCCACCTGCATCGGTCCAAAAATAAGTTCCTGTTTCGGGAATTCATACACCACCAACTGCCCATAGTCGGGCTCGTCATTGCGCGCCGCCACCCAGGCAATCATGTTGGCTTTGTTGGCGGGCGTAAACGGTTGAATGAGCAAAAACTCAGGGCGAATTTCCTCATCGTTGGGCAAGTCTAACACAACGTAGTAGGGTTCCATGGGCACTTGTGTATTCTGGAAGACTTCCGCCGGCAATTGCCACAAGTCTTCACGGTTGTAGAAGACCTGCACGTCTTGCATGTGGTAAATCGTGTAGAGGTCGGCTTGAATGCGGAAGAAATCCTTGGGGTAGCGGATATGCGCGCGCAAACCGGCGGGCATCTCGTCGAACGGGGTGAACAACGAGGGGAACGCCGCCAGGTACGCCTGGATAATCGGGTCGCTGTCATCAATCAGGTAGAACGTCGCCGAGCCGTTGTAGGCGTCCACCACCACCTTGACCGTATTGCGAATGTAATTCAGCCCATTGCGTGGCGTCGCATACGGGTAATCGTCGCTGGTGGTGTAGGCATCAATCATCCAGAACAACCGTCCACTCTCGCCATCCAGCACCAGATAGGGGTCGCTGTCAAAGGTGAGGAAAGGTGCAATGGTGCGCACCCGTTCTGTAATATCGCGGTGGAACAAAATGCGCGATTCGGCGGTAATGTCATTGCTGAGCAACAGATTCAGGTCGGTCATGCGCATGGCGAAGAGCAGCCGCCGCACCCATCCGCCCAACGGCACCCCGCCGGCCCCTTCATAGTGGCTGGACACGTTCGTATCACCACTTGGGTAGTCAAACTCGGGCTGGCGCGTTTTGACGATGACATAATCGCCCATGAGTTGCCCGTAGTAGATTTCGGGGTGCGTCACCTCATATCCGCCGCCGGGGAACGACGATTCGGGCGGCAAATTGCGAATCCAGAAGTTGGGTTGCCCTTCGGGCGTCACTTCATCCACCGGATTGAGCACCAACCCATACCCGTGGGTGAAAATCAGGCGTTCATTGATCCATGAGCGTGCGGGCAAGTTTTCTTTCTGCAACTCGCGCGCGGCAAGCATCACCTGGCGCACCTGCCCCGTCAACAAGCGGTAGCGGTCTACGTCCACTGGGCTGAACGCATAGTAGGGGCGCAGTTCCTGCAACTGGGCGATTGTCTGCGCCAAGGGGCGCTCATCCCACAAGCGAATGT
This sequence comes from Ardenticatena maritima, assembly GCF_001306175.1. NCBI lineage: Bacteria > Bacillati > Chloroflexota > Ardenticatenia > Ardenticatenales > Ardenticatenaceae > Ardenticatena > Ardenticatena maritima. The sequence goes on from NZ_LGKN01000004.1 coordinate 195,746, forward strand.
TGCGCAACACAATTTCATTGCGCCGCAAAATGTCCGCGGTGAGCGGCTGAACACGCGGGAACGCACGCTTTTCGACGCGGTCAAGCAGGTAGGCGGCGCGTGTGGCTTCAATGTTGTAGCGAATGTAGGGCGCTTCGCGCGTGAGTTCGTTCGGTTCGACAATGTAGCGCTGCAAACCGGCCGCATAGAGCGAGCCCCCCACCGAAGCCAGAACCCACAACGCCACGAGCACCACCATCGGGCGCAAGAAGAGCCGCCAATAGTTCAGCAACGCCACCACCGCCGCGCCGAGCATCAGCACCATTTGAATGCGCAGGACGGGCAATGCAGCGTGCAAGTCGGTGTATCCCGCACCAAAAACAACGCCGCGCGGCGAATAGAGCAAACGCCACACCCGCAATTGATACCCCGCCGCCAGCAAAAGAAAGAACACCGCCAACAGCAAAGCGCCATGCTTGCGAATGTAGGGCATCAACAGAAAATCGCGGCGCTGGATATTTTCCCACTGCGAAGCGGCATACACCCCCGCCACACCAATCAGCGTCAGAATCAAGGCTTGGACAAGCCAGGCGTGCAGGGTTTCATAGAGCGGCAAGGTGAACACATAGAAGCCAATATCGCGGTTGAAAATCGGGTCGCTGACGCCAAACGGGCGTGCATGCCAAAAGCGGATGAGCATATCCCACATACCGGCACCCTGCTGCGCCAAGCCAAACGCGAAGAAAAGCCCAAGCCCCGCCAGCAAGGGCGCAACCCAGTTCTCTTCCAGCAGACGGCGCTCGCCGAAAATGTCAGGGATACGAATAACAAGCCAGCGCGCCAGAAGCCAGTTGCCCACGAGGAAGAGGGCGCTCACCAGCAGCAACCCCACAAAAACGCCCACGCGGAGTTGCACCAGCGTCAGCCAGACGCGCTCATACCCCACTTGCTGAAACCACCACCAATCGGTCAGCGTGGTTACAATCCAGCCGGCGGTGAAGAGCAGCAACAGCACCACGCCGAGCAAAAACGTCCACCGGTTGAAAAACGAGGGCGCAGGACGGCTCCGGTCGTTGGGTGGTTCATCGCCGCCGCCAAAACCGCTCCGCTCAAGCAGGCTTTCAATATCGAACTGGTAGGACATAGGTGGTTCCTTCTATGGTTTGTTGTGTGAGGGCGGGCTGGGCAGCCCCATGTGGTCTCGCATGGCTTCATTGTAGCAAGAGCCGCCCGCTTGTGAAAACAGCGGAACGTGCACCGTGCGCGCACAGAGCGGAGAGCCGCTTTTTTCCACAATGTTGGTATTTTTTGTGGGATATGTGTGGGATAATGTGGGATATTGGGGATAATTCCAAACATTCGCGCCATTGCCACCACCCTCTTGCTGGACTACAATCTCCAAACAAACAAGCGTACACACTGTTAGAGGATTGCCATGTTGACCGATTTTCCTTTCGCAATTGAAGAAATTCCCACGCTCAGCGTGGAACAAATGCGCGAAGTTGACCGCATCATGATTGAAGACCTGGGCATCCCGCTCATCCAGATGATGGAGCACGCCGGGCGCGCCCTGGCGGACGTAGCGCGCCGTCGCCTTGGCGGTTCGGTGGTCGGCAAGCACATCATCGTTCTGGTAGGCGCGGGGCACAATGGCGGCGGCGGACTGGTCGCCGCGCGCCACCTGCACAACTGGGGCGCCGAGGTTCATGTGCTCTTTGCCACAGCGTTCAAACGCCTGAAAGAAGAAACCCAGCGCCAATACCGCATCCTCGAAGCCATCGGCGTCCCGCTCTGGCACTTCGACGACATCAGCACCCCGATTGACAAACCCACTCCCCAATGGGGGCGCGCCGCCCTCGTGCTCGACGCCCTGCTGGGCTACAACCTGCATGGCGACCCGCGCGGCTTCTACGCCGACCTCATCCGCCTGGCAAACGCCAGCCGCACCCCCATCATCAGCCTGGACGTGCCCAGCGGGCTGGACGCCAACGACGGGACGATTTACAGCCCCTGCATCGAAGCCGACGCCACCGTGACGCTCGCCCTGCCCAAACGCGGCTTGCGCGAAAGCCCCTTCGTGGTCGGCGACCTCTATCTCGCCGACATCGGCATCGCGCCCGAAGTCTACAAGCGCATGGGGCTTGACGTGCCGCCGCTCTTCCAGCATCAACCAATCGTGCGTGTGCGCTACCCAACATGAATGGGCAACCAACACTCGACGAACTGGAAACCGCCTTTGCACACCATGCGCCGGTTGTGGTGCGCTTTCAGCCCGCCGACACCTGGGGCGACGCCGCCGTCCTTCGCCCTTGCTTCCAACCCCGCATGGCTGGGCGCTCGTTTTCACCCTGCGCCCGCAAACCCTCTCCACCCACCAGGGGCAAATGAGTTTTCCCGGCGGGCGCGCCGATCCCGAAGACTCCACCCCCGTCGCCACGGCTTTGCGCGAATGCCATGAAGAATTGGGTGTGCCGCCCCACACGGTGCGCCTGCTCGGTCGCCTCGGCAGAGTGCCGTCCGGCGGCGCCCGCGTCAACGTGCACGCCTTTGTGGGCGCACTCCCGCCGGACACCACCTTCCAGCCCAACCCCGCCGAAGTCGCCGAGGTTGTCATCATCCCCATCGCCGACCTGCAAAAGCCCGACTGCCACCGCGTCGAAACACGCGACTTCATGGGGCGCAGCGTCCCTGTGCACTTCTACGAATGGCGGGGCTACACCATCTGGGGGCTTACCGGTTTTCTCGTGCATGAATTGTTGAAACGTTGGCCAAATCCGCGATAATGAAACCGCATTCAGCGATGAAACAAGCCCAAAGGAGCACAACCATGCGCATCGCCCTGATTGCCCACGACAACAAAAAACTCGACATGGCCATGTTCGTGCGCGACCACATTGACATTTTCCGCCAACATGAACTCGTCGCGACCAGCGGCACCGGCAAAATTCTGCAAGAAAAAACGGGGCTCACCGTCGAACGCATCACCCACGGTCCCGACGGCGGCGACCTCATCATCGGCGCGCGTGTCGCCATGGGGCAAATTGACGCCGTCATCTTCTTCCGCGACCCGCTCACCGCACAACCGCACGAACCCGACGTGAGCGCGCTCCTGCGCGTGTGCGACGTGCACAACGTGCCGCTTGCCACCAATTTGGGCACCGCCGAAGCCATTGTGGATTGGCTGACTGACATGACGAACAAAGCCAAAAGCACGCCGCAAAGCCAATGAGTGAGCCAGCGCCACAACCCGCCGTCCTTTGCTATGGGCGTCTGCACGTCCTGAACGGTGTACGCCTGCCCGCCCCGCCTTCCCCCGGTCGGTCGCTCCACGTGACCGCCGACTATTACCGCGTGGGGGGCGAAGCCGCCATGGTGGCGCTGGCGCTGGCGCGCTGGGGCGTGGTGCCCGCCGTCATGGGCAATGCGCTGGGCGAAGACGCCTACGCCGAGATGATTTGGCAGGAACTCCACCGACGCCGCTATGGGCGCATTCACACGGACTGGCTCACCACCGACCCGCATGTGCGCACGCCCTTCACCCGCTTGCTCACCACACCCCAGGAGCAGAGCATCGCGCTCTACTACTGGCACGAGCAAGCCCGGTGGCCTCTGCCCACAGACGAGCACATGCAACAAGTGCGCCTCTTCACCACCGACAGCCACGCCGGCGAAGCCGGTATCGCCGCTGCGCGCCTGGCGCATGCGCATGGCGTGCCCGTCATCACCGCCGACGTCATGCCGACACACCCGCTGGCGGCGCTCAGCACCATCACCATCACCAGCCAAACCACCCTGCGGCGGCACACACAGGACGATCTCGAAACCGTGGCGCATCGCCTGCGCGAACAGGGCGTGCTCACCGTCGTTTTCACCCACGGGAGCGAACCCATCCGCGTCCTCGACGCCGACGGCGAATGGCACACGTTCCCATCGTTCCCGCTCCCACCGGTTGATACCAGCGGCGCGGGCGACATCTTCCGTGCCGGTTTTCTCTACGGCGTATTGAACGCCTGGACCCTGGAACAGACCGTGCGCTTTGCCGCCGCCGCCGCCGCGCTCTGGGTGAACCTGCCCACGCCGCTCAAACACGCCCCCACCCTTCAAGAAATTGACGCCTTCCTGGAAGAACGCCCCTCGCGCCCGCTCGTGCTCGACATGGCGCCTGACGAGGTGGTCTGCCCACTCTGCCAGCGGACAGTGCCCAACACCCTCTTTGAAAAACATTGGCACATGGAAAAGCGCGTGGTGCGCGCCATTCAACGCGCTTTCCCCGCCTGGCGGCGCGCCGACGGCGCATGCCCGGCGTGTGTGCAAAAATACCTGCGCTGCGCCATCGCCGAAACCCCGCACGACCTGCCCATCTTGCAAGAAGGGCATCCCATCTACGGGCATCCCGACCTCTTCGTCCTGCCCATTGCCGTGCGCCTGCGCGCCAACCCGCACTACACCGGGCGCGGCCTCACCATCGCCTTTCTCGATAGCGGCTTCTACCCGCATCCCGACCTCACCCAACCCACCAACCGCATCACCGCCACCGCCGATGTAGGGGGACGCCACCCCATCGCCCCCGCCGATTTCAGCGAACCACGCCCCGAAGCGTGGCACGGCATGATGACCTCGGTTGTCGCCGCCGGCAACGGCTACCTGAGCAACGGCGTGTACGCCGGCATCGCCCGCGACGCCAACGTCGTGCTCATCAAGGTCAGCGACAGCCGGGGACGGGTGAAGGAGCCGGGGATTGTGCGGGGCATGCGCTGGCTGCTCGAACACGCCGACGAGTACGCCGTGCGCATCGTCAACCTGAGTGTAGGGGGCGACACCCTCAACGCCGGACCCGAAAACGAACTCAACCAACTGGTGGAACGCGCCGTTTCGCGCGGCATGGTCGTCATCGCCGCTTCGGGAAACGCCGGTCGCGCCGAACTGGTGCCCCCCGCCTCGGCGGAATCCGCCATCACCGTGGGCGGATTGGACGACCGCAACGTGCTCGACACAGGCGAGCATCGGCTTTACAACAGCAACTGGGGGCGCTCCACCGCGGGGTCGCCCAAGCCCGAACTCATTGCACCCAGCATCTGGATTGCCGCGCCCGTCCTGCCGGGGACGCGCATCGCCGAGCAAAACATCCTGCTCGACCGCCTGCGCCGCGCCCACGACGACGAACTGCCCACCTTGCTCGCCAACGCGCTGGACGTGCTCGACCTGCCGGCGGACATCCTGCACGCCCCCGTCGAAGCCCAACGCGCCGCCATCTACGAGCACATCATCAAAAACAAATTCATCACGCCCTTTTACCAGCACGTGGACGGCACCAGTTTTGCCGCCCCGATTGTCGCCAGCACCGTCGCCCAAATGCTCGAAGCCAACCCATCACTGACCCCGGAGCAGGTCAAAGACCTGCTCATGCGCACCGCGCGCCCCCTGCCCGGCTTGCCGGAAGAACGCCAGGGCTACGGCGTTGTGCAGCCGGGACCCGCGGTGACGGCGGCGCTCCGCCTGCGCTACGGCACATTGGGCGAAACGCCCCTCTCGCCCTACGTTCGCCACGGTTTCGTCCATTTCGTTTACTACGACCCACGCGCGGAGCGCGTCAGCGTCATCGGCGATTTCAACGCATGGCAACCGGACGCCACGCCCATGGAGACAATCGCGCCGGGCATGTGGCACGCCGCGATACCGCTGCCACCGCCGGGGCGCTACGGCTACAAATTCCTGGTGGATAACGACCGCTGGCTCGACGACCCCGAAAACAGCGAGAAAGAAGCCGACGGCTATGGCGGCTTCAACGCCGTATTGGTTGTTGAAGAGACAGACCCACCAACCCACCAATGACATGCAAAGGAGCATGCCATGACCCTGACACTCTTCTGCACGGCTTGTCGCCAGCCCGCCCCCCTCACCGCCTGGCGCTGCCCAGCATGCGGCGGCGTCCTCGACACGCGGCTCCCCACCTTCCAGCCCGACGCCATTGTGCGCCATGAAGCCTCACTCTGGCGCTATGCAGCCTCTTTGCCCATAGAGCGTACCGTTTCGCTCGGTGAGGGGTTTACGCCATTGGTGGCACTACCACACACACCCGACCCAAGGCTCATGGTCAAACTCGAATACGCCGCGCCTACGGGTTCGTTCAAAGACCGTGGAACGGTGATGACCATCAACGCACTTTTACAAGCCGGTGTGCACGACGTTGTGGAAGATTCATCGGGCAATGCGGGGGCGTCGCTCGCCGCCTACGCCGCCGCAGCCGGCATGCACGCCCGCATCTTCACCCCCGCCCACGCCGCCGAAGGCAAAAAGCGCCAAATGCGCATCTTCGGCGCAGACCTTGTCGAAGTTCCCGGCCCGCGCAGCGCCGCAACCGAAGCCTGCCTGCGCGCCGCCGAAGAAAGCGTGTACGCCAGCCACGCATGGAGCCCACTCCCACTGCTTGGGTTCATGACGGCTGCGTGGGAATTGTGGGAGCAACTGGGGGACGCGCCCGCCGCGGTCGTCTGCCCGGTGGGGCAAGGCGGGTTGTTTTTGGGGCTTTGGCGCGGCTTCCTGGCGCTCCGCACGGCGGGGTGTATCACGCGCATGCCCCGCCTCTATGCGGTCCAATCCACCGCTTGCGCCCCCATCACCACCGCCTGGTATCTGAAAGAACCCGACCCCATCGCGGTGGAAGAAGGCGAAACCATCGCCGAGGGCATCCGCATCGCCCACCCCGTGCGCGGGCGCGACGTTCTGTCAGCCATCAGGTCGAGTGGGGGGGCGGCATTTGCCGTCTCCGACGAAGCCACCCGCGCCGCGCATCGCTGGTTTGCCAAACGGGGGCTGTTTGTCGAACCAACCAGCGCCGTCGTTGGCGTTCCGCTGGAAGAAATCTGCGAACACACACGCGAAGACGGCGCCATCGTGCTCATGCTGACGGGGAGCGGTTTGAAATATGGCCTCTCATGAACCGTTTGACCTGCCGCCGCGCACGTTCTTCATCCTTCAAGGCGTCTTGTTCGGGCTGGCGGGGCTGCTCACCCTCGCACGCGGGCGCTTGACGCTCGCCGAGTATGCTCGTATGCTGGCGTGGGTTTCGCTGGGGTGCTGGGTCTTTGCCGCCATGCTCTGGGGGTGGAGTCGTCGGCGCCCTTTGCCCACCTGGCTGCACCCGGCGGTTGTTTTTTTCAGCAGCATGCTACCGTTCGCCGCCAGTACACTCCTGGCATGGCTGAGCGGCTAACGACGGATCGCTTCAAAAGACCAACAGGATAAAGGAGCGTGCCAGATATGAGCGAACAGACACGACGTGTCGTTGTGACGGGTATCGGCGCCATCACCGCGCTGGGCAAAGATATGCCCACCACCTGGAAGAATTTGCTTGCCGGCGTCAGCGGCGCCGGCCCGATTACTCGCTTCGACACCAGCGACTTTCTGGTCAAATTTGCCTGCGAAGTCAAGGATTTCGATATTGCCGAGTACGAAGACATCATCTCGCCCAAAGAAGCCAAACGCATTGACCGCAACATTCAGTTGATGATTGGCGCTGCGGCGCAAGCCATGCGCCAGGCTGGTTTGCGCATCGAAGACCCCGAACACGCCAACCGTGCGGGGGCGCTGGTCGGCACCGGTATCGGGGGGCTGGAAACCTTGTACGAAGGACACAAAACCCTCTTCGAGAAGGGTCCCAAACGTGTGAGCCCCTTTGTGGCGACCTACATGCTCCCCAACATGGCGGCGGGGTATCTCTCCATCTGCTTCAACCTGCGCGGTCCGAACTTCACCATCATCTCGGCGTGCGCCTCGGGGACGCACACCGTCGGGGAAGCCGCCGAAATCATCCGCCGCGGCGACGCCGACGTCATGCTGGCGGGCGGCGTGGAAGCGCCCATTACGCCCTTCGGGTTGGCGGCTTTCCACCGCACGGGGGCGCTCAGCACGCGCAACGACGACCCGCAACACGCATCGCGCCCCTTCGACGCCCAGCGCGACGGTTTTGTGTTTGGTGAAGGGGCGGGGGCGTTGGTGCTCGAAAGCCTGGAACACGCCAAAGCCCGCGGGGCTACCATCCTCGCCGAGGTGGTGGGCTACGGCTTGAGCGACGACGCCTATCACATCAGCGCCCCTGCGGAAGGCGGCGAAGGGGCGGCGCGCGCCATGGCTATGGCGCTCCGCAAAGCGGGAGTTGGTCCCGAAGCCGTGGACTACATCAACGCACACGGCACCAGCACGCCGCTCAACGACAAATCGGAAACGCAAGCCATCAAGACGGTCTTCGGCGAGCACGCCTACCGCATCCCCATCAGTTCCACCAAGAGCATGGTTGGGCACTTGCTGGGGGCGGCGGGGGTTGTGGAAGCCGCCGTCTGCGTGCAAACCATTCTGGACGGTATCATCCACCCCACCATCAACTACGAATACCCCGACCCAGAATGTGATTTGGACTATGTGCCCAATCAGGCGCGCAAAGCCACGGTGCGCTACGCCCTTTCCAACAGTTTCGGCTTTGGTGGGCACAACGCATCCATCTTGCTGAAAGCCTACGAGGAGTAAACCATCGTGACGTGGTCGCTTGAACAGGCGCAGCAGGTCATCGGCTACACCTTTCGCCGACCCGACCTGCTGCGCACCGCCCTCACCCATCGGTCGTACCTCAATGAACATCCCGAAGAAACCGAAGATTACGAGCGTCTGGAATTTTTGGGCGACGCCGTGCTCGACCTGGTTGTCGCCGAGCATCTCTTCTACGCGCTCCCCGACTGGCCCGAAGGGGACTTGACGTTTTTGCGCGCCACGCTGGTGCGCACCGAACAACTGGCCGATTACGCCCGCCAACTCGGCTTGGGCGACATCCTGCGCCTGGGGCGCGGCGCGGAATTGAGCGGCGGGCGCAATCACACCGCCATCCTCGCCGATGCGTTTGAAGCCGTTGTCGGCGCGCTCTACCTGGACGGGGGGCTGGACGTGGTGCGCGATTGGGTGCTCGAACGCTTCATCGCCCCCACAGTCGAAGCCGCACGGCGCAGTGGGCGCACCCGCCGCGACCCCAAAAGCCGCCTGCAAGAAGCGGTGCAAGCCCGCTACAACATCACACCCCGCTACGCCATCATCGCCGAAAGCGGTCCTGAACACGACCGCCGTTTTACCGCCGAGGTGCGCATTGGCGATGAGGTATGGGGCGTCGGCGAAGGGCGCAGCAAACAGGAAGCCACGCTTGCCGCGGCGGAGGCGGCGCTGCGGCGGTTGGAAGAGGCATAAAAAACGCATGTGCAGATGCAAACGGGGCGAGCATTGGGCTCGCCCCGTTGTAATGTGGTCTGAACTCCGTGTTTAGCGGCGCGTGCGACGTATCACCAGCAATCCCCCCAATACGCCCAGGGCAATTGCCAATAACATGCGTGTGTCCACCCCCGCCTCAGAAATGAGTTCAACACTTTCAAGCGTCACGGCCGTCGGCGACGTCCCCGCATCCAGCGTGCCCAGGGTGAAATTGCTGCCCAGCAGGGAGACATCCACGCCCAGGAACTGCACCTGATCGCCGACGATGGCGGTGGCGGTGGCGATGTCGCTGAACGTCCCCGTTGTCCCGGTGCGCTTCAGCAGGCGGTAGTTGCTGACCGAACCCGCTGGGACTATGCCGCTCCCATTCATGCCGCCTTCGCTGAAGTCGAAGATGATGTCCACGGTGCAGGTGCCCGGGGTGGCGCAGTCCACGCCGGTGGTGTTGTCGGTGACATCGATGTAGAAGGAACGCGCCCAGCGCTGTGAGTTGGGGGCTGTCGCCCAGTCACCGGTGGTGGGCAGGTCGGTGGTGACGTTGCTGTTGGCAGCCACGTTGTGCCCGAAAAGCAGCCAGTCGCCGTCATCGTTGAGGAAGGAGCGGTCTACCACGATCATCCCGGCGGCGTGCGCCTGGGTGTGCTGATTGCCGCCAAATTGCCCAATGCCGGCTACGTTCAGGTCGAAATCGCCGTTGGCGTTGTCATCGCCGGCGTAGAGGTCGTTGGCGGAGAGGGCGATGCCGTACTTGGCGCTCAGGTAGTTTTCCACCAGGATACGTTCCGTATCGTTGAGGGCGGCGGAGAAGACGATGATTTCGGGAATTTGCCCATCGAAAAATTCGTCATTCTTGGTGATTGCGCGTCCAACGGCCGTTCCTCCGCTGGTGTCTACGTTTTGAGTGTTGATATTGATGGTGCCGATTGTGACGGAACCTTCATCATACACCAACACGTTGTTCGATGTCGCGCCGTTCAGCAAAACAGTGGATATGTTGTACTGCGCAGCGGTAAAAGGCACAGGATGGAAGTCGTTGCCTTCCCCGGCAAATCCATAGATATTCGACGGAGATAGGATAAGGCTCGCACGTCTTCCTATTTGCACCGATGAGGCGTTTTGCTCAAAAACATTCTGCCATTGGCCAGTAGTTGTGGTTTGCCAACTAGCAACATAAGTGAACGTATCATCCCCAGCAGCCAGGACGGCTGAAGAGGAGGCTAGGTAGTCAGATGTAGAGCGATTGAACTGGATGGCAGGTTGTCCGTTCTGGGCGCCGGTAACATAGTTCGGTTGTTGGGATGGAGTGGCCTGGGTGTATACGAGTCCGTTGCCGCTCTGGTCCTGCCAGCAGGCGACATCTGTGCCATTCGCGGCCGTCGTCGTGCAGCCGGTATCGGCAAAGACGCCCGCATCGGCCTTCAGCCACACTTCCAGCGTGCTGCTGCCATCGGTGATGCCCACGCTGCCGGGGCCGTTCCCGCCGCCCGCGCCGGGGGTGACGGCGGAGACTTCACGCACATACACATACAATGTGCGGGTGGTGTAACTGCCGGCATTGGCTGCGAAAGTCCAGTCGGGATGCGTGCCTGGGTTGTTACCAATGCCCAGGTCGTCTGCCGGACGAGCACCCACGTTATAATCCCACTGATTCCAGGCAAACACCGTCTGCCCGGCGCCATAATTGTGGACCTGCATGGAGCCGTAACAACTTTGGGGGTAATTTATTGCGTCAATTTTGTCATCGTAGTCATACGTGCTTGAACTTGCCCCTGGTAAATTCAGCGTGACATCTTCTATATAGCAATTGTGCCAGAACTCGATGTTGCCGGTGGTGATGTTGCTGCCGGTGGTCACGCCAGCCACGTTGCTGTCCACTGTCATGTTGCTCACCGTTTGCTGGAAACCGTTGGGATTGACGCTGATGACCGGCACGCCGGTCTGCTGCGCGTTTCCGCCAGTGAAGTCATCCATCGAAACCCACACCCACTGGCTGTCCAGTTCCAGGCAGTAACCCACCCGGTCATAAGCGCCAACGGTGGCGCTGTTGTCCACGCTGTAGGCGGGCATCGCACCGTTGTAATCCACATCGACCGGGATAGTCAACTGGTATACCAGGGAGTACAGCCCGGTTTCAGCGACGTTGGTTTCGCAGTTGTTGATTGCTGCTGGGGCAGACACACGATTCTCGGGCGGCGCGGCCAGTGTAACTGGCGCGGCGGCAACCACGAAAGCGACCACCATTACCAGCGCCAGGAGGGCGCGCAGCAGGCGGCTCAAAAAACTGGAAGATGAGGGTTTGTGATACATGAGATATTCCTTTCTTATCTGGTTGGAGTCAATTTCTCTACGAGCCGCCTATTGCGTATCCTGCCGCTCACGCATACAACATTAAACATGGGTTCAATTAATCACTTGCAAAATATTGCTATTTATTTTTTTATTAAAAGGAAGTAATCTATTATAACAAATATAAAATTCAAAATCAATAGGCTAAAAGTGCAAAAAATTTTCGGTTCCTCCTCTACAATTGTCGTACATAGGTCAAGTATTCTTAAAAATTTGTGTTTTCCTCGCTATAAAAACGTGCTCCTCCCCCCCCCTCTTGACAATCCCCCACATCTGGGGCAACCTTCGCGCACAATCCACACGGACAACGCGCGTCCAATTGGGACGAAGCTGTACCCCGCAACAGTCCAACCAGACCCAAACAACCAAGAAGGAGTAGCAGGATGCGAAAAACAGCACCACCACTCACAGAAGACCGTCAGGCGCTTGTGCCGCCATCCGCGCCCCTCGCCGAAAGCGACCCCGAAGCGTGGGACATCATCCTCGCCGAGCAAGCCCGCCAGCGGCGCGGACTCGAACTCATCGCCAGCGAAAACTACGTCAGCGCCGCCGTGTTGCGCGCCATGGGCTCGGTGCTCACCAACAAGTACGCCGAAGGCTACCCCGGTCGCCGCTACTACGGCGGCTGTGAAGTCGTAGACCGCGCCGAACGCCTGGCGCAGGAGCGCGCGAAACAACTCTTTGGCGCTGAGCATGTGAACGTTCAGCCCCACAGCGGCTCGCAAGCCAACGCCGCCGTCTACATGGCGGTGCTCAAACCAGGCGATACCATCCTGGGCATGCGCCTCGACCAGGGCGGCCATCTCACGCACGGTAGCCCCGTCAATTTCAGCGGGCAACTCTACAACGTCGTCTCGTATGGGGTCAACCCCGAAACCGAAACCATTGACTACGAGGAAATGGCGCGCCTGGCGCACGAACACAAACCGAAGATGATCGTCTGCGGCGCGTCCGCCTATCCCCGCATCATTGACTTCGAGCGCATCCGCGCCATCGCCGACGAAGTGGGGGCTTACGTCATGGCGGACATCGCCCACATTGCCGGGCTGGTCGCCGCCGGTCTGCACCCCTCGCCCATTCCACACTGCCACTTTGTCACAACCACCACGCACAAAACCCTGCGCGGGCCGCGCGGCGGCATGATTATGTGTCAGGCGGAATTCGCCAAAGCCATTGACAAAGCCGTCTTCCCCGGCGGGCAAGGCGGGCCACTCATGCATGTCATTCTCGCCAAAGCCGTTGCGTTCGGCGAAGCCCTGCGCCCCGAATTCAAAATCTACCAGCAGCAAATCGTGCGCAATGCCAAGCGGCTCGCCGAGAAACTCGCCGACGCCGGTTTGCGCATCGTCAGCGGGGGCACCGACAACCACCTCATGCTGGTAGACGTGCGCAGTGCGGGTATCACGGGGAAAGTGGCCGAAAACGCCCTTGGGCGTGTGCATATCACCGTCAACAAAAACATGATTCCCTTCGACCCCGAAAGCCCCTTCGTCACGAGCGGTATTCGCATCGGCACGCCCGCCGTCACCAGCCGCGGCATGACCGAAACCGAAATGGATTTCATTGCCGATTGGATTGCGCAGGTGCTCTTCAATCACGACAACGAAGAATTGCTCGCCGAGATTGCGGGGCAAGTCGAAGGGCTGTGCGAACGCTTCCCGCTTCCGGGTGTGGACGCCTAAGGGCAGCAGGAGGAAAACCGTGTCAGGACACGAGCCCTCTCAACTGGAAGAAGTCTTCGCCAATGCGGCGCGTAGAGCGCGATACCTTTATTTCGTTTTTGGCGTCGCCCTCGTCATCTACACACTGCTCGGCTTCGTGCTCAAATTCACAGGCATCCTGCCGCCCGATGGGGGCTTCGTCTTCCAACGTGGGGATTCCACAGCCACGTTGCTCGCCGTTGGCGCATCTGTTGCCAGCCTGGGAATTGCCGCCGTGGTGCTCCTCGTGCTCGCACCGCGTCGCTTGCGTGTTCCCACCGCCAACCGCGATCCCGAATTCATAAGCGCCGAACTGCAACAGCGCGCCCTGTTGACGCTCGCGCTCCTCGAAGCGCCCGCCATTCTCGGGCTCGTCGTCTTCCTGACAAGCGGCAACCTGGCTGTGCTGGGCTTGCTGGCAGGTGTCAGCGTGCTCTTGCTGCTGCTCACCTTTCCCAATGAAGCACGATGGCGCGAAGCCGCCCGCACCACTCACGAATAAGCGGCTCTTTGCGACTCTGATACGCGCGGCGCACGTTTACAGTGTGCCGCGCATTGCTTTGAGGCGGCGTTTGTCATCCCGACGGCTTGTCGTAGCCTATGCACACACCAACCAACACAACACCAAGGAGTGAGCAATCATGCGTCGTCGCCATGCCATTGCCTTCATTCTCTTGCTTGGGCTGGTCAGCCTCCTGGCGGACGTCACCTACGAAGGGGCGCGCAGCATCACGGGCCCCTACCTGGCTTTGCTGGGCGCGGGCGCCGGCATCGTGGGGCTTGTCGCCGGTGCGGGTGAACTGATTGGCTACGCATTGCGGCTTGTCTTTGGCGTGCTGGCCGACCGCACACGCCGCTACTGGGCGTTCACCATCGTCGGCTACGCTCTCAATTTGCTGGCGGTGCCCTTGCTGGCGCTCGCCAACTCGTGGGAAATCGCCGCCGCGCTCATCGTGCTGGAACGCACAGGCAAAGCCATTCGCGCCCCCGCCCGTGATACGCTTCTCTCGCACGCGACCGAACAAACCGGGCGCGGCTGGGGCTTTGGGTTGCACGAAGCCATGGACCAGATTGGCGCGCTGTTGGGGCCGCTTGTCGTGGCGGGGATTCTGGCGCGCATGGGCAACTACCGCCTGGCTTTTGCTGCCCTCGCCGTTCCCGCCGTGCTAGCCATGGTGGCGCTCTTCACCGCCCGCGCCCTCTACCCCGCCCCGGAAATGCTGGGGAAGAACCGCCCATCGGCGTCCACCACATCGCGCCGCCTGCTCCCGCGCACCTTCTGGCTCTATCTCATCGCCAGCGTCTTCATCGCCGCCGGCTACGCCGACTTCCCCCTGCTCGCCTTCCACTTTGAGCGCACGAACCTCATGCCCGCCACCTGGATTCCGCTCATGTACGCCGTCGCCATGGCAACCGACGCCATCACCGCGCTCATCTTCGGGCGCTTGTACGACCGCCTGGGCTTGCGCATTCTGGCGCTCTCTGTGGCGCTCAGCCTCTTCTTTGCGCCGCTGGTCTTCCTGGGGAACGTCGCCGTGGTCTTTGTGGGCGTTGTGTTGTGGGGCGTTGGGTTGGGCGCGCAAGAAAGCATCATGCGCGCCGCCGTCGCCGACCTGGTGCCCAGCGCACAGCGCGGCACGGCTTATGGGCTGTTCAACGCCGCGTATGGCTTCGCCTGGTTTGTGGGAAGCGCCATCATCGGGTTGCTCTATGAAAGCACGCTGTGGCTGGCGATTGCTTTTTCGGTGCTGGTGCAAATTGCTGCTATCATAACCCTGCAACTGGTGCGACCGAACGAGGCAACCGCATGAATCAGCAGCATTCACCACTCACGTTTGATGAATTTCAAACCTGGTTTCGGCACTATGATGACGTGCGCGGTCTCACCGACGACCCACCGCTGGCTGTGCTCGCGCGGCTGGTGGAAGAAGTGGGCGAAATTGCCCGCCACGTTCTGCGCCTGGAAGGGGAGAAACCGCTGGACGAGACCGCACGCGAAGCCGAACGCGCCGCACTGGCGCTTGAACTCGCCGACGCCTTCATTTTTCTGACCAAACTGGCCAACATCTACGCGATTGAGTGGACGCCCACCATTCACGCCGCCATGCAGAAAGCCGAACACCGTTTCGACGTGGAAGACGGACGCCGCGAAGCCCAACGCCGCCGGAGCGCGCGTACCCATCGGCGGGCAAAGGGCGAGTAGCCGAAAGGAGCACGCATGATGACCACCACCAACCACACCTGCCCATACGCCTGCACGTTCCTCACCACAAACGGCGTGCGCCTGCACACCATCATCGCCGGCCCTGAAAATGGCGCGCCTGTGGTGTTGCTGCACGGCTTCCCCGAATTCTGGTATGGCTGGCGGCATCAAATTCCAGTGCTGGCGGCGCACGGCTGCCGCGTCATCGTCCCCGACCAACGCGGCTACAACCTGAGCGACAAGCCGCCCCGCGTCGCCGACTACAACATGGACGCATTGAGCGACGACATGCTTGGCCTCCTCGACGCGTTGGGCTATGAGCGCGCCACCCTTGTCGGGCACGACTGGGGCGCCGCCGTCGCCTGGTGGACGGCGCTCCGCACACCGGAACGCCTGCATGCGCTGGTCATCCTGAATGTGCCCCATCCGGGCGTCATGCGGCGCTACGCGCGCCGTCATCTCTCGCAACTGCGCAAATCGTGGTACATGTTTTTCTTCCAAATCCCGCGGCTGCCTGAATGGCTCATCCGCATGCGTGGCTTTGCCGCCGGACGGCGCGCCCTGCTCACCACCAGCCGCCCCGGTGCATTCAGCCAGGAAGACATCGCGCGCTATGTGGAAGCGTGGCAACAACCCGGCGCACTCACCGCGATGATCAACTGGTATCGGGCGCTTTTTCGGCACCCGCCGCAGCGCCTTCCCCACGGGCCACGTGTGCGCGTTCCCACCCACATTCTGTGGGGCAAGCGCGACGCTTTTCTGGAACATGAAATGGCGTCGCTCAGCCGCGACCTGTGCGACCAGGGGCGGCTCACGTTCTTTGACGACGCAACGCACTGGCTGCAACACGAAGAACCCGACGCAGTCAATGAGGCGATTCTCGACATGGTACAGGCACACAAGGAGGCATGATGAGCACGCAGTACGAACAAGCCACACTTGGCGGGGGGTGTTTCTGGTGTCTGGAAGCCGTCTATCAAATGGTGCGCGGTGTTGAGCGTGTGGTGCCGGGCTATGCCGGCGGGCACGTGCCCAACCCCACCTACGAACAGGTTTGCACCGGCACAACCGGGCACGCCGAAGTGGTGCAAATCACCTACGACCCCACCGTCATCACGTATGCGGACCTGCTCGACATCTTCTGGCACATTCACGACCCCACCACACCCAACCGCCAGGGCAACGACATCGGGCCGCAATACCGTTCAATCATCCTCTACCACAATGAAGAGCAACGGCGCATCGCCGAAGCCTCCAAAGCCGCCGCCGAAGCCTCCGGGCTCTGGGGGAACCGCCCCTTTGTGACTGAGATTGTGCCGCTGACGGCATTCTACGAAGCCGAACCCTATCACCACAACTACTACCGCCGCAACCCTTCACAAGGCTATTGCCGCTACGTCATCGAACCCAAAATCGCCAAATTCATGCGCACCTACCGTGACCGTGTGAAGGAGGATTGAACATGCCCCTGCCGCCACCCGACGCCGTCGCCGTCTCGTCATGGTCGTGGCACGCCCCTTTTTATGAAGGGCGGCTCTACCTGCACGATGTCCCCCACGAAGCCGCACGGCTGGGGTTTCAGGCGGTCGAACTCAACGACTTCATGCTCGCGCCGCCCCGTTTTGGGCGCGTGCGCACGCTGCTCTTCAAACTGGCGCGTGCGGCGCTGCACACCCTGCGCCCCCCGGTGGAAACAGGCGCCCCCACGCCGCCGCCCGCCCGCCTGGCACAGGTGCAAAGCCTGCTGGCGGCGTTCAGCCACCGCCACACCCCCGCCATTCCCGATGAACTCATCCGCTACACGCACCAAAACCTTCGCCGTGTGCGTCAGGCGCTGGATGAAAGCGGTGTGCAATGCCTGGTCTGGACGGTGAACAGCGATTTTTGCACACCCGATACGGTGTGGGCGTGGCAAGAGCGCTACCTCCGCTGGGGGCTTGCCGCCGCGCAGATCCTCGGCGCAACACGTCTCCGCCTGACGCTGGGCGGCACGGCGGACGCTTCCCCCGACGTGGAAACGCGCGTTGTCGAACGGTTAGCGGCACTGGCGGCATACGCAGGCACGCATCATCCCACCTGCCAACTGGTGGTGGAAAACCATTGGGGCATCACCACCGAACCGGAGCGGCTGTTGCGCATCCTCGACCGCGCCCGCCAGCGCGCGGGTGTCGCCATTGGGCTTTGTTTCGACCCCGGCAACCTGCCGCCCGAAACGCGCGAAGAGGGATGGGCGCTGCTCGCCCCGCAGGCGGCACATCTGCACTTTAAAACGTTCGCCTTCGACGCCGACGGCAACGAAACCACCTTGCCCTACGACCGCATTTTGCCGCTGGTGGGGGCAACGTGCGAAACCGTGACGATCGAGTTTGAGGGAGACGGCGACGCGCATACGGGTATCATGCGCTCGCTGGCACTCTACAAGCGACTGGTGGTTGGTATGCAGGCATGAAGGCAGGTTCGCAAGATGAGCGCCACGCCTACTTTTTCACAGACACCACGTCAGGAACAGCCTTTGCTGGTTGTGCGCCCCCGCTTTGTGCCCGATGTGGTCATTGCTTCGACCTTACCTTTGGCGATTTTTCTCACGCTGTGGGGCGGTGGTTTTTGCGGCGGTTTTTTCTACGTTCTCTTTGACAAGCAAGACGTCAATACGCCCACCTGGTTCCCATTTGTGGCCTGCGCGCTGAGTACCTTCTTCGGCTTGCCGCTGCTGGTACTCATTGGCACGCAACGCATGTACGCGCGCACCGAATACCGTTTCTACCGCGACCGTCTGGAATTTGAGGAAGGGTTTTGGACGATTGAAAAGAAGATGATTCCCTACAACCGGATTACTGAAATCACTTTGAAAGAAGGCGTGATGCAGCGGCGTTATGGGTTGGGCACGATTGAACTGCTCACAGCCGGCACGGCAACACGTCCACAGCAAAGCGGCATCGAACTGCGCGACATTCCAAACCCAAGCGAGGTGTACGAGCAGGTGAAAGCGCTCATCCACACCACCTGAAAAGCATATCAAGGCGTCCGAGAGAGCGAGAACGACGATGTTTGAATGGCGCACACTCGATGATGAACCCACACCCCCTCCACCGCCGCCCACCCAACCGACACAGCGGCGCTTCGTTCTGGTGCTGGCGCTTCTGTTGCTCGTCGCCGGCATCTCCATTCTCGTGTGGACGCTCTACCAGCGTCAACAAGCACGGTTGATAGCGGACATTCAAACCACCATGCGCGCGCTCGACGCCGCCGCCAACACGCGCCGCACCGAAACACTTCTGCACCATCTCGACCCGACCGCGCCGCTGGGCTGGCACGCCGCCCGTATTGACGATTTCGTCAAACTCGAAACGGTTTGGCGCACCACAACCGTTGAAAACGCCACGTGGCTCAGCCGCGACCGAGTGCTTGCAGATGTGCGCACCATCTACACCACGCAGCCCCCACAAGCCACCCCCCTGCTGACGACAACCCAGCGCCTGGGTATGCGCCTCATCAACCAGACGTGGCGCGTCAGTCCCATTCCTGAGCAAGCATGGGGTGAACCGACCATCGAAACCACGCCGCACTTTCGCATTCTCTACCGCGACGCCGATACCGACCTTGCCCGCCTGCTGGCTGTAAATGTGGAAATGCTGGCGGCGACTGTGCGCACCTCTGTCGGCGACCCCATGTCCGCGTTGGCCAATGAGCGGCTCTCGATCATTCTCACCACCGACCAAAACGGGCTTCAACCCGCCTTGCGGCAATCGGTTTTTGATAACCAATTGGTGCTGACATCACCAGTGTTGCTGGAACGGTATGACGACCGTGCACCAGAACATCTTGCGCAGGAAATCATCCTCTGGTGGCTTGCCATGCACGCCATCCAAAACCGCACACCCGACCTGTTTGACCGCACCGCTACCAGCCTTTTCACACCTGCCCGCCAGGGCGTTTTGCTCTGGTTGGCGGAACGAAGCGGCTTGTTTCCCAACGACCCATTGCTCGCGGCATACCAACGCATCGCCTGTACGGTAGAATGGCCTGCCTTGACCGAACGGGCGCGCGCTTCGCAAAGTTCGCCCTATCATGCCGTTGCGCTTCCGGGGTTCAATGCTGAAGCAGACAAGCATGTGGCGCATGCTTACGTTCTGGTAGATGTTCTCGCGCAGAAGGGGGTATCAGCGGGGGATCTACTCACAGCAACATACCAACAGCCGACGTGGGAACTTGTCGCGGCGCATCTTCCCACGCCCATCTCGCTGAGCGAACTCGACCGGGAGCGCATCCGTTGGCGACAAACAGCGTGCGCGGCGACTACCACTGCACCGTAACCGGCGTGCCGATGTCCGCCCATTCCCACAACATGCGGGCGTGCTCGTCAGTCAAGGCGATACAGCCATACGTGACACGTGTGCCAATGTAGCCTTCCCACATTTTCCAGCCGTCATCGCTCACCGGAAGCCCGTGAATGCCATTTTCAATCGGTCCCACCCAGTAGATACCCAGCCAGTAGGGCATCCAGAGCCGCCAAACGTTGCTACGCGCATTGAGAATTTTGCTCTGCACGCGGTACTCGCCGGGGACGGTCGGGCGTCGCGGTTCGCCGGTGCTCGCCTTCCACGACCATTTCAGTTTGCCATTTTCGTACACATACATGCGTTGCTCGCTGATATCCACCACAATGCGCTTTTCCCACACCGGCTCCAATGACGGCAACCCAGCCACAGTTGTCTGCCCCGGTTGCGACGACGGCGCTCCCGGCTCAACGGCGGCGCGTGCCGCACGCCCCGGCTGTGCCAGCCGCGCGCGGTGGAAGGCTAATTGGGCGGCGGCTTGCGTGGTTTTGGCGGTTTCAGCACGCGCGAGCATCACGGTGTCGAGCATCACCGCCGTGTCCAGATACGCGGGGTCGAGTTGATAGAGCGGCCACAGGTGCTCAAACGCGGTTTGCCAATCGCGTGCGCGAAACGCCTCACGTCCGGCGAAATAGGTGCGTAAGGCTTCGTATTCGCGCACAACGCCCACTTCGTCGGGGTGCAATGCGACCGCTTTTTCGAGATAGGGGAGCGCCTGTTCAGGCTGAGACGCCCGCAACGCTTCTGTGGCCAGCGTCAGGTATTCCTGCGTCAGCCAGTCGCGCAAGCGCGTATCATCCGGCGCAAGGGCGACAGCCTGTTCAAGGAAAGCGGCGGCGGCGACATGATCGCCGGCATCCCACGCCTGCCGCGCCTGCCGCACAGAAGCCACCAAGGGGTCTTCCGGCTTGGGTGCCAGCCCGAACCACGCACCCACGCCAAGCAGGCTCGCAACCACAATCGCGAGAGCCAGCGCCCACAGCCGCCACATAGGACGCCAAAGGCGTGGTGTGCGCCAGAGAGCACGCCGCGCGGCTTTCACCGCCGGGTGCGCAGGGTCAAGCGCTGTGGCGCGGGCAAGCGCCTTGTGTGCGGCATCCGGCGAAGGGGCGGCGCGGGCATAGAGGCAGAGGGCTTCGATATCGTGGGGATTGCGTGCAAGCAAGCGCACCGCACAACGGCGCGCCGTATCGAGGTCGCCACGGGCGTATGCGGCTTCGCCCTCTGCAAGCCACTGGTCCAGCACGCCACTCTGCGATTGTGGGAAGGGGACGTGCATTGTTGTCATATGCTGAGTATACCACCGCCCCGCTTCGTGAAGCAATGCCTGGGCAGGCTCGCCCGTTGGCTACACACAAGATGCGTGTTCAACGATGACGGTAGGCTCTACGCCCAAACGCCAAGACGCCCCCAGCCAACACCACTAGCCCCAAGAGAAGGGGAGAAAATGGTGAAGAGGCGGGTTGTCCATTAAATTCAACAAGATCAATAGCGGTAGGTCCGCCAATACGCACTTCTATATCGTCAATCCCGAATTCATCACGACTTCCTGAGCCAGCAACATCATCACTTTTCCATTGCAAGTAAATAAACGCCCCAGGAGCAAGGTTCACACCATTCAGTGTTGTGGCAAATGATTGTGATTGCCATGCGGGTGATACATCAGCTGCCTGAGGTGTGGTGAACGTAAAAATCGGCCCTGTATAAGAAACATCATCCAAGGAGTAATAAAAATCCAGAGAAGAACTGCGATTTTGATCGTTATAATACCAAACTTTATAGGCTACATAGAGATTACTAATGGTATTCCCTGTAGTATTTTGCAGTTTCAAGGTGATATCACCTGGCGTGAAATCATTGCCTGTGGGTTGAACACCCAAGATTATGTTGCCACCACCTACATCGAAGGCATAAATGCCACCAGTAGTGACACTACCAGTTGAAGAGCCGCGGGCAAAATCACCATTCGTCAAAGTATCCCCAAAACTCGGTGACGAATTATCACTCAACCCTGTGACCCGCCAAAGGTCTGAATCAAGCTGCCCAGATGTTGGATTAGGTGCAAAGCCAGCCCCCGTAAAACCGGTGAAATCAATGGGCGTCACTGCCGCTAGGACAGGGGCACCCATGAGCAACAAGAAAACGATCATCAAAAAGAGCGCGACTCGTTTCATTGTATACCCCTCTTTATTTTCTAATCGTGCCTCTGGGCTTCCCTCCACTAAGAGGCAACCACATTCCAAAAGCATGTTGAGCGCGTGAACCTCAACTCGACTACCGGGTGCGCCACTTGCAAGAGCGCCAAACGTTCCAGCAGGACCGGCACACGGCGCTCATCAGTCATCACCACAACAACAGCGGCGCTCAACGCAGCCAGCGCTTGCCCCAAGGGGAGAGGATTCGCAGCCACATGCGGGGCTTGGACAAGCTTATAGACGCCACGCAAAGGTGCGGAATGTGGGCGTGGTGCAAATGGGGCTTGTGTAGGATTGTGAAACGGCGTGGCATACGCTATCCACCGATCGCCCTCGGGCATGAGCGCGACAAGGTCGTCATTGAGAATCTCCGCCAGCCCGCTTTCGTGCGACAGCCGCGCAACGGTTGTTTTGCCCGTGCCAGATGGTCCCAGAAAGAGATACGCTTGCCCTTTGCGCACCAACCCTGCGCCATGCAGCAAGAGACCGCCCCGCTCAACAAGCATGATGGCAAAGAGTGCACGAATGAGATACACAAGGTTGTAGCGCGGCAAATGCGCGGTTGCATGCAAAAAAACATGTCGTCGAGACCAATCGCTTTGGACACGATAGAGCGAATGGTCAAATGTCACCCCCCCCTGGGCGTCAAAAGAGAAGCGAGGTGAGTCCTCCCATTGTGGAAGCGGCGGCAACGCGGGGTCAAGCGTAATGAGCAAACGCGCTTGGGGGGTGGCATGGCTTTATAGGCGGCATACCGCGCCGCTACCCACTCGACCACCTCGCGATGGGGTGAGGCGATTTCAAGGTGGGTGTTGGCAATCGAGATGGTGACGGCATGCGGGGGAGCAGTGGGAAGAGGTGGGGCATGGGATTGAGAAACATGCATCGTCATTCTAGCAACTCCGTCTCTGACTGACGTTCGCGAAGCGTCGAAGCAACAATGCCGAGGCTCAACAAAATCAAAACGGCGCCCAAGAAAGGTTGCACGCGCGCCCACAAGGGCTGTTCAACCGTCACAGGAATAACTTCAACAGGTGTGCGCGCTCCACTTGTTTCGACTTCTTCGAGCTGATAGTAATACGTCCGGCCAGGAATGAGACCGGTGTCCGTGTAAACGTATTCACCACCGGTATGGCGCGCAGGCGAGGCAGGGATGAGCCGCTCATTCACCTGCTCAAAAGGGCCTTCTTCGCTGGTGCTACGATAGAGGTTGTAGCCCGCCGTTTGCACTTCGGAGGCTGTTTTCCAACGCAATGTAACGTCGGTTGGGTTTTCCTGCGATGAGAAGACGAGAATGAGACCGGCAATTGCCATCAAAAGTGCGCCGGCGATGCCGACAAGTTGTTGTGTCCGGTGGTTGGTCATCGTTTTCCTGCGAGGGTTTGTTGACGAAAAGAGCATAGTCGGAATACGCCAACTCGTCAATTGATTGCCGAGGGCAAAACAAAAACCCGGCGGGCTATGAAAACCAGCCGGGTTTTGCATTGCGCGCGGCCACACGTCAAGACCGAAGCAGGCTGAGGTATTTGGCGCCGCCATCAGGCAAGACGGTGACGACAACCCCTTCTTCCAACTGGCGCGCCACTTGCAAAGCGGCATACACGGCGGCACCGGCGCTGAACCCCACAAACCAGCCCTCTTCACGCGCCAGGCGCATGGTGGTTTCATACGCATCCGCCGGCGAGACATAGCGCGTCTCATCCACGACGCTCGGATCGTAAATGCCCGGCACAATGGCTGTTTCAAGGTGCTTCAACCCCTCAATCACAGCCAACTCGTCTTCAGGTTCAACAGCAATGACGCGCACATTGGGGTTCACACGGCGCAAAAAGCGCGCTGTGCCCACCAGCGTGCCACTCGTGCCGACGCCCGCCACAAAGTGGGTAATGCGCCCACCCGTCTGCGCCCAAATTTCAGGGCCTGTGTGGCAAAAGTGCGCCCGCCAGTTGGCTGGGTTGTTGTACTGGTCGGCGTAGTAGTACCGCTCCGGATTTTGCGCCACAATCTCACGCACCAGGCGAATCGCGCCGTCCGACCCTTCGAGCGGGTCGCTGAAAATCAACTCCGCACCATACGCCTGCAAAATGCGCTTGCGTTCTTCGCTGACATTCTCCGGCATCACCAGCGTGACCCGATACCCTTTCACCGCGCCAATCCAGGCATAGGCAATGCCGGTGTTGCCGCTGGTGCTGTCAATCAAAATTTTGTCCGGCGTCAGGTCGCCGCTCCGTTCGGCGCTTTCGATGATATGCAACGCGGCACGGTCCTTGACCGACCCGCCCGGATTGAACCATTCGGCTTTGGCGTACACCTCCACCGACGGCGGCAAATCAGCGGCCAGGTGGTGCAAGCGCAGCAACGGCGTTTCGCCAACATGATCGAGAATACTCACCGGTTGTTGTAAATGCACCCCGCGACGGGCGACATCGCGAAACGCCGTGCAACTATCCTCAAGCAAAATTGTCTCCGGCAACGGTTGCCGCGCGACCATTAGTGCACCTCGACAGGTTGAGCGCTTTCTTCTTCATCGTGGCGCGGGAACGGAACGCCGCAAAACTCTTCATAGTCAATCAATTCGGTAATGGTGGGCTCTTCACCACAGACCGGGCATTTGGGGTTCTTGCGCAAACGCACCTGGTGGAATTGCCCTGCCAGTGCATCGTAGAGCAGCAAACGCCCGATGAGCGGTTCGCCAATCCCCAGAATGAGTTTGATGGCTTCCATTGCCTGCAAACTGCCGATAATGCCCGGCAGAACCCCCAGCACACCCCCTTCCGCGCATGATGGCACTTCGCCCGGCGGCGGCGGTGTGGGGAAGAGACACCGATAGCACGGGCCTTCATCGGCTTTGAAAACCGTCACTTGCCCCTCGAATTGGAAAATCGAACCGTCCACCAGCGGCTTCCCCGCCATGACGCAAGCATCATTGACCAGATAGCGCGTCGGGAAGTTGTCCGACCCATTCACCACAATGTCGTAGTCCTTGATGATGTCCATGATGTTTTCGCTGGTCAGCGGTTCACGATAGGGCACAACCTTCACATCCGGGTTGATGGACGCAATCGTCTCAGCCGCCGACTCAACCTTGGGACGCCCAATGTCATCCACGCCGTGCAAAATCTGGCGCTGCAAGTTGCTCAAATCCACCACGTCGAAATCCACAATCCCCAGCGTCCCGACGCCGGCCGCCGCCAGGTAGAGCGCCGCCGGCGACCCTAATCCGCCGGCGCCAACAAGCAACACCTTAGCGTCGAGCAACTTCCACTGGCCTTCTTCGCCCACTTCCGGAATCAGAATGTGGCGCGAATAACGAATGCGCTGCTCAGGTGAAAAGATACGCGGCAGGTCAAACTTCAAGCCCTGGCTCTTCCAGGCGCCAAAGCCACCCGCCAACGAAAAGACATTCTTGTAGCCCATTTCTTTGAGCGTCTTCGCAGCAAACGCCGAACGCACACCCCCCGCGCAGTAGAGCACAATCGGCGCTTCGCGGTCAGGTTCAACTTCTTCAATGCGCCATTCAAGATGCCCGCGCGGAATGAATTTGGCGCCGGGAATGTACCCTTGTTCAAATTCATCCAACTCGCGCACGTCAATCAGGCGAATCGGCTCGCCGCGTTCCAGCCATTCGCGCAATGTTGAGACGTTGATTTCCTGAATTTCTTGCTTGACGCGTTGCAAAAATTGCTCGCGTGTCAATCGGTCACTCACGGTACCCTCCTGTTTTTTTCAAACAATGTGAACACCACGCGAGCGGACGCCTTTGGCCGCTTTTCGATTCTTACCGCCCACCGGCCATCGCCGGGATGATGCTCACTTCATCATTTTCACTCAAAGGTGTTTCTTCGCCCTGCAAAGCACGAATTTCTTCGCCGTTGACGAACACGTTGATGAAACGCTTGATTTCACCACGTTCTTCATCCACAAGGCGGGCTTTCACACCCGGATACTGCGCTTCCAGCGCCTCCACCAAATCGCGAATGGTGCTGGCTTGCACTTCCACACGCGCCTGCCCACCAGTCAGACGCCGCAAGGGAGTTGGAACATACACAATTGCCATCGCTTTCTTCCTCCTTATTGCCGGTTTTTGTTATTTTGGCAGGGGCCGCGTGTTGCCGCCCCCCAATTCGCACGTATGTAGGTTATGGCTTTTCAATGGGCGCCCGAACCAGGTTGCCCCATTCCGTCCATGAACCGTCATAGTTGCGGACATTCTCGAAGCCCAGCAGATACTTCAACACAAACCATGTATGGCTGCTGCGCTCGCCAATGCGGCAGTAGGCAATCGTCTCCTTGTTCGGGTCAAGCCCTTGTTCCTCGATGTAAATCTTGCGCAATTCTTCGGCGCTTTTGAACGTCCCGTCCGGGTTCACCGCCCGCGACCAGGGGATGTTTTTGGCTTTGGGAATGTGCCCCCCACGCAAAGCACCCTCTTGCGGGTAGTCGGGCATGTGCAGTTTTTCGCCGGTGTATTCCTGGGGTGAGCGCACATCCACCAACTGCGCGTCATCGCGTTCGATGAATTGGTGCACATATTGGCGGAAGACGCGCCACGGTTCATCGTTGCGTTGCGGAACCTTGTAGTCCGTCGGCGGATAAGAAGGCACTTCGCGCGTCAAGGGGCGTCCTTCTTCAATCCACTTTTGACGCCCACCGTCCATGATTTTGGCGTTGGTGTGCCCAAACAGTTGGAACACCCAAAAGGCGTAGCACGCCCACCAGTTGTTCTTATCGCCGTAGAAGACCACAAGCGTATCGTTGCTGATGCCTTTCTCGCGCATCAAATTCGCAAATTGCTCTTCCGTCAGGTAATCGCGAATGACGGGGTGCTGCAAATCGGTGTGCCAGTCAATTTTGACAGCGCCGGGAATGTGCCCCATATCGTAGAGCAGCACATCTTCATCGCTCTCCACGATGCGCACATTGGGGTCGTCCAGATGTTGGGCTACCCACTCAGTTGAAACAAGCACATCCGGCACAGCATATCCGCGTTCTTCAATTTGCTTCTCGGCCATACGTTTGCCTCCTGTCTGCGTTTGGTTGGCTCTCTCCGTCATACAGTCCCACTTCACGTGGGCTGTCCCCACGGCACAATGCGCCCAGGGCAACAAGATGGGGCTTCATTGCACCGTGGGGACAACACAGCAGTGTGTGGCTTGACATGCAAAAAGGCCGACGGTGGCTTGGGCAATATGCCCCACTCTCCGAAGAGAGTGCGCCCCAACAGTTAGCCACTCCTCTCGCGAGAAGTGTCGAACTGCGGGAGCGTTAGCCGCCGTCGGCCTCGAAAGGCGAACCGGCGTTCGTCAGGCGGTGGCTAACGCCCCCGCCTGATACAGATGCATCTCTGGTTGGTGTAGAAGGCTTGTGTCTTGTTCATCATGGCTCAAAGTATGACCAAAACAAGCGTCTTTGTCAACTTTTCACCATTCCATGCCCGGCCCAAAGCCCAGCAAACCGGGGTCTTCCATCATGCTGGGGTCCCACGGTTCGGGCAGCACTTCCACATGCACCTCACGGTCCGGCACAACCTGCGCGATTTTTTCCTTGGCTTGCTGAACCAGCCAGGGCGCATAGGGGCAGAATGGCGTTGTCAGCAGCATGTGCATCTCAACGCGATTCTCTTCCACCAGAATATGCTTGATCAGCCCCAATGTCACCAGGTCAAGCCCGATTTCCGGGTCTACCACCTGGCGCAAGTTTTCGCGGATGGCTTCCGCCAATTGCTCCGGCGTCACCTGGGATGTGTTTTGTGACTGTTCTTGTTCGTTGCGGGTTTCTTCACTCATTTTGGATGCTCCTTTCAGGCATACGCTTCCTTACACTTTCACTTGAATCTCATCATCAACAATGCGGACTTCATAGGTGTTGACGGGCACAACCGCCGGAAAGCGCAGAACTTGCCCGGTGCGAACGTCAAAACGGGCGCCGTGGCGCGGGCATTCGATGGCACAGCCGTACAATTCCCCTTCGCCAAGCGGACCACCGTCATGCGTGCAGATGTCATCAATGGCGAAAATACCATCTTCACAATGGGCGATTGCCAAACGTTTCGAGCCCACATGCACCACTTTGGCATGCCCCAGTGGAACATCGGCAACTTTGGCAACTGTCACGAATTCACTCATGGTGTATGACTCCATTGGGTTAGTTCCACTCATCTTCTTCGCCAGGCCAGGTTGTCAATCCGTACAGCCCGGCTTTCAGTACCTTCAGGCTCAACAAGGCGCACTTGATACGCGCCGGCGTCAGGGTTTCCATGCCCAGTTGTTCCAGCAAATCCTCTTTGCTCAACTGGCGCACCTCTTCGATACTCTTGCCTTTGACCATCTCCGACAAAATCGAAGCGGACGCCTGGCTAATGGTGCACCCTTCACCATCCCACTTGATGTCGGCGATGTGGTCATCTTCCAGTTTGATGTCCATGTGAATGCGGTCCCCGCATACGGGGTTGTGTTCCTCGTGTGAGATGTCCGCGTTCGGCAACTTCCCTTTGTTGCGCGGATGTCGGTAATGGTCGAGAATAAATTCGCGGTAGAAGTCGAGCATCGTTGGTCACTCCTCTTCGCATCTTTCCTACGCAAACACCTTCCGAACCACATGCAACGCTTCGACCAGGCGGTCAATCTCTTCGCGCGTTGTGTAGACGTAGAAACTGGCGCGCGTGGTCGCAGGGACGTTGTAGCGCTGCATGAGCGGTTGCGCGCAATGGTGCCCCGCACGGACCGCCACCCCTTCCGCATCCAGAATCGAGGCGATATCGTGCGGGTGAACACCGTCCAACACGAACGCCGCCACACCGCCCTTGTCAGCCGCTTTGCGTGGCCCCAGCAAGCGCAAGCCGGGCACCTCGCTCAGGGCTTCCAGCGCATACTCCGTGATTTCGATTTCGTGCGCACGCACGTTTTCCATGCCCAATTCGCTCAAAAAGTCCACCGCCGCGCCAAACCCAATGGCTTCGGCGATAGCGGGCGTACCGGCTTCAAACTTGTGGGGCAAATCCGCCCAGGTGGAGCGTTCCAGCGAGACAAAGGCAATCATGTCGCCGCCACCCATGTAGGGGGGCATGGCTTCCAACAATTCACGGCGCGCCCACAGCGCCCCGATACCGGTTGGACCAGCCATTTTGTGCGCGCTGAACGCCAGAAAATCAATATCCAGCGCTTGGACATCCACCGGCATATGCGGCACGCTCTGCGCCCCATCCACCAGCACCAACGCCCCAACAGCGTGTGCTTTTGCCGTCATCTCGGCGATGGGGTTGATTGTGCCCAGCACATTGCTCATGTGTGTGACAGCCACGAGCTTGACGCGCTCATCCAGCAAGCGGTCGAAGGCGTCCATGTCAAGATACCCTTCGTCCGTCACCGGAACGGCGCGCAACTCAAAGCCGATCTGGTCGCGCAAGATTTGCCACGGCACAATGTTGGAATGGTGCTCCATCTCGGTAATCAGGACGGCGTCATTGGGGGTCAGGTTGGCACGCCCCCACGTTGCCGCCACCAGGTTGATGGCTTCGGTGGCATTGCGCGTGTAGATGAGTTCGCGCGGGCTACGCGCATTGATAAAGCGCGCAATACGTTTGCGGGCACCTTCATACGCCGCCGTGGCTTCTTCGCTGAGCGTGTGCACCCCACGATGCACATTCGCATTGTATTCGCGATAATAGCGGTCCATGGCGTCAATCACAGCCAGCGGCTTCTGCGAAGTTGCCGCACTGTCGAGATAGACGAGCGGCTTGCCGTGCACCTGACGTTGTAAAATCGGGAATTGTTGACGAATAGCTTCAATGTCGTACATAGTTCTTGCCTGCCTATTCACTTGACTACCGTTCTTGGCGAAATTGCGCCCAATCGGTTTCATCGGCTTCGGTCTCTTTGTTCAACGATGTGCGCAACGCAAGACGCAAGGTGTACAAAGGCAACATGACACACCGCAAACGAGCGGACACCACATCCTCGCCAAACCACGCCGCAAAATCTCGGCTGTCCATCGCCAGCACTTCGTCAACGCGCTTTCCCTGGACCAGTTCAGCCAGGAGCGATGCCGCTGCCTGGCTAATGGTACACCCTTCACCTTCCCAGGTCATACGCGCCAAACGCTGATTGGCGTCATCGAGCACAACAAACACACTCACACGGTCGCCACACGATGGGTTGTGCCCCTGCATGACGATAGGCGCCTCATGCAGGCGCTCGCGAAAACGCGGACGCTCAAAATGGTCGAGAATGCATTCGAGTTGCTCTTGTCGGTTCATGGGCATGCGGTATCTGCTTGTTTGCCGGTTGCGCTATGATACCGCTATCCCCGCCAAAAGTCGAACAGGGACGCCTGCGCGGCGTCCCTGTGGTGTGCAAGCACTCTTAGGCGTTTTCCATCCGCTCGTGAATGACCGTTTTGAGACGGTCGCGCACGGTGCGCAACGGGATACGGTCAATCACTGGTGCAAAGAAACCGTCCACAATCAAGTTAGTGGCTTCCTTGCGCGGAATACCGCGCGCCATCAGGTAGAAGAGTTCTTCTTCGTCCAGCTGGCTGATGGTTGCACCGTGGGTACAACGCACGTCGTTGGCTTCGATTTCCAGCATGGGAATGCTGTCGGCGTGCGCCTGCGGGCTGAGCACAAGGTTGCGGTTGGCCTGGTAGGCGTCGGTTTGTTGGGCGCCCTTTTCCACCTTGATCAACCCGCGATAGACGGTGTGGGCGTTCCCCAGGAGAGCGCCCTTGTAGAGCAAGTCGCTACTGCAATGGGTGGCGATGTGGCGCTGCAACGTGTGGTTCGCCATGTATTGCTCGCCCGTCGGGAAGTAAATCCCGTTCAGGTACGCCATACCGCCGTCGCCTTCCAGCCAGACTTCGGTTTCAAAGCGAGTGAGCGAGCCACCCAACTGACCACTGCTCCAATTCACAACCGTGTTGCGCCCCATGCGCGCACGCTGTGAGGCGAGGTGATAGACGTTGTTCCCCCAGTTTTGCACGTTGAGGTAGTTCACCTGCGCGTTATCGCCCGCCAAAATCTCCACCGCGCCTGTAACGAAGGAGACGCCGGGCAGGTCATTGCTCAGGTACTCGTCGAGTACCGTGACCGCGCTGTTGGCTTCGGCCACGACCAGCACGTGGGGGAAGACCAACGTGCCGGCTTCATCCAACCAGTGCACCAGCTGAATAGGCTTCTCCAACGCAACATTCTTGGGCACAAAGACCACAAACCCACCGCTCAGCAGCGCGGTGTGCAGCGCCTTGAATTTACCTTCATCGGCGCGCACAATTTGCGCCAGGTAGGGTTCCAGCAAGTCGCCATGTTCGCGCACCGCAGTCAGCAAGTCGGCAAC
This sequence comes from Ardenticatena maritima, assembly GCF_001306175.1. Classification (NCBI taxonomy): domain Bacteria; kingdom Bacillati; phylum Chloroflexota; class Ardenticatenia; order Ardenticatenales; family Ardenticatenaceae; genus Ardenticatena; species Ardenticatena maritima. The sequence continues at coordinate 227,084 of NZ_LGKN01000004.1, forward strand.
GATGACGCCCTGCTCGCGCAAGTCGTCATTCACGTCAGCAAACACCAAGCCGCCTTCGCGGCGCACCAACAACGCCGAGCGGCGGTCGGCTTCGCGCAGAATGCCTTGCAACTTTTCGGGCAGGTCTGTTGTCGCCGCAACGGCTTCGCTCTCCGGCGAGACCAGGTGCAGGCTCTGCACGGTCTTCACCAGCAAATCGGTATCAATTTTGCGCCATTCTTCATCTTTCTGGTTGCTCGGCCAGGGGGTATCCAAAAAGAGCCGCCAAGCGTCTAACCGGCGCTGGCGCAGCCAATCGGGCTCGCCAAAACGCGCACTCAACGCTTCGACGGCTTCGCGGCTCAATGCCTCGAAAGCCAGCGTTTTCTCAGTCACGGTTTCGTCCTCCACATGTCCAAAATTCTCGCCCCTTGGGCGGGCGTCATTGTCATTTCACAGGAAGAGGGCCAGCAACAGATGCTGCCAGCCCTCGTATTCCGTTCGCAGGCTTAGCCGACGGAGCCTTCCATTTCCAGCTGGATGAGGCGGTTCATTTCAACCGCGTATTCCATGGGTAATTCCTTGACGATGGGTTCGATGAAGCCCGACACAATCATGTTGAGGGCGTCGGCTTCGCTCAGCCCACGGCTCATCAGGTAGAAGAGCTGCTCTTCACCCACCTTCGAGACCGTGGCTTCGTGCCCCACGCTCACATCGTCTTCACGAATGTCAATGTAGGGATAGGTGTCCGAGCGGCTTTCCGGGTCAAGGATGAGCGCGTCGCAGACGACGTTGCTCTTGCTGTGATGCGCGCCCGGATAAATCTGCACCAGGCCGCGGTACCCAGCGCGCCCACCATCCTTGGAGATGGATTTGCTGGTGATGTTGCTGGTGGTGTACGGCGCAGCATGCACCGCTTTCGCGCCAGCATCCTGGTGCTGACCACGGCCGGCAAAGGCAATCGAAAGCACTTCGCCATGCGCCCCCTTGCCCATCATGTAGATGGCGGGGTATTTCATGGTGACTTTCGAGCCGATGTTGCCGTCCACCCATTCCATCGTGGCGTCTTCGTACGCCACAGCGCGCTTGGTCACCAGGTTATAGACGTTGGTTGACCAGTTCTGAATGGTGGTGTAGCGCACACGTGCGCCCTTCTTGACGATGATTTCCACCACGGCACTGTGCAGCGAGTCGGTCGTGTAGATGGGGGCGGTACACCCTTCCACGTAATGCACATACGAGCCTTCATCGGCGATGATAAGCGTGCGTTCAAACTGCCCCATGTTTTGCGCGTTGATACGGAAGTAGGCTTGCAGGGGCATTTCCACACGCACGCCCGGGGGCACGTAGATGAACGAGCCACCCGACCAGACGGCGCTGTTCAACGCGGCGAATTTGTTATCCGACGGGGGCACTACCGTGCCAAAGTACTCCTTGAACAGGTCGGGGTACTCTTTCAGCGCCGTATCGGTGTCCAGGAAAATCACACCCTGGCGTTCAAGTTCCTTCTTGATGTTGTGATACACCACTTCGGATTCGTACTGCGCACCAACACCCGCCAGGAATTTTTGTTCGGCTTCGGGAATCCCCAGGCGGTCGAACGTGCGCTTGATGTCTTCGGGAACGTCATCCCACGAACGCGCCTGCTTTTCAGCCGGCTTGATGTAGTAGTAGATGTCGTCAAAGTTAATGCCCGACAGGTCGGCGCCCCACGTCGGCATGGGCTTCTTCCAGAAGATTTCGAGCGCCCGCAAGCGGAATTCGCGCATCCAGTCGGGTTCGCCCTTCATCCAGGAAATTTCTTCCACAACCTCGCGCGACAACCCCTTCTTGGCCTTGAAGACATACTTTTCGGGGTCGTGGAAGCCGTATTTTTCGGCATATTCTTTGTTGATCAGTTCAATTTGCTGGCGTTCATCCAATGCCATAGGTTATGCCTCCTTTGCGAGTTCCTCGCGAACCCAGTCGTAGCCCTTTTCTTCGAGTTGGTGCGCCAGTTCAGGACCGCCTTCAGCAACAATGCGGCCATCCACCAGCACATGCACGAAGTCGGGCTTGATGTAGTTGAGGATGCGCTGGTAGTGCGTAATCACAAGCACACCCATCCCGAATTGGTCTTTCAGTTTGTTGACACCTTCGCTCACCACACGCAGGGCGTCAATGTCCAACCCTGAGTCGGTTTCATCGAGGATGGCGATTTTCGGTTCCAGCACCGCCATTTGCAGAATTTCGGCGCGCTTCTTTTCACCACCGGAGAACCCTTCGTTCAGGTAGCGACCGGCAAACGAGCGGTCAATACCGAGCATTTCCATCTTTTCGATGAGCATCTTGCGGAATTCCACCGGCGTGATGGGCGGTTCACCGCGCGCTTCACGGTGCGCGTTGATTGCCATGCGCAGGAAGTTCGCCATCGTCACACCGGGGATGGCAACGGGGTACTGGAACGCCAGGAAAAGCCCCACCTTGCTGCGCTCGTCGGCTTCCATTTCGAGGACGTTTTCGCCGTTGAAGAGAATTTCGCCTTCGGTGACTTCATACTTGGGATGACCGGCAATGGTGTATGCCAGCGTGCTCTTGCCCGAACCGTTCGGGCCCATCATCGCGTGAACTTCGCCTTCGCGAATGGTGAGGTTCACACCCTTGAGGATTTCGTTTCCATCCACACTCACGTGCAGATTCTTGATTTCGAGGACTGCTTTCTCGCTCATGGTGGTACTTTGCCTCCATTTCATTCTTCAAAAAATAACAGTGGCGACATTGGCACACGTTGCCAATCGACACGCAAACTGTAACAAAGTTGAGTAAGTTTGTCAAGTTCTACAAAGGGGGAACACCATGAGAAGGAAAAGGGGGTGAGCGCTTCTCTGGCGCTTATCGAATCATTTTGATGCGCTCGAAGGCGCGCTCAAACGCCCTGACAACCTTGGGGTCAAAACGTTTGCCGGCTTGCTCGCGAATGATGCGCAATGCTTCTTCAGGTGAACGCCCTTTTTGATATGGGCGATCACTCGTAATCGCGTCGTAAGTGTCCGCCACCATAAAAATACGCGCCATCAGCGGGATTTCTTCACCCTTCAACCCTTCCGGATAACCGGTGCCATCCCAATTTTCGTGATGATACTTGACCACAGGGATTGCCGGCGCCAGAAACGGGATATGTTTCAAAATTTCCGCCCCCCATATGGTATGCTGGCGCATAATCTCCCACTCTTCCGGCGTCAACATACCTGGTTTATGTAAAATTCGGTCGGGAACACCAATTTTGCCAATATCATGCAACAGCGCACCACGCCACAAAACTTGCAACTCTTCGTCCGAAAGCCGCATTTCTTTCCCAATTTCAAGCGCAATTTTTGCGACACGTATGGAATGCCCTTCCGTGGCTGTATCGCGCAAATCTAACGCGGAAGAGAGCGCCATCAAGGTGACGTCGTAACTCTGTTTGATTTCTTCCTGTGCGCGCTGCAATTCTTCGTTTTTGCGCACCAGATACTCAATCATATTCTGGTCGGTTTGTCGCAAGCGGCGCGACAATTCCCGCATCACGGCGAGCATCACAGCGGGGTGTTGCATCACAACAGACTCAAACCCCTCGCGCGAGATTTCAATTGCCCGCACGGCGGTTTCAGCCCGCACCGAAGCCGAGCGCGGCGCATCTTGAATCAATGCCATTTCACCAAAGAAGGCGCCCGGTCCGTGATAGCCGATTTCAATTTCGCCGTCTTCAATACGCTTGAGGACAACAACGCTCCCCGATTCAATAATGTAAAAATCATGACCGAGCGCCCCCTCTTCGAGAATGAGTTCGCCGGGGGCGTAGTGGCGCAAACGCGCCTGCTGCGCCAACGCCCCCCGTTGTTCTTCATTCAACGGCGCCAGAAAAGGCACGTGGCGAAAAATCTCAGGTGCAATATCCTTTCCCTGAAATTCCCGCGAATGAGTTTCGGCTTCTTTGCGACTATTATCTTGGTCCATACAACCGCCTTTATGCGACTCAATAAAACGTTCCGAGCATCAATGTCGGAAGTGGCGAACCCCAGTGAAGACCATTGCCATGCCATATTGGTTCGCCGCTGCGATCACCTCGGCATCACGTCGTGAGCCGCCGGGTTGAATCACAGCCGTCACGCCGGCTTGTGCGGCAACTTCCACACCATCCGGGAAGGGGAAGAAGGCATCCGACGCCATGACAGCCCCCGACGCCTGTTCACCCGCTTTTTGCACCGCAAGCCGCACAGCATCCACACGGCTCGGTTGCCCCGTGCCGATGCCCACGGTGGCAAACCCGCCATCCACAGCGCGCGCCAGCACAATGGCGTTGCTCTTCACCGCCAAGCACGCCCGCCAGGCAAATTCAAGCGTTGCCCGTTCTTCGGCGGTCGGTTCGCGTGTGGTGACGCACTGCATGGCAATCGGCGTTTCCACCGCGTCAGGTGTTTGACGAATAAAACCGCCCGGAATGCTGCGCGTTTCAACATAGGGTGTACGCAGCGGGGGCACCACCAGCACACGGCGGTTCTTCTTCGCCGCCAAATGTTCACGCGCTTCGGGCGTCACCTCAGGCGCAAGCAAGACTTCGATGAAGAGGTCATCCATTGCTTCGGCTAACGCCTTGTCCACCGGGCGGTTGACGGCAACGATCCCGCCAAACGCACTCACCGGGTCGGATGCCAACGCATGGCGATACGCCTGCACCAAATCGGGATGGGTGGCAATGCCACACGGCGATGCATGCTTGACGATGACGACCGCCGGCGTCTCAAATTGCTGGACGGCGAGCCACGCCCCTTCGGCATCCAGCCAGTTGGTATAACTCATGCCCTTGCCTTGCAATTGTTCGGCATGCGCCAACCCGCCGGCATTCGGCACGCGATACAGCGCCCCCTGCTGGTGCGGGTTTTCGCCATAGCGCAGGTCGCCCGCTTTGCGCACGCCAAGCGGCAACACGTCGGGGAAGGGTGTTGCGTCCGTGCCGAGACGGCGCGCCAGCCAGTCGCTAATCATGGCGTCGTAGAGAGCAGTTTGGCGGAAGGCTTTGACGGCGAAGGCTGCCCGCACGTCTTCGGGTACCTGGCGATGTTCCCGCAGGGCGGCAATGAGCGTCGGGTAGTCGTCGGGGTCGCTGACTACGGTCACGTAGCGGTAGTTTTTGGCGGCGGCGCGCAACAAGGTGACGCCGCCAATGTCAATTTGTTCGATAGCGTCTTCGAGGGTGACATCATCACGCGCAACCGTGGCTTCAAAAGGATACAGATTGACCACAACGAGGTCAATCCCCGCAATCGCGTGGCGATGCATGTCCTCAACGTCTTCGGGGCGGTCGCGACGCGCCAACAAGCCGCCGTGAATCATGGGGTGCAAGGTTTTGACACGCCCGCCCAAAATCTCAGGCATACCCGTCACCGCTTCGATGGGGGTCACGGGGATGCCGTTTTCTTGCAACAGGCGCGCCGTTCCCCCTGTGCTAATCAGTTCAATGCCCAACTCACGCAGGGCGGTTGCCAATTCCACCAGTCCACGTTTATCGGAAACACTGAGTAATGCTCGCTGAATCATGTTGCGCCTCAATGGGGTCGGTTGCCAAATCTTCGCTGCAATTCGTTCTCGACATCCCGCCAGGGAATGTCGTGATACGCTAACATCACAAGTAAATGGTAGAGAAAGTCGGCGGTTTCGTAGATGATTTCGTCGGGGTTCGCGTTTTTGCTGGCGATGATGATTTCACCGGCTTCTTCACCAATTTTTTTGAGGATACGATCAAGTCCGCCGTCAAACAGCGTTGTGGTGTACGATCCCTCAGGGCGTTCGGCTTTGCGCTGCCGAATGACGGCTTCAAGTTGGGTCAACACGGTTTGCTCGTTCACAGAATATCTCCTGCTGTGGCTCGCGTTTTTCACTTTACGGCTCTTTTGCATTCTGTCAACGGCGCTTCATGCGTCCGCCAGTGTGCGAAAAAAACAAGACTGCGCGCCTGTGTGGCACGCAGGACCCGCCGCATGGACGCGATAGAGCAGGGTATCGGCGTCGCAATCAACGCGAATTTCGACGACGTGCAGCACATTGCCGCTTGTCGCCCCCTTCTGCCAGAGTTCGCGGCGGCTACGACTCCAAAAATGCGCCATGCCGGTGGCTTGGGTGCGCTGAACCGCTTCACGGTTCGCCCACGCGACCATGAGCACGTCGCCGGTGTGGGCGTCTTGCACAACAACGGGCAACAAGCCGCGTTCGTCCCATTTCAGGTCTTGCAGTGCCACGCTCGCGGTCGAAGGCATAAGCGCTCAATGCTCCTTCATTCGTTATGTGGGGAAGTGTGCCACGTATCTAAACGAAAACGCCTCTTGTTTTTCAACGACGCTTCTCATCACCAGAACAACGATGGGTCTGGCTCCCACCCAAACCGCTCCCAATCCACGTACCCGCGTTCGTCGAATTGCACGCCCTCGGCTTCCAGGCGGCGACGCTGTTCTTCGGCGCCATGGTCGGCGCGGGTGTTGCTGATACGCCCCTGTGCGTTGATGACGCGCCACCAGGGCACGCGCTCCACTTCATCTTCGGGGAGCGCGGCGAGCGCCCACCCCACTGTGCGCGCCCCCCGTGTATGCCCAAATACAAGGCGGCTGATCAGCCCGTAAGACGCCACACGCCCGTAGGGAATGCGGCACACCATGGCGTAAATTCGATCGAACACCGGCGATGTCATGGACGTACCACCACACCCCGCTCACGCAAATAGGCTTTGACGTCGCCAATGCTCAGCGTGCGATAGTGGAATAACGACGCCGCCAACGCCGCGTCAGCGCCGCCAACAGTCAACGCTTCGTAAAAGTGTTCGGGCGCACCTGCGCCGCCACTCGCAATCACGGGAATGTTCACGGCGTCGGCAACGGCGCGGGTGAGGGGAATATCGTAGCCGGCTTGTGTGCCGTCGGCGTCCATGCTGGTGAGCAAAATTTCCCCCGCGCCCAATCGTTCGACTTCCTGCGCCCATTCAACAGCGTTCAAACCAGTGGGAATGCGCCCACCACTGATGACCACTTCCCACCACCCCTCAGGGCGTTTGCGGGCGTCAATCGCGACGACGATGCACTGACTGCCAAAGCGTTCCGCACCACGCGCAATGAGGTCTGGTTGGCGCACTGCGGCGCTGTTGATGGCGATTTTTTCAGCGCCCGCCGCCAAAATTTCGCGCATATCTTCAACGGTGCGAATGCCCCCGCCCACAGTGAACGGGATGAAGATGTTTTCAGCGACACGGCGCACCACATCGCGCATGATGGCGCGCCCTTCGTGAGTCGCGGAAATATCCAGGAAGACGAGTTCGTCGGCGCGCTCGCGGTCGTACACGATGGCTTGCTCGACCGGGTCGCCGGCGTCCCGCAAATTGACGAAATTGACGCCCTTGACGACACGCCCGTCCTTCACGTCCAAACAGGGGATGATGCGCTTGGCAAGCATGTTTAGCCCTCACCGTTCGGTTCTGCGGCATGTTCGCCGGGTGCGGCGCGCACCAGGTCCAGCGCCTCGCGCAAAGAGAACGCCCCCTCGTAGAGGGCTTTGCCGACGATGACGCCTTCCACGCCATAGGGTTCAATCCAGCGAATCTGGCGGATGTGGTCGAGTGAACCAATGCCGCCGCTGGCAATCACGCGCAGTTTGGTGAGATGCGCCAATTCGCCGGTGCGGGCGACATTGGGACCTTGCAACGTCCCATCGCGCGTGATGTCGGTGTAGATGATGCGCTCGACGCCCCGCTGCTTCATGCTCATCGCCAGCGCGATGATGTCCAGCCCGGTCTCTTGTTGCCAGCCATGCGTGGCAACCACGCGGTCGCGCGCGTCAATACCGACCACAATCCGCTCCGCGCCAAACGCTTCGACAGCGCGGCTCACCACATCCGGATTGGTGACGGCGACCGTGCCGAGAATCACACGCGCCACGCCCCAATCCAGCGCTTCGGCGATATCCTCGAATGTGCGCAACCCACCGCCCAACTGCACGGGCACATCCACCGTGCGCACAATCGCCTTGACGGCGTCCACCGTTGCGGTGGCTTCGCCAAATGCGCCATCAAGATTGACCACGTGCAACCACTCGGCGCCCTCGCGCGCCCAACGCTGCGCCATCTCCACCGGATTGTCGCCGTAGACGGTTTCCGCGTTGGGGTCGCCTTTGAGCAAGCGCACGCAACGCCCATGCCGAATATCAATGGCCGGAAAAATGTGCATGGTTCTACTCCGTGAGATACGTTCTGCCAACAAAATCAGCCTATTCCCCAAATGTTGCAAAATTGCGCAACAACGCCAAGCCGAGTTCCTGGCTTTTTTCTGGGTGAAACTGAATACCCATCACATGGTCGCGGGCGCAAATGCACGCAAATTCGATTTCGTAGTCGCTGGTTGCCAACACCACCTCAGGGTCGGCGGGGTCAACATAGAACGAGTGTACAAAGTAGCCAAATTGCCCCGGCGCGATGCCCTGCACCAGTGGGTGCTCGCGCTGGATACGGACTTCGTTCCAGCCAATGTGCGGAATTTTGAGGCTGATGTCGAATTTGCGGACACGCCCCGGCAACAAGTGCAAGCCTTCGTGGCGTCCCAGTTCTTCGCTTTCGTCGAACAGGAGTTGCAAGCCCAGGCAAATCCCCAGAAGCGGCACTCCCTCGGCGACACGTTCCCGGATGGCTTCATCAAGATGCGTGGCGCGCAGGCGTTCCATTGCTTTGCCAAATGCGCCCACGCCGGGCAAAACCAGTTTACGCGCCTGGCGCACCACATCGGGGTCGCCGGTGATGTGCGCCTCGGCGCCCACATACTCGAACGCACGTTGCACTGTGCGCAGGTTGCCCGCGCCGTAATCCACAATGGTGATGGGGGTCATGTGCTGCATGGCTCACTCCAACATGCCTTTGGTGCTTGGAACGTCGTCGCCACGCCGCGGGTCAAGCGCGACCGCCATGCGCAAGGCTTGCCCCAGGGCTTTGAAGATGCCTTCGATGATGTGATGGGTGTTCTGCCCGGCAAGCACCTGCACATGCAAGGTCATGGCGGCGTTGTGCGCCAGCGCCCGCAGAAATTCGGGCACCAACTCGGTATCGAACGTGCCGACTTTTTGGGCGGGAAAAGCGCCCTGAAAGACCAGCAAACCCCGCCCGCTAAAATCGAGCGCCACAAGCGCCAGGGCTTCGTCCATGGGCACAATCGCATGCCCGTAGCGGCGAATGCCGCGTTTGTCGCCCAGGGCTTCGTAGAGCGCTTTGCCCAGTACGATACCTACATCTTCGACCGTGTGGTGGTCGTCAATTTCGTAATCACCTTTCGCCTGGATGGAGAGGTCGAACAAGCCATGTTTGCGCACATGGTCGAGCATGTGATCGAAAAATGGAACGCCGGTCGCAATTCGACCGGCGCCAACGCCATCCAGGTTAAGTTCCAGGGTAATGGTGGTTTCATTCGTGCGGCGTTGCAAGCGGGCCACACGCGGTGTCGCCATGATTACGCTCCTTCTCCCGCCAGGGCTTTGGCTTCCTGAATGATGGTTTCAATCTGTTGCAGCACGCGCGGTGTGACGCCTTGTTGCTCGGCGTCATGGAACAAGGTTTCCAGCAGATTGATGAGATGGTCGGGCGGGTAGGTTTGGAAGGCATTGCGCAAGAGCGCCGCCCGTTCTTCCGCCGATGGCGTGCGCAACAACTGGTTGATGAGCTGCATTTCGGGCGGCAAGCGCGATTCCGCCAGGCTCACGACTTTTTGATAGATGCGCTCCATGAGCGCCGCCACGTCTTCACGCTTCTGCTCTTTGGCGGCTTGCAAGTTTGCCGAGAGCAAGACCAGGAAGGCTTCATCCAGGTCCTGGAAACGTTCTTCGACCGCCTTGTCGATGTCTTCCGCCTGCAAGATTTCTTCCAGCTGGCGGGCGGCGCGTTCGACCGCTTGTTTGGCTTCGGCGTCCATTTCGTCGGTGAGTTTGACAAGCGCATCGCGCAAGGTGAGCAGTTCGGCGCGCTCTTCTTCGCTGGTCGCGCTCTCGATTTTTTCGGTCAGGTGCAGGAAGAAGCCGTAATCGAGAATGGGGCGATTGGCGGCGACCAGCGCCTGCAAGCGCCCAGGGTCGGCTTCGCGCAGCATGGCGAGCACATCGTCATACATGGCTTCGTAGCCGAGTTTGGGCACATCGGCGGGCGAGAGGTTGAGCCGCTCGATGAGCGTTTCACGCAAGCCGTGCAGCGCCTGCACCATCTCTTCTTCGTGGTCTTCCTGCTCCACCGTCGTCTGAATCATGTTCGACAGCATGAGCATGAAGGTGTAATCAATCTTCTCCTTGTTGGCGTCAATCAGCTGGTGCAAGGCTTCCTCATCGCCGGCGCGCGCCTTGTCAATCATTTCAAGCAAAAGTTGCAGCAATTGGGTTTGGCGCTCCAATTCCTTGCGGTCAACCCCATCGGCTTCCAAAATGGCATGAATGAGGCTCTGGATGGTCATCATGCGCTTGGGGTTGAGCAAGTAGGCTTTCTGCTGGTCGGCGGGCAGGCTGTTCATCACCTTGCGCGTCAGGTCGCCGATGATTTTTTCTTCCTCAGGCATGGGAAGGTTGAGTTCGGCGGGCAGGTAGATGAGCAACAATTCTTTTTGCGGGTCGTGATAGGCGAACGGTATGGCGAGCATGCCCTGCATGCCGCAGTGCGGGCAGGTGACGGTATTCACTTGCCCTTCCAAAAAGGCTTCTTTCAGCGCGGGGTTTTGCCCCACGTCAATCACATCGTAGACCGTTGCCGCAAACGGCTGGCGGCATTGCGGGCAGGTAATCGTCGTATGTTGTGCAGACATAGTTCCTCGTGTACTTCCCTCTGTTCAAAGTGGTTCGGCGGCGCATTATAAACGTTTGGCGTATTCTCACAAAGGCACACGCAGAGGCGTTTCAGGGGAGCCGCGGGCGTGTAATGCGCATGATTTGCCGCGCGTTGGGCTTCAAGCGGGTGGGGCGGTGGTAGAGGCGCACGTAGATTTTGGTGATGAGCGCCCCCAGCAGGAAGAGTTGATGCGAGTAGTAGAGCCAGAGCAGAAGAACCACGAGCGAACCTGCCGCGCCATACACGGAAGCGGGGGCAACAGTGCGCAAGTACCAGGCAATGAGGTATTGGGCAAGGTAGAAGAGTGAACCGCCGACCAGAGCGCCCAAAAAGGCTTCGCGCCAGCGAATGATGATGTCGGGAAAGATGCGGTACATGATGGTGAAGGCGGCAATGATGAGCAGATAGGGCAAAAGCAAGCGCCAAAGCTGTGAGAGTGGTTGTTCCAGCGGCATGTCTTGCGCCAGCAAGATGAGAAGCGTTTCGAGCATGATATTGACAACGAGAACAACCGCCAGCAAGAAGCCCATCCCCAGCACAAACACCAGCGCAAAGAGGCGTTGGGAGAAGTAATGCACAATGCCATTCGGCGGGCGCACTTCAATATCCCAAATCGTGTTGAGGACGGCTTTGGTTTGCATGAAGATGTTGGTTGCGGTCCAGGCAAGCAAGCCCACACCAACCACCAACAGCGTGCCGCTGGCTTGCCGTCGGGCGTTGGCGATGAGGGTTTCGATGAAGCGGGCGCTGTTTTCCCCCAGCAACAGTTGCAATTGCAGCAAGATGCGCCGCTCCACGAGGGCGGGGTCTATCAGCAAGCCGGCGACGACAATGACGAGGAAGAGCAAGGGCGCGAGCGAAAAGAGGGTGTAGAAGCTCAACGCCGCCGCCAAACGGGGCAGCCCGTAGCGTCCCCATTCGCGGTAGACCAGCAAGAGAAAGTGGTAGAGTTTGCGATGCTCGCGCATAGGTCTCGAAAAAAGGGGGGCGCCTGCGACGCCCCCCCGATGGTTCAGGCAAGCAGGCTATAGCCGCCATCCACAACAATGGTTTGCCCACGAATCATGTCGGCGTCGGGCGTGCAGAGGAAAGCCACCACGTTGGCGATGTCTTCAGGGGTGACGATACGCCCCGCGGGGGTGCGTTCAAGCCCGTTTTTGAGCATGGCTTCGCGGTTGGGGAAGTGTTTGAGCGCGTCGGTGTCCACCACGCCACCACTGACAGCGTTGGCTTTGATGTTGTAGGGCGCCAGTTCAACCGCCAGGTAGCGCGTCAGGGTTTCCACGGCGGCTTTGCTGATGCCGATGACCACATACTCAGGCAGCACAAACTGCGACCCCAAGCTCGAAATGCCGATGATGTGCCCACCGCCGCGTTTCTGCATGAGCGGCACAGCGCGCTGCGCGGCAAAGAGATGACTGCGGGCGTTGATGTTCATCGTCCATTCCCACCCTTTGGGCTTCTGCTCCATGACAGGGCGAATGTAGCCGCTGGCGGCGTTGTTGACGAGGATATCCAACCCGTCGAACTCCTGCTCGATTTCGTCGAACATGGCGTTGAGCGAATCCAGGTCGCCCACGTCGGCTTTGATGGTGTGGCAACGCACACCGTAGGCGCGGATTTCTTCGGCGGTTTCCTCAGCGGCGGAGCGCTTGCGCAGATAGTTGATGATGACATCCGCCCCTTCGCTGGCGAATTTGAGGGCGATGGCTTTGCCGATGCCGCGGCTCCCGCCCGTCACCAGCACAATTTTCCCCTCGAAACGTTTTTGCGACATGTGCATGTCCTCCTTTGTTCTGGTTGGCATTTGATTGCGCGTCTGGTGCAACCGTAAAGCAGAAACCCTCAAAGCTCGTCGGCGTAACGGGGCCACCGTTTCCCCGCTTTCTCGATAACGCGGCGGTCGTTGTCGTACGTCGCCAGTTCCAATGCTTTCGCCAGCGGCCACCAGCGCACGTCGTCCACTTCGCTGAGTTGGGGGCGCAACGTGCCGCCAATGGGCTTCATGAGGAAGTAATCCACGAATTTGTGATGGCGCACATTGCGGCTGGCGTAGTACCAGTATTCGATGGTTTCCAGATGCGCCAGGGTAGCGACTTTGATGCCCGTTTCCTCTTCGACCTCGCGCCGTGCGGCTTCGGGCAGGCTTTCGTTGGGTTCCACTTGCCCTTTGGGAAGCGCCCAGCGCGTGCCGTTATGTGTGGCAATCATGAGGACGTCAGGGGCGTCGGCGGGACCCCGCAAGACGACGCCGCCGGCCGAATGAACCGTGATGGTTTTGACACGCATGGTTGTTCTCTTCCCGTGGTTGCTCATCATGACGTCTAATTTATGCGGTTTTTGGCAAGATGAGCAAATGGACGCCGAGAGCAACTGTTCGCCCCCTCTCGTTTTGACGCCTGTTTTTCTTGAAACGGTGAAAAGAACCATGCGACAATTTTGAACATTCTGACGTTTCATTTCATACTTACTGGAACCCGTGCGCGCTCTTGTCCCGCGTTCCACGTTTCCGCTGACACCTCACCCTGCCGTTGCGTCTTTCCCTGCGCCAAAAGAGTGTTCGCACTCCTCGTTGGACTGCTTCGTTGTCGTGCCCCGCCGTATCGGAGACTGGTGGCTGTATCGGTTTCGCGGTTTGAGTAAGAAGTGAGGAAAGGAGTTTTCTGTATGAAGGGCTTGCGCTTTGGTCTCTTTGCGGCGCTTGTTGCCGCAGTGCTGACATTGACGCAACAGACGGACTTCCCCGAAACAGTCTCGGCAGGTGGCTTTCCCACCCCTTCGGCGACAGGCGGCACCTACTTTGTGCATATCGCCTCCGCCGATAACAACGTCAGCGGGTACATGACGGAAATTCAACACCCTCTGCTGGACGAACAGCCAAATGCGATTTTCTTCGTCACACCGGTATGGGGACCGTTGCAAATTCCAGGCGTTTACTACGAGGACCCTTTCGGCGTCATCTATTCTGACACGACGAAGCGCTGGCGCATTTTCAGCCAAGGGGCGGCTTCAATCCCCAACGGCGCCGCCTTCAACATCTACATTCCCGACAGCACTGTCCCCGCTTTCGTCCACACAGCCACACCCAGCAATACAACCGATTACTACACCGAAGTCTCATCCCCCTATCTCACCGCACCCGACGACATCGTGCTGGTGACGCAACGGTGGGGGGCGAATCAAGTTGTGTTCAACAACCACCACATTGGCGTCTCGTATGATGGTGGATGGATCATCTTCAACCACGACCAGGCAGACATCGCCAACAACGCCGAATTCAATGTCGCGGTGGTTTCCAAAATGAACCGCGCTTTCCAACACTTCACAACGTCCGCGAACGTTTCCGGGCATATCTCCTACATTTCACACCCACTCACCGACAACCGCCCCGAAGCCCTGCTCATGAGCACCTCCAGCAGTATTGGCGCCTTCAATCCCCACGGGACAGGCGTCTGGTACAACACCAGTCAACGCCAATGGAGCGTCTTCAACCAGGATCTTGCAGCGATGCCCGCCTCACCAATCCCGATACCTTTCAACATGCTGGTTGCGCCACAAACACCTGTTCAGTTGAGCAAGAAGGAACCGAACCCTACATCAAATTATGTGCTTTTGGATCATCCACTGCTGAACAGCAATATCGGGGCGCTGGTGTTTGCCACCACACGCGGCGTGGTGACCAATGAGTCGCCCACCGGGGTCTTTTTCAGCCCAAGCACGCCGCTTTCCACCCAAGGGGTTGCAACACCTTCACAAGTGCTCGGTCAGTGGGCGGTTTACAATGAGGATTTGGCGTTGATGCCCGACAACATCGAGTTCAACATCTTTGCGCCGCCCCCCTCACTGCGGGCCTTTGTCCATACGACAACCAGCGAGAACGTGGATGGACACCGCACCATCCTGGACCACCCCATGCTAAACAACAACCCTGACGCTATCGCCTTTGTGGAGCATTCGTGGAACCCAAACGGAGCTGTGCCGGGAACGTACCACGACCACTACGTCGGCTTGTACTACGACCAGGGTTTGGGACGCTGGGTCATCTTCAATCAAGACTTAGCCACAATGGCAACGGGGCGTTTCTTCAACGTGTTTGTCGCCAACAACATGCCCAACGCCTTCATTCATCAGGTGACCAACGGCAATGGGGCAAACGGCACCATTTCGTACCTTGATTCGCCATTGACCAACGGCAACCCCGCGGCGATTATCATCATCACCCCGCGTTACGGCTTCACCAATGATTTTCCGGTTGGTGTCTGGTATCACCCCACGTTGGAACAATGGGCGATCGTCTCGCAAGACGGCTCAGAGTTTAGCAACCTCCACCTTTTCAACGTGCTTGTCGTCACCAACTCGGTCTATCTCCCACTCGTCACCACCGATTGAGCCCCCCGACGCCACACAAAACGGGCGCCCGCACTGGGCGCCCGTTGCTCACACACCTGGGGTTGCGCCTATTCCATCTCGCGCAAAATGCGGCGGGCAATCACCAACCGCATGATTTCGCTTGTGCCTTCGCCGATTTGCGTCAGCCGGTTGTCGCGGTAGTAGCGTTCGACTGGAAACTCACGGCTGTACCCCATGCCGCCATGGATTTGAATCGCCTCGAAGCAGGCTTTTTCGGCGGCTTCGCTGGCAAAGAGTTTCGCCATCGCGGCGGCCTTGGTGTAGGGCTGACCTGTGTCTTTCAGGTGAGCGGCTTTGTAAATCAGCAAGCGGGCGGCTTCCAGCAAGGTGGCCATGTCAGCCAGCTTGAACTGAATAGCCTGGAAGTCGGCGATAGGATGCCCGAACGCATGGCGCTCTTTGGCGTAGGAGACGGCGGCTTCATACGCGGCGCGCCCCAAGCCCAACGCCATGGCGGCAATGCTGATACGCCCGCCGTCCAGCGTTTTCATGAACTGGATGAACCCCTTGTTTTCAGCCCCCAGCATGTTTTCAGCCGGCACGCGGCAATCTTCAAAGAAAAGTTGCGACGTCACAGACCCCTTCAAGCCCATCTTGGGCTCGTTCTTGCCCACCTTGAAGCCCGGATTGTCGGCTTCGACAATGAAGTTGGAGATACCGTGATGCCCCGCGTCGGGGTCGGTGACCGCCGCCACCACAATGAAATCGGCGACGCCCCCGTTGGTAATCCACATTTTTTGCCCGTTGATGACCCATTCGTTGCCGTCGCGCACGGCGCGCGTCTTCAAGCGCGAAGCGTCCGACCCCGCGTGCGGTTCGGTCAACCCGAACGCGCCAATGGCTTTGCCGCTCGCCAGCGGCACCAGGTACTTGCGCTTCTGCTCCTCAGTCCCGAACATGTAAATCGGGTTGCACGCCAGCGAGACATGGGCGGCATAACTGAGCGCGGTTGAGCCACATGCGGCGGCAATTTCTTCCACCGCCAGCGCATAGCTGAGTGTATCGCCACCCGCGCCGCCGTATTCTTCGGGGAAGGGCAAGCCCATCAAGCCCAATTCAGCCATGGCTTCAAAGTTTTCGCGTGGGAAACGACCTGTTTCGTCAACTTCTTTGGCGCGTGGGGCAATCACATCGCGGGCAAGTTCGCGCACGGTGTCGCGAATGAGGCGTTGCTCTTCGGTGAGCGAGAAATCCATGGGTCTATCCTCCTTGATAGTGTGCTATTGTTTGGTTTGGGGAACAGCCGACTACCACAACAACAATGCAGCCACGACGCCAATCACAAACAATCCGATGAGAATCACGCCGAACGCCAACAAGAGCGGTTCAAGCGCGAGTTTCCACACGGAAGGCGTCGGTTCGATGAGTTCGTAGCGCCCATCGGACGTGAGACGCATGAGCTGCGCGCCACACGCTTCGCATTTGGGTTGAACAGGCACCATCTGCTTGCATTTGGGGCATACGGTCGGCATAGCACCCTCCTGAACGCCATTATAGCCAACTGTGGCGAGAGGCAACTATGTTTGCCAACGGTGCACCACAACGTGCAACAACACTTCGGACAGAAACGCAAGCCGCGCCACATCGAACTGGTCGGGGGTGAGGGTGGCTTGCGCGTAGAAAATGTCCGAAAGTTCAGCGCATTTGCGTTGCACACGGCGCACGTGCGGCGTCGGCGAAGCCAGTTCGTGGTGCAACAGCGCCAGTGCCGCTTGCGCATCGTGAATATCGGTGGCGTCGCGCATGTGGCGCGCCTGGCGCGCCGCTTCAAACTCCCGCGCCAGCAGCAACACCACGCGGTGCAGAGCGGCGGCGGTGGGCGTGGGGTCGCGCGCTAGGGGGGGCAACAGAGCAGGGTCGAGTGTCGCGAGGGTCTGCGCCCCGCTCCGCAAGGCGCGCGCCAGGGCAAGCCAATCGGTGGGCGCGGCGTCGGGGGTGTTCACAATGCGCTGGGCGTCAAGCAAGGCGCGGTGTTCGTCACGCAGGAGCGCCAGGCGGGCTTCCACTTCAGCGTCGCCCAATTCGGCACGACGCGCTTCCAGCGCCGCCATCTCACGTTCCAGCGCCTTCAAACGGGCGCGTTGGTCGGCTGTACGTGCCATGCGGGGCTCCTTTCAGGGAAAGAGACGGCGGGCGGTGCTTTCCACCGTGGCTTCGCGGCGAAAACGGTAGAGCCGCGCCGGACGATGACCGCCGGACTTGAATTCATCTGTTTCTTCCAGAATACCCGCCGACAAGACTTTTCGCCGAAAGTTTCGCTTGTCCAGTTGTTCACGCAAAATCGTTTCGTAGGCGGTTTGCAATTCGGTCAACGTGAATGTTTCCGGCAGCAGTTGAAACCCCACAGCGGTGTATTCAAGTTTGTAGCGCAAGCGTTGCAGAGCATACGCCAGAATATCGGCATGGTCGAACGCCAGCGGCGGCGGTTCGTAGGCGGGCCACCAGCCCCGCTCCGTGGAACGGGGGCTTTGGACATCCAGCGGCAGCCGGTCGGCGCTGACCAGCGCAAAATACGCCACGGTCACCACACGCTGGCGCGGGTCGCGTTCGGGGTGTCCAAAGGTATACAGCTGTTCGAGATAGACATCGGTGGCGCCGCTTTCTTCGTAGAGCACCCGCCGCGCCGCTTCTTCCAGCGATTCATCCGGCTGGACAAAGCCACCTGGCAGCGCCCACATTCCCGCAAAGGGTTCATGACGCCGACGAATGAGCAAGACTTTCAGTTCATCATCCAGCAAGGTGAAGATGACGACATCCACCGTCAAGGCAATGTGCTGGTCAAAGGCTTCAGGCATGGCTCCTGGCTCAGGTGTTTTGGTGTCGGGCTGACACTTTTATGGTAATCGAGGAAAGGGCGAAAGGCAAAAGCCGAAAACGCCAGGCATACGCCCGCTTTTTGCGCGCACTTTGCACCTTGACAGTGCAATTTGCTGTATGGTATGCTCCCCACCACACAACCAGCACACACCACCGCCAACGACCTGATCGCCCATCTCCAATTGTCAATCATCAATCAGAACCATGGCTGAGCCAACCACATCCCAAGCCTACTGGATTGCTTTCAACCACGTGCCGGGCATCGGTCCCGCCAAAACAAGCCGCCTGCTGGCGCATTTCGGTTCACTACAAGCCGCGTGGGAAGCCACCCCCGGACAACTCGCCGCCGCCGGGCTGGATCGCCGCGCCATCGAGCAACTGGTGGCGGTGCGGCGCACCTTCTCTTTCGAGAAGACGCTCGCCCATCTCGAACGCCACGGCATCACCGTGCTCACATGGGACGACGACGCCTACCCCGCTCGCCTACGCACCATTCCCGCCTCGCCCCCCGTGCTCTACGTGCGCGGCAGCCTCACGCCCGAAGATGAGTGGGCGCTCGCCGTTGTCGGCACGCGGCGCATCACGCGCTACGGGCAGGAAGTCACCCGTCGCCTGGTCGAACCGCTTGCCGCCGAGGGCGTCACCATCGTAAGCGGGCTGGCGCTCGGCGTGGACGCCCTCGCCCACCGCACAGCACTCGACGCTGGCGGGCGCACCATCGCCGTGCTGGGGAGCGGCGTTGACCAGATTTACCCATCCTCAAACCGCGCACTGGCGCGCCGAATCATTGAACACGGCGCCCTCATCAGCGACTACCCGCCAGGCACGCCCCCCGAACCCAACAACTTCCCACCGCGCAACCGCATCATCAGCGGCTTGTCGCTTGGCGTGCTCGTCATCGAAGCCGGCGAAAAAAGCGGCGCCCTCATCACCGCCAACTACGCCCTCGAACAGGGGCGCGAAGTGCTGGCAGTCCCCGGAAGCATTCTCAGCGCCCAAAGCCGCGGCACCAACCGCCTCATCGCCGACGGGGCAACCCCCGTCTGCTCAGCCGAGGACATTTTGCAAGCCCTCAACCTTGAATGGCTCGACAGCCAACGCGAAGTCCAGCGTATCGCGCCCGAAAACCCACTCGAACAAGCCATCCTCGACGCCCTGCGCGACGGTCCGCGCCACGTGGACGACCTAGGGCGCACGCTCGATTTGGACGCGGCTACGGTTACAAGTACACTCGCTTTTCTAGAATTGAAAGGACACGTGCGCGCCGTTGGCGGCATGACATACGTGCGCGTACGCTAACAAGCAGATGGTGGAAACGAGGAGAAGACGATGACAACAAGCAACCTCTATGCGCTCATCCTGGCCGGCGGCGTCGGTACACGCCTCTGGCCGCGCAGTCGCAGCCACAAACCCAAACAACTGCTCGCCCTCACCGGCGAGCGTTCGCTCTTGCAAATGACGGTAGACCGCGTTCGGCCGCTCTTGCCGCCCGAACGCATCTTCATCATGACCAACCGCGAATACGTGGACGCCATCCGCGAACAGGTGCCCGATATTCCCGCAGACCACATCATCGGCGAACCAGCCATGCGCGGCACCGCACCCGCCATCGGATTGGGGGCGGTGCTCATTCGGCGGCTCGACCCCGACGCCACCATGGCATCACTGCACGCCGACCACTACTTCGCCGACGAAGAGCAATTTCGGCGCGCCCTCATCGCCGCCACCGACGTCGCCCAGGGCAAATGGCTGGTCAACCTGGGGGTTCGCCCCACCTACCCCGCAACCGGCTACGGCTACGTGGAACTCGCCGAAGAACTGGGCACGTTCAACGAGCACCCAGCCTACCGCGTGCTCCGCTTCAAAGAAAAACCCGACCTCGAAACGGCGCGCCATTTTGTCGCTTCGGGGCGCTTTCTCTGGAACAGTGGTATTTTTTGCTGGCGCGTGGATACTATTCTTGAAGAATTCGCCCGCCACTTGCCCGAACACACCGCCGCCCTCGAACGCATTGCCGCCGCCGTCGGCACACCCGACGCCGCCGAGGTGCTCGAACGCGAATGGCTGGCGCTCCCCGGCGAAACCACCATTGACCACGGCATCATGGAAAAAGCCGAGCGTGTCGCCACTGTGCCTATGGCCGCCGGCTGGAACGATATCGGCAGTTGGGACAGCCTGGCGGAACTTCTGGACCACGATGAACAAGGCAACCATATCGAGGGCGATACGCTGGTGATTGACGGGGAGCGCATTTTCGTGCAAAGTGAAGGGCGCTTTCTGGCACTCATCGGCCTCAGCGACGTGATTGTTGTCAACACGCCCGACGCCACGCTCATCTGTCGCGCCGGTCGTAGCCAGGACGTCAAGCACGTTGTCAAATGGTTGAAACAACACGGGCGCACCGACTTGCTTTGAGCAGAAAGAAGAAAGAGGAAGTTTCATGTACGAAGAAGGTTGGGTTTCTGACGAATCGGGGTTCGATTTTGTCGAACGCTTCCGCCGTGTCCTGTTGGACCCCACAAGCAGCCCGGAAGAACAGCGCGAAGCCGCACGCATTCTCATGCAAATTGGCTCCGCCGAAGCTGTGGACGCCTTGCGGTGGTTCGCAGAACACGGCGAACCTGACCTGGCGTTTGACGTTCGCCTGGCATTGAAAGAAATGCAAATCTATGCCATCGAAGGCGAACCCGATTGGGATACCCAAAACCTCTTGATGGAAGAAATCATCAACGAAGCAGAGGCGCTGTTCGCCATTCTGGGGCGCGGCGCCAACCGCGAGACCTGGATTGACGCGCTCGCCGAGCGCCTCTACCGCGAAGGGCACGACATCATCGAAGGCGCGCGCGCCATGATGCGCTACAACACCCATGTCATCGAACTGCTGCCTGTTGACATGATTGTGGACGGGCTTCTCGTGGTGCATTTTTGGACGGCTGAGGACAGTCTGAACGCGCTCTCGCTGGGCAATCAGCCACCGCGGCTCTTCACCGAGGAGTACGACGAAGCAGACGACCCGGACGTTCCCATTGACCCGCTCGATGAGTGCTACGCCCGTGTCCGCACAGCCGACTTCTTTGTGGGGCTGCTGCTGGACGTGAGCGGCGACCAGTTGACATCCGACTTCGTTTTCAACAACTTTTATCGCCGCACCTTCCCATACGTGGAATACATCCTGTCCATACCGAAAGGAAAACGTCGGCGACAATAGACGCACAACAGTGAGAAGAACGGAAAAGTCAAAAAAGGTGTGAACGACGTGAGCGAACCAATTCAAGCCTACTGCATGAAATGCAAAACCAAGCGGGAAATGCGTGACCCGCAACCCGTTTTCACCGAAAACGGGCGTCCCGCCACACGCGGCACGTGCCCCGTGTGCGGCACAACCCTTTTTCGCATGGGGGCAACCCCCGCCCATGAAGGGTTGACACCGCCGCCCCCCAAACCTACCACGAAAAAGGAAAAAAAGGCGTCGCGCAAACGACGCAGTACCACATCGGCAACCTCAGGGGAGAAAAGCGGCGCCCAACAGGGCAAGGGCAACAAACTCGTCATCGTTGAATCGCCCGCCAAAGCCCGCACCATTGGCAAATACCTGGGGCGCGGCTACACCGTGCGCGCCTCGCTTGGGCACGTGCGCGACCTGCTCAAATCGCAGTTAAGCGTGGACATCGAAAACAATTTTGAACCGACCTACCGCGTGCCCAACGAAAAACGGGCGCTCGTCAAGGAACTGAAAAGCGCCGCCCAAAAAGCATCCGAAATCTATCTCGCCACCGACCCCGACCGCGAAGGGGAAGCCATCGCGTGGCATTTGCTGGAAAGCATGGACGTGCCCCAAGAACGCGCGCGGCGTGTTGTCTTCCACGAAATCACCAAGAACGCCATTCAGGAAGCGTTCCAGCACCCGCGCCAGATTGACATGCAATTGGTGAACGCCCAACAGGCGCGCCGCATCCTCGACCGCCTGGTGGGCTACCAGATCAGCCCTCTGCTCTGGCGCAACGTGCGCAGTCGCCTCAGCGCGGGGCGTGTGCAGAGCGTTGCCCTGCGCATGGTTGTTGAACGTGAGCGCGAGATTCGCGCCTTCACGCCCGAAGAATACTGGACAATCGAAGCGTTCTTTGCGCAAATGAGCACGCGCGGGCAAGACCCCCGCCCCTCGTTCAAAGCCAAATTGGTGCGCGTGAACGGCAAAGAGCCACACCTGCCCAACGCCGACGCCGCCCAAGCCATTCTCAACGCCTTGCAAGGGGCGCAGTATGTCATCACCGACGTGCGCCAAAAACAGCGCCGACGCCGCCCTTCCGCCCCCTTCACCACCAGCACCATGCAACAGGAAGCCAGCCGTCGGCTTGGCTTTGGCGCGCGCAAAACCATGCAAATCGCCCAGCAACTCTACGAAGGCATTGACATCGGCGATGGCGTCGTGGGTCTCATCACCTACATGCGTACCGACAGCGTGAACGTCAGCCGCGAAGCCCAAGCCGAAGCCCGCGACTACATTCACAAAACGTTTGGCGAAACCTACGTCCCCGCCAAGCCGCCTGTCTACAAAACACGCGCCAAGCAAGCGCAAGAAGCGCACGAAGCCATCCGTCCCACATCGGTCTGGCGCACGCCCGACTCTATCAAACAATACCTCTCGCGCGACCAGTACCGCCTGTATGAACTCATTTGGAAGCGCTTCGTCGCCAGCCAAATGGCGCCCGCCATTCTCGACACCACGTCGGTGGACATCGTCGCCGATACCGAAGGGCGCGTACCCGCCGACGCCGAACAGGTGGACGAAACCCTGCGCGCCGCCCTCGCCCGCAACCCGGCGTACCTCTTCCGGGCAAGCGGCTCGGTGGTGCGCTTCCCCGGCTTCCTCGTGCTCTATGAAGAAGCCCGCGACGAAGACGCGCCCGAAGAGGAAAACATCCACCTGCCCGACCTGCACGCCGGCGAACATCTGGACGCGCTGGACGTGCAAGCCCTGCAACACTTCACCCAACCACCACCGCGCTACACCGAAGCCACCCTGGTGCGCGCGCTGGAAGAGCACGGCATCGGTCGCCCATCCACCTATGCGCCCATCATCAGCACGCTGCAAAGCCGCGGCTATGTGCGCAAGGAAAGCAAGCGCCTTGTCCCCACGGAACTGGGCGAAGTGGTGACCGACCTGCTCGTGGAACACTTCCCCGAAGTCATGGACATCGGCTTTACCGCCCGCATGGAAGAAGAACTCGACCAGATTGCCGAAGGCAAGCGGGAATGGGTGCAGGTGTTGCGCGATTTCTACGGACCATTCAGCCAGCGCCTGGCGACCGCCCAAAAAGAAATGCAAAGCGTGCAGGTCGAAGAAGACGCAGGCGAAACGTGCGAAAAATGCGGTAGCCCCATGATTATCAAGTACGGGCGCTATGGGAAGTTCATCGCCTGCTCGAACTTCCCCGAATGCCGCAACACCAAGCCCTACCAGGAAAAAATCGGTGTACAGTGCCCCGAATGCGGGGGGGACATTGTCGAAAAACGCACACGGCGCGGGCGCATCTTCTACGGGTGCGCCAATTACCCTGAATGCGAATGGTCTTCGTGGAAGCGTCCTTTGCCGGTTCCCTGCCCGGACTGCGGCGGCTTGCTCGTGGAAGCCAACCGTACAACCGTGCAATGTCTCGCCTGCGAGGAAACATTCTCGCGCGCCGACATTGAAGCCCTGCAAGAAGCAACCGAGTAAGGACAGCAACGCGAACAAACAGGCAGACGCTTGATAAAGGTGGTCAACCAATGGCGGCGAAACTTGTTCTCATCCTTCCGCTCCTCATCGGTCTGCTCTTCTTCACAGCAGGCATTTTGGGAGCATACGGCTCGCTGACAATCGCCACCGTTTTTATCTTTCTGGCATTGCTTGCCTTTGCCGCACGCTAAAACAAACGGCATCTCGTTTCATCGAGGTGCCGTTTTTTCTTTGCACCAGACAATCAACACGAGGTGAATCCATGACCCAACGACGACTCTCTGCCCTGCGTGAACGCATGCGCGATTTAGGCGTGGACACGTTTTTGGTAACCAATGCCACCAATGTGCGCTATCTGAGCAGCTTCACAGGCTCGAACGGCACACTCGTCATCACCGACGACGCCCAATTCATCGTGACCGATTTTCGCTACTTCGAGCAAGCCGCCCACGAAGCCCCCGACTTTCAGATGGTGCGCCAAACGGGCGGTTTGCCCAACGCCATCGCCGAAGCCCTGCAACTGGCGGGAAGCCGCCGCGTCGCGTTTGAAGCCGACGACGTGACGGTCGCGCTGTTTGACGAATTACAGCGCCACGCGCCCCAGGGCGTCCGTTTCGAGCCAACCCGCGAAGTCATCATCCGCCTGCGCGCCGTCAAAGACGCCGACGAAATCGAAACCCTGCGCCGCGCCCAACGCATCACCGACGAAGCCTTTGAGCGGTGGGTAGCGCTGGTGCAGCCCGGCATCACCGAAGCCGAACTCGCCTGGAAACTGGAAGTCATCCTGCGCGAACTCGGCGCGCAAGGACCAAGTTTCGACATCATCGTCGCCGTGGGCGACCACAGCGCCTTGCCGCACTACCACCCTGTGCCGGGCGACCGCGCTGTGCGCCCCAACGACATCGTGCTGGTGGACTTTGGCGCGCTTGTGGACGGCTACCACGCCGACATGACGCGCACGCTCTACGTGGGCGACCCCGACGAGCGCTTCCGCGAGGTGTACAACGCCGTCCTGGAAGCCCTGCACCATGCCGAAACGCACCTGCGCGCGGGCATGTCCAGCCGCGACGCCGACGCCCTCGCCCGCGACCTACTGACGGCGCGCGGCTTTGGCGAAGCGTTTGGGCACTCGCTGGGGCATGGCGTTGGTCTGGAAATTCACGAATTCCCGCGCCTCAGCCCTCGCGCCGCTGAAGACGAAATCGTGCCCGCCCGCAGCGTCGTGACGATTGAGCCGGGCGTCTATCTGCCGGGCTGGGGGGGCGTGCGCATCGAAGACCTGGCTGTGGTCCACGAAGACGGCGTCGAAATTCTGACACGTTCTCCCAAAGCAGTGGACTTCTGGAAGATTCATGCCGCGTATTGAGGAGCGTTGCCGACCGCCGTGGCATCCCCATTGGGTGCGCATCTGTACAGGCACGGGCGACATTCACCCCACACCCGAAGGGGTGCGGCTGCATGTCGCCCCCGGTACGGGGGAACGCTACCACCTGGCGGAACTGGACGACACGCACATGCGCCCCCGCCACGCCTACCTGTGGCGTCCGCCCGCACGGTTGCGTGTGCGTGCGCGCTTCTCATCCCCCGCGACGCTTCGCGGCACAGCCGGGTTCGGCTTCTGGAACATGGCGGTCAGCACCACCGCCGACAGCGTGGCGTTCATCGCGCCGCAGGTCTTTTGGGTGTTTCTCGCCTCGCCGCCCAACCGCCTCGCCGTGACACCTGGCTGGTCGGGGCGTGGCTTTTTCGTGCAAAGCATCCGCAGCCCCACCGTCCCGCGTCTGGTGGAACGCTTGGGCGCGCTTGCCCTGCGCCTGCCGCTCGTATCGCGCTTGGCGTACCGCACGGCGCAAGCCATGGTGCCCGCCGCCGAACAGCCGCTCGACGACATTGACCCGACGGCGTGGCACACCTACCTGCTCGAATGGGAAGCCGCCCGCGTGCGCTGTCTCGTGGACGACCAGGTGGTGCTCGACGCCCCCATCGCGCCGCGCGCCCCGTTGGGGTTCGTCGCCTGGGTGGACAACCAATTCGCGGCAATGGACGGCACGTTGCGCGGGGGCTGGTTGTCTGTGGAACATGCGCAATTTCTGGAATTGAGCGAAATTTTGATTGAAGGAACATGAGGTGTTGTCATGCATGTTGTTGCGTTTGAGCCGGATTTGTTCTTCTCTGTGCGCATTGAAACCACCTTGCGCGCCGCGGGCTACAAAGTCCACATCCTCGACACCGATGACGTTGAGCACGCCCTGGCGCTCATGCCCGGCGTCATCATCGTGGACATCGGCACGCCCGCCCTCGATTGGGAACGCCTCATCCGCACCCTGCACACACGTGCGCCCATGGTGCCCGTGCTCGCCTTTGGTTCGCACATGGACACCGACGCCCGCGAACGCGCCCTCGCGGCAGGCGCTACGCTGGTTGTCGCGCGTTCGCGCTTTGTGCAAGCCATGCCCGACCTGGTCGCCCGCCTGACGCAAGAGGAGCCGCTCTCATGAGCGTCTCGTACTGGCAACGCCGCCGCGCCCAACGCCTCGACGCCGATTATGTGGTAGTGGGGGCAGGCATTGTGGGCGCATACGCCGCCATGTGCCTCGCCGAGACCGGCGCGGACGTTGTGTTGACCGACGCCCGCCACCCCGCCGCCGGCGCAAGCGGGCGCAACGCCGGATTTCTACTCAGCGGGCTGGTCGCCTACTACCACGACGCCATCGCGCAGTACGGGCACGCCACCGCCCGCGCCGCCTGGCAATTGAGCGTTGAGACGCGCGAACGCGCTTTTGCGCTGGCGGAAGCGTTTGGCGTCGAACATGCACGCTGTGGCTCGCTCTTGCTCGCCGTGCGCGATGAAGAAGCCCAAGCCCTCGAACAAGCCGCGCGCGCCATGCAAGCCGACGGCTTTGCCGCCGAATTCACCCCCCGCGACCCCCTGGGGCGCGGCTTTGTCGCCGCCCTGCACAAACCCGACGACGGCGTGATTGACCCCGTCGCGCTGGTGCAGGCGCTCGTCGCACACGGCGGCGCACAGGGCGTTTTCGACAATGAAGTGTGGGCGCTGGAAGCGCACGCCGGCGGCGTTCTGGTGCGCGGGGCGCGGTACGAGATTCACGCCCGCGGGGCGCTGCTCGCCCTCAACGCCTACGCGCCGCTCCTTGTGCCTGAATTGTGGGCGGTGGTGCGCCCTGTGCGCGCGCAAATGTTTGTCAGCGCCCCCCTGCCCGAACGCATTCTGGACACCGCCGGCTACGCGAACGACGGCTACGAGTACTTCCGCCAAAGCGCCGACGGGCGCTTCCTCATGGGCGGCGGGCGACGGCGCTTCAAAGCCGAAGAAGTCGGCTGGGAAGACCGCACAACGCCCCAGGTGCAAGCCGTGCTGGCGGATTTCCTGCAACGCTATTTCCCCGAAGTCGCGCACGCGCCGGTGGAACAACGTTGGAGCGGCACCATGGGCTTCACCCCCGACGGCTTGCCCGTGGTGGGGCGCGTGCCCAGCATCCCCAACGCCGTCTTTGCCGTCGGCTTCAACGGGCACGGCATGGGGCTGGGGCTGAAAACAGCCGAACGCGCGGTCGCCCATCTGTTGCACAACGCGCCGCTCGAATGGCTGGACGTGAACCGCCTCAGCGGCACAACGCCAACCAAAGCGCAAGGAGCAAGCGCATGAACCGACAGACACCGCACATCTACGTCCTGCATGGTCCCAACCTGAACCTGCTGGGGTTGCGTGAACCCGACGTGTACGGTCACGATACACTTGACGACATCAACACCCGCCTGCGTGAACGCGCCAACGCCGCCGGCGCACGCCTGACCATTCACCAAAGCAACCACGAAGGCGTGCTGATTGACCTCATTCACGCCGCCCGCACCGAAGCCGACGCCATCCTCATCAACCCCGGCGGCTTGACACATACCAGCGTCGCCCTGCGCGACGCCATCGCCGCCGTGGGACTGCCCACCGTGGAAGTCCATCTCTCAAACATTCACGCGCGCGAGCCGTTTCGCCACACATCGCTCATCGCGCCAGTCTGCGTGGGGCAAATCAGCGGGTTCGGCTGGCGCAGTTATCTGCTCGGGCTGGACGCCTTGCTCATGTTGCTGAACGCCTGACATTTCGCCGTTCCGCTCACTTTGGGTATAGTTGCCCATAGACCCAACGAACCGAACGGCTTGCAACCCGTCATGACACTTTTTTTGCGCTTTCTCGGACCGCCACAGATTGAACAGGCTGGGCAAAACGTGCCACTTCGCCAGAACAAAGGCATCGCCCTGCTGGCGTATGTGGGGCTGGCGGACGCCCCCATCCCGCGAGAGCGCCTGCTGGCGCTCTTCTGGCCTGAAAGCGCCCCCGACGCCGCCCGCAAAAATCTGCGCAACCTGCTCTGGGAACTTCGCCGCACGCTGGGCGAAGAGAGCCTGCAAACCGAAAACGACGCGCTCGCCCTCGCGCCCCATGTGCGCGTGGACGCCCGTCTCCTCGCCGACGCCGCCCAAGCCGCCCGCACGGGACACCTGCCACCCAACGCCGCCGACATCGCCGCCCTCTACCGTGGTCCCTTTCTCGACGGGCTGACACTGCGCGAAGCCCCCGACGTGGAACTCTGGATTGCCATGACGCGCGAGCGCCTGCAACAAGACGCCGTGCGCCTGCTCGAAACCTTGCTCACCACGGCACGCCAAGCCGGCGATTGGCGCGCCGTCGCGCAATGGGCGCAACACGCCCTTGCCATAGACCCCCTGCACGAACCCATGCATCAGGCGCTCATGGAAGCCTACGCCCGCCTGGGCGACCGTGCAGGCGCTTTGGCGCAGTACGACCGCTTGCGCCGTCTCTTGCGCAATGAACTCGGCGTCGCCCCGCTTGAAAGTACCGACGACCTGGCAAACGCCATTCGCGACGGGCGCATTTCATCGCTCACAGCACTGCCCCCAAGCGAAATGCCGCCGCCCGCCGTCAACACGCCCCTCACCCAGCAGCAACCGCCGCTCGAACAGCCGCCGCTCGTCGGGCGTGACGCCGAACTTGCCGCACTCGACAACGCCTGGCGCGCCACCGCCGTCGGCGGGTTTGCGGTTGCCACACTGGAAGGCGAACTGGGCATCGGCAAAACGCGGCTCTGGCAAGAATGGGCGGCGCGCCTGCCCGATGAAACGGCGCTGCTCGCCGCCCACGGACTTGAAGCCACCCAACACATCCCCCTCGCGCCGATTGCCATGCTCTTGCGCCGCCCTGACATCTGGCAAACACTCCACACCCACAGCGCAACGCTGCCCACGCTCACAGCCTTGCGCCACCTGTTGCCCGATTTTCTGCCGGCGGGTGCGGCTTCAAACGCCCCTCTGCCCCCCGCCGAAGGGCGTTTGCACCTTTTCGACGCGCTTCTCCACGCCCTCACCATCGCCACACAACCGCGCAAACAGGTGGTTTTTGTGCTGGACGACGCCCACTGGGCGGACCCCTCTACACTCGCGTTCCTCACCTACCTGGCGGAACGCCGCCCGTGGCAGCGGCTCTTCCTGGTGCTGGCACTGCGCCCCGAAGACGCCACACCCGACCTCAACCACCACATCGCGCACTGGGCGCGGCTGGGCGTTCTCGCCGCCCGCGTCACCCTGCCACACCTCGACGCCGACACAGCCGCAGAACTCATCAAGGCGCTTGGCGGTTCACACCCCCACGCCGAAGAACTGATACGCCGCAGCGGCGGCAACCCCTACTTTCTGCTTGAACTGCTGCGCACCGACGGGCACGACGTTCCGCCGCACTTGCGCGCCCTCATCGCCGCCCGTCTGGAACGCCTCACGGGCACATCCCGCCAGGTTGCGCAAGCCGCCGCCATTCTCGACGGCGATTTTGACTTCGACCTGCTCCGTCACACCGCTGGGCGAAGTGAAGAAGAAACCCTCGACGCGCTCGATACGCTTTTGCAACGGGGGATTCTGCGTGAGCAGAACGGGCGCTACGAATTCACTCACCCCCTCATCGCCGAAGTGCTCCGCAGCAACCTGAGCACCGCGCGGCAAAGTTTCCTGCATCGCCGCGCCGCCCAAGCCCTCGAACGGCGCTACGCGGGGCGTGTTGCGGGCATGGCGGGGCGCATCGCCGCCCACTACGCCCGCGCCGGACGCCCCGAAGAAGCCGCCGCCTGGTACGAAACCGCCGGGCGACACGCGTTTTCACTCGCGGCAGTCACCGAAGCCGTCACCTTCCTGCGCGAAGCCATGCGGCTGTCCCCAACACCCCAACGCGCTATCGCGCTGGGCATGGCGCTGGCGCACAGCGGCCGCCATGAAGAAGCCCACGCGCTGCTGGAACGCATCGTTGCCGAAGCCGAACAACGCGGCGACCAGCGCACCCTCGCCGAAGCCGCGCTCACCCTCGCCCAAATTCATCTCGGCATTGGCGGCGGCGACGCCATTTTGCACTGGGCGCAACGCGCCCTGCACGCCGGCATCCACGACGACCCGCTCATCCAAGCCCGCCTGCACTTCACCATCGGCGCGGCGCTCCTGCGGCTTTCCCCGTCGCTGGAACAAGCCGAACACCACCTGCGCCAGGCACTGACGCTTGCGGAAGAACAGAACGCGCTGGTGGTCGCCATTCAAGCCTTGTTTGAACTGGGCAATCTCTTCGCCGAACGGGGCGACTACGAGACCGCGCTGCACCACTACGAGCAGGTGCTGGAACGCGCCGAAGCGCTCGATTTGCGCTTCTACCAGGTGCTGGCGCTCAACAACCTCGCCTACCACCACGCGCTCAACGGCAATCTCAGCGCCGCGCAGGAAGCGCTGGAACGCGCCTTCGCGCTCGCTACCGCCCACTCCATCAGCGAACCCTTGCAATACCTGCACAGCACACGCGGCGAACTGGCGTTGCTGGCGGGCGACGTACAAGCCGCCCGCGAGGCGTTCCTCACCGCATTGGACGCGGCGCACGCCATCGGCAACCAACTGCACGAAGCCAACATCCACCTGCAACTGGGGCGGCTGCTGCTTGAACACGACCACGACGCCCAAACCGCCCTCGAACATTTCACGCAAGCGCGGGCGCTTCTCGGCGAGACGGTGGCGTTCCACTTCCAGCGGCTGCTCGAACTTTGGACGGCGCGCGCCCTGCTCGCCCTGGGCGACCATGAAAGCGCCGCCCGCCAGGTGGCGCATGTGCGCGCGCTCTTGCACGCCAGCGACCGCCGCCCCTTGCAGAGCCTGTTGGAATCCATTCAAACCCTGCTCCCCTGCCAACCATAACCGCAAGGCGGACGGGGGAAGAAAGGCGCAAACCATTTTCAACATGTGCAGGAGGAACGCAATGGCTGATTTGGCGCGTTTATTTGAATCCTATGCGTGTTGTACCGGCACACCGCCGCCCTCATCTGATGACCCCAACACCCAAACCTTCACCGCCCAGGATGGCGATTCGTGCGCCGCGCTGCTGGCACGCCCACACCCCGACCATCCGCGCCACTACGAAATCGTCTTCTATCACGCCATTGGCGCACGCGCCGACCTGCTTCTGCGGCAACTCTTGCAGAGCACCCTGCCCACCCTGCAAGCCGACGCCGCGCAAATTGTCACCACGTTCCGCCCGGTACGCCCCACATGGGACCTGCGCCACTGGGGCTTTGAACCGCTCGACCGCCTGCGCATGGTGCGCGACCTGACAACGTTCAATGCCCCTGAACCGCTTGTCGCTGATGAGTATTTCATCGCACCGCTCCGCGAAGCCTACGTTGATGATTTGGTGCACCCCTTCATCACCGCCAACGCCGGCACTGTGGAACAACATCTCTTCCCCATCTCGCCGGAACGCGCCCGCACCCTGTTGCGCACGTTTGCCGCTTCGGCGCACGCCGACACCGACGAAGTGAGTTTCGTTGTCTTGCATTCCGGCACGCCTGTGGGGGCGCTCCTCGCACGCCGCCCCATGCCGGAACGGGGCGACCTGTGGCAAATCTTCGTCGCGCCCGAACATCAGGGGCGCGGCTTGGGGCGTGCGCTCCTGCTCACCGCCTTGCGAGCCCTCAAAGCGCACGGCGCCCGCGAAGCCGAAGTCGAATCGGCGCGGCATCTGCCAGCCTACTTCCTCTTGCGCTGGCTTGGTTTTGAAGAAATGGAGACCATTCCACTGCGTTTTTGGCTGCGAGTTATGCACACATGACCCCGCCCATCGTTCTGTTGACTGGTGCCGCCGGTGTTTTGGGGCGTGCTTTGCTTCGCCACGCCCCGATTACGTTGCGCGTGGTTGCCACACAACGCCAAACCCCCGTCCCTTGGCCCTACGTCGAAACGATAGACCTTGCCGAGCGCGAGCAGGTATTCCGCCTGTTTGCGCAACGACGCCCCAACATTGTTCTGCACACCGCCGCCGGCTTCCGCGATGAAACACTGGCGCGTGACGTAGAAGCGGCGACCCAAAACATCGCGCTTGCCGCCGCTGAGTTTGGTTCGGCGCTCATTCACATAAGCACCGATTTGGTCTTCGACGGCAAACACGCCCCCTACGACGAGCAGGCGCTCCCCCACCCCATTCACCCCTACGGGCGCGCCAAAGCCGTCGCCGAAGCCATCGTGCGCGAACACGTCCCCTCAGCGGCAATTGTGCGCACCTCGCTCATCCTCGACATCAACCTACCCGACCGCAACAGCGCCTGGGTGATACAGGCGTTGCGACGTGGTGAACCGGTGTCGCTTTTCGTGGATGAGTTGCGTTGCCCCATTCCCGCCGATGATTTGGCGCGCCAACTGTGGGAACTCGTCCGCCTTCCCACCGAACAACGCGCCGGCGTCTGGCATCTCGTTGGTCCAGAAGCGTTGAGCCGCTACGCGCTGGGGCTTTTGCTGGCGGTGCGCCACGGCTTGCCGACAACGCCCATTCGCGCCGCCTTCAACCGCGAGTTTCCCACACCCCGCCCGCGCGACGTGCGCCTGCTCTCATCACGCGCCGCCACACTGACAACACGGGCGCGCGGCGCAACCGAGTACCTGATTATCTGACGTTCGCCGACTGCTGTGCGGCACTGTTGAGGCAACCGTTGTCTGCATGAGGAGGAGCAAGATGCTCGACACAAATACCGTGTACGATTACGTCATCATCGGTTCCGGCTTTGGCGGCTCCGTCTCCGCCATGCGCCTCGCCGAAAAAGGGTATTCGGTGCTAGTCATCGAAAAAGGCAAGCGCTGGCACGATGACGAATTCGCCCGCACCAACTGGAATGTGCGCAAGTACATTTGGGCGCCGCGTCTGGGCGCGTATGGCATTTTGCAAATCAGCCTGCTGCAAGGCGTCATGGTTCTGCATGGTGTCGGCGTCGGCGGCGGGAGTTTGGGCTACGCCGCGGTGCTCGAAATCCCCACCGACGAGACCTTTGCCACCCCCGCCTGGAACGAGCCGCTTCCCTGGGGCGAAATTCTGCGCCCGCACTACGAAACCGCACGGCGCATGTTGGGGGTCGCCCGCAACCCACGCCTTTGGCCTGCGGATGAGGCGTTGCGCACCATCGCCGAACGGCGCGGGTTGGGGCATACGTTCCGCGCCACCGATGTGGGGGTCTTTTTCGGCGAGCCGGGCAAAACCGTGCGCGACCCCTTCTTTGGCGGCGAAGGACCCGCACGCACGGGGTGTATTCACTGTGGGGGGTGCATGGTCGGCTGCCGCTTCAACGCCAAAAACACCCTGCCCAAAAACTACCTTTACTTTGCCGAGAAATACGGGGCGCGCATTCTCTCGGAGCGCGAAGTGATTGACATTCGCCCCCTGCAAAGCGAGCGCGACGGCGCACGCTACGAGGTGGTCTATCGCCCTTCGCTGGGGTGGTGGCGACGCCCCATTGAACGGGTACGCGCCCGCAATGTGATTGTCGCGGCGGGCGTCATGGGGACGATGCGTTTGTTGCTCACCTTGCGCGATGTGAAGAAATCCTTGCGCGCGCTCTCGCCGCGGCTGGGGGAACGCATTCGGACGAACAGCGAAGCCCTCTTGGGGTCGGGTTCACGACGGCGCGATGTGGACTATTCGCGCGGTGTTTCGATTACTTCCATCACGAACATTGACGATATCACACGGGTTGAGCCGGTGCGCTATCCCGACGGTTCGTCGCTGATGCGGTTTTTGAGCGCCCCGCTGGTGGATATGAACGCCGGCATTCCCGAACGCTTGCGCTACTCGCTGAAATGGTATTTGCGCCATCCACGCCTCACACTCGATATGTACGTCATGCCGGGCTGGGCACGGCGCAGCACCATTCTGCTGGTGATGCAACACGCCGACAACCGCATGCGTTTCCGCATTGGGCGCAGCCCGTTCACCCTTTTCCGGCGCGGTCTGGTCGCCGAACAAGAGCCGGGCTATGAAATTCCGGCGCAAATTCCCGGCTCGCACGAACTGGCACGCGAATTTGCCGCCCTGACGGAGGGGGAAGCCCTGGGGAACGTGGGCGAAAACTTGTTGAATTTGCCCACAACGGCGCACATCTTGGGGGGCGCGCCCATTGGCGCCACCGCGATGGAAGGTGTGGTCAACGAGCGCTTCGAGGTACACAACTATCCGGGGCTTTACATCATTGACGGCTCAATTATGCCCGCCAATCCCGGCGTCAACCCCAGTTTGACCATCACAGCACTGGCGGAATACGCCATGTCGCACATCCCACCCGCGCCCTGAAAAAAACAGCCCTGCCAGGTCTTTGCAACCTGGCAGGGCTATGTGGCCTCGTCCTCACATCTCAACCAGTTCGCCCCCAATCCAGACCTGCGCAATGACGTCCGGCGCGCCCAGCGTGTAGAGGGCGTCGCGCCAATCGGCGCTTGCCAGCACGAGAAAATCGGCGCGGCAGGCTTCTTCCAGTCGCCCCCGGTCGCGCAAGCCTAACGCGGCAGCGGCATTGACCGTAGCAGCGGTGAGCGCCTCGGCGGGTGTCAGTCCATTCAGGCGCACGGCAAGCGCGGCAGCCATTTGCATGGAAAAAAGCGGGCTTGACCCCGGATTGAGGTCGGTGGCGACGGCGACGGGCACATTGGCATCAACAAGCCGCCGCCCCGGCGCAGGCGGCACGCCCAGGTGCAGGCTCACACCGGGCAAAAGCGTTGCCACTGTGCGCCCACGCGCCAGCGCTTCTATTTGTGCCTCGCCCGACGCTTCCAAATGGTCAACCGAGAGCGCCCCAAGTTCCACCGCCAGTTCAACACCACCCAGCGCATGAAACTGGTCGGCGTGGACTTTCAGCCCCAATCCGTGCGCTTTGGCGGCTTCCAAGATACGGCGGGCTTCTTCCACGGTGAACGCTTCACGTTCGATAAAGACATCAACAAAATGCGCCAGTCCTTCGCGCACCACCGTGGGGATAAGATGCTCAACAACTTCTTGCACGTAGGCCTCACGCCCTTCCTCAGGGGGCACATGGATGAGCAACGTGGGGAAAAGCGCCGCGGGCGTCTCATCTTGCAAGCGGGCGATGACGCGCAACAGGCGCATCTCGGCCTCCGTCGTCAACCCATAGCCCGACTTCACCTCAATCGTTGCCGCACCGGAACGCAACAACGCCGCCAGGCGCGGCTTCGCCAGCGCCGCCAACGTCTCTTCGGACGCCACCGCCGTTTGGCGCACCGTCTGGTAAATGCCGCCGCCCGCCGCCAAAATCTCCTCGTAGGTTTTGCCCTGTGAACGCGCCTCAAAATCATCCAGCCGATGCCCACCCCAAACAGCGTGGGTGTGCGAATCCACAAACGCCGGAATGACGGCGCGTCCACCCAGGTCAACCACACGGTCGTGGTCGCCGTTCCAGTCGCGTAGAGCGCCAATCCAGATGAGCCGCCCATCCTGCACGGCAAACGACGCTTCAGGCAGGAGATGGAGCAACCCTTGCAACGCGCCGCGGTGCAAACCGCCCCCCAGCGGTGTAGCCAGTTCAGCGCAGTTCGTAAACAGTGTGATGCTCATCGCGTTTCCTCTTAGGGCGTCTGTTCAGATGCGGCAACCGCCAGCATGATTTCCACCAGCAAACGCGCCGCTAACAAGGCACTGCTTCCACTGGTGTCGAGATAGGGCGTCATCTCCACGAAGTCAACCCCCACAATGCGATTGCGGGCGGCGGTTGCCTGAATGATACAAACGGCTTCGCGGAATGACAACCCGTCCGCTTCCGGGCTACTTGTGGCGGGGAAGATGGCGGGGTCGAGCGCGTCAACATCGAATGACAGATAGACAGGCTTCCCTTCCGGCAAGAAGGTTTCAATGTCGGCGTCGAACAGGTCTTCGCGAAAGACAAGGCGATGCCCACGCTTGACTGCGGCATCCACCGCTTCACGGTCGAAGCGCACGCCACGCAAGCCAATGGTGGTAATGTGGCGCAGATTGGGCAAGACTTCCACCGCCCGCCGAAACGGGCTGGAATTGGAGTAGCGCGTCTCGTTGCGCATGTCGGTGAAATCCAGATGCGCATCGATCTGCACCACGTGCAAATCGTCCACGTCGTCGAACGCGCGCAAGAGTGGGAAACTGACGCTGTGGTCGCCGCCCACAAAGATGGGCAGCGTGGCGCGTTGGCGCACGGCGCGCGCGGCGGCGGTGATACGGTCGAACGCCAACAAGGGTTCGAGTGTGGGCAGGTCAACGTCGCCCGCGTCCACGAGGTGGTAACCGACAAGGCGGTAGCCATGGCGTGGGTGGTAGTAGCCTTCGGGCGGCAGGGCGTAGCGCAGGCTGGCTTCACGGATGGCGCGGGGGGCGAAACGCGCCCCAGGGCGGTAGCCGACGGTAATGTCGAACGGCACGCCGAGAAACGCGGCGTCGGCGTGCCATTCTTCATCCAGTGCATGGGATTCTGCACGGAAGAAGGTCGCAATTCCGGCAAAGGGCAACATTTATTCTTGCTCCCAACCGCACAAATCAACGCCCCGCTCGCGCGCCACCGCTTTGGCTTTCTCGTAGCCTGCGTGCGCATGCCGCATCACCCCGGTGCCGGGGTCGTTGGTGAGCACACGTTCCAGCCGCCACGCGGCTTCGTCCGTCCCATCAGCAACACTGACCTGCCCCGCATGCAGGGAGTAGCCCATCCCCACGCCACCGCCGTGGTGGAAACTGACCCAGCCGGCGCCCGAGACAGCGTTCAGCGCGAAGTTGAGCAAGGGCCAGTCGGCGATGGCGTCCGAACCGTCGCGCATCGCCTCGGTTTCGCGGTAGGGGCTGGCGACACTGCCCGCGTCCAGGTGGTCGCGCCCGATGACAATGGGGGCTTCAAGGTCGCCGCGGCGTACCATTTCGTTGAAGAGCAAGCCGGCTTTGTCGCGCTCTCCGTAGCCCAGCCAGCAAATGCGGGCGGGCAACCCCTGGAACTTGAATTTGGTGACGCCATGCGTCAGCCAGCGGCGCAAGCCTTCATCTTCGGGGAAGAGTTCGAGCAACGCGCGGTCGGTTTTGTAAATGTCTTCGGGGTTGCCGGAAAGCGCCGCCCAGCGGAAAGGACCGCGCCCTTCACAAAATTGGTCGCGGATGAAGGCGGGCACAAAGCCAGGGTAGGCGAAAGCGTCTTCAAAACCGCCTTCCTTGGCGAAAGCGCGCAGGTTGTTGCCGTAGTCGAACGCAATCGCGCCGCGTTTCTGCATTTCAACAATAGCGGCACAATGTTGCGCCATCGAGGCGAGCGCGCGCTGTTTGTAGCCTTCGGGGTCGCGTTGGCGCAGGGTGTCGGGGTCTTCACCCTCGTTCAGCAGGGGCACATAGCCGTAAAGCGGGTCGTGGGCGCTGGTCTGGTCGGTCACCAGGTCGGGAATGAAGTCGCGGCGCACCATTTCGGGCAGAACCGCCGCGGCGTTGCCCAGCAAGCCAATGGAGAGCGGCCGCCCTTCGCGCTTGGCGGCTTCCGCCAGGCGCAAGGCTTCGTCCAGATTGTCGGTCCAGGTGTCCAGGTAGTTCGTTTCAATGCGGCGCTGAATGCGGTGGGGGTCCACTTCCACGACAATGGCAACGCCTTCGTTGAGCGTTACGGCAAGCGGCTGCGCGCCGCCCATTCCCCCCAAACCGGCGGTGACGGTAATGGTGCCTTTGAGCGAGCCGCCGAAGTGTTTTTTGGCGGCTGCCAGGAACGTTTCATAGGTGCCTTGCAGAATGCCCTGGGTGCCGATGTAAATCCAACTGCCCGCGGTCATCTGTCCGAACATGATGAGCCCCAGGCGTTCGAGTTCGTCGAAGACTTCCCACGTCGCCCACTTGGGCACGAGGTTGGAGTTGGCGATAATGACGCGCGGCGCCAATTCGTGTGTGCGGAACACGCCCACGGCGCGCCCTGATTGCACCAGCAGGGTTTCATCGTTTTCGAGCCGGTCGAGCACGGCGATAATGCGTTCCACATCTTCCCAACTGCGGGCGGCTTTGCCACGCCCACCGTACACAATCAACTCCTCGGGCTTTTCAGCAACATCGGGGTCGAGGTTGTTGAGCAACATGCGCTTTGCGGCTTCTTGAATCCACCCTTTGGCGGTACGTTGAGGACCACGCGGTGCACGCACAGTGCGGGTCTTGAGGGTCATGGTTTCACTCCTTCGTGAATTTCGGTTGGTTGTCGGGTGTGAGTAGTATACCAACGAGCCATCATCTCACAAAGCCATCAAACGGCTCGCTGCCGCGCCGTTTTTCCTCTCACATGCGAGCAGTGTTCTGTTTGGCTGGTGGGAAGGTGAAGGTATAATCGCCGCCCCGAAAGCGTCCATGCAACTGAATAAACCACCAAAATCTCAAGGACTCAAAAGGAAACCTATGCGGTGGCGCCTACATATTGCAAGCCTGCTTCTCCTCTGGATGATAACGGCCAACTGGCTGTCAAAACATCCAGCGCTCCTTCTTCCACCACCCCACGGGACAGCCGCTTTTCCCATCTCGGCCATTGCCCTGGCGGTACTCATGGGGCTTGTGCTCTTCCTGCCGGGATTGGCATTCCTCTCTTTTTTACCATTGCCACTCAGCACATTTGAACGTTTTATCCTGGCGCCCGCTGTCAGTTTACCCTTTTATCCGCTCATGGTGTTCTTTGCCGCCCAACTCGGCATCACGCTCACCCCTCTGGCTATCTGGGGGCTCATCATCACGGCGAGCATTGTTCTCATCTGGCGCGGGAAAACGGGCGCGTGGCATCTCGATGTTTTCACACTCACCGCATGTGTGCTTGTCCTGCTCTTATGGGGAAGCCGCTTCTGGGTGGTGCGTGAAATGCTTGCACCAGCCTGGGGCGATGGCGTGCAACATAGCATCATTGTACAACGCATGCTGGAAGAAGGGGGGCTTTTTTCGTCATGGGAACCGTATGCCCCCGCACAAACATTCACCTACCATTTTGGTTTCCACGCCACTGCGGCGGCTTTCGCCTGGCTAAGCCACCAACCGGCTCATCTCGCTGTTTTGCTCATTGCGCAAGCGCTCAACGTTGCCGCCGTGCTGGTGCTCGCCGCCCCCGTTCTAGCATTCACGCGCGGTCAGCGGTGGAGCGCCCTCGTCGCCCTCCTCGTCGCCGGTTTCCTGAGCCGCCACCCCGCTTTTTATGCCAATTGGAGCCGTGATACACAACTCGCCGGACAGGTCATTTTACCGGCTTTATTGTGGGTGTTTCATCGCTGGTGGTTCGATGCGAAACGCCCACCCCGGGCTTTCTTGGTGCTGGCCGCCTGGTTTGCCGCAGGCTTACTGCTCACACATTACCGCGTTGCACTGCTTGCGGCATTGGCAGCGCTTGCATGGGGGGGTGTTGCCTTCTGGCGTTGGCGTACCACACCAGGCGAATGGGTTGCCCGCACAGCCACGTTGGGCATGGCGGGACTTGTGGGCGCTTTGTCTGTTTCGTCCTGGTTTTGGAGCCTGCGCCGAGGTTCGTTCGATGAGTACGCCGCACAGACTTTCAACACGCTTCCGGACGAACGCCGCGCGCAACTATTCCAGGAAATGCGCACCATCTGGGGCATGGTCCCTGCCTACTACCCCACATGGCTTGTAGGAAGCGGAATGCTGGCAGGCGTGTTTGCACTTGTACGGCGATACCACTGGGCATGGGCGATTGCCACATGGTGTTTTTTGTCATTCGCGGCTTCAAACCCTTTCTTCTTCGGCATTGGCGGCAACAATTTCATTTCCAACTTCACGCTTATGATTGCCTGCTACATTTTGCTGGCTTTGGTTCTCGCCGCGAGCATTGCCGGAAGTTTGCAACGCCTCACAACGTCACGATTTGAACCATTCTTGAGCATTCTCCTCATCACTCTTGCCTTGCTGGGAAGCCGACAGCAAATCGGCATCGTTGAACCCGGCTATCAAATGCTCACCCAGGATGACGTGCAGGCTTTCGAGTGGATTCGTGCCCATACCCCCACCGAGAGCCTGTTCCTCATCAATGGGTTTCTGGCGTTCAACGACACTGTTGCCGTCGGCTCGGATGGTGGTTGGTGGTTGACCTACTTCACAAAGCGCCCCATCCTCATTCCACCGCTCATTTCCACATTGGAACATAACCCACCAGGGCAACGCCCCATTGACATTCGCCACATTGTCCTTGACATTCAAGCCAGCCAGGGGGAACCGGCAGCGCTGCGCGCAGTCCTCTGTCGCGCAGGCATCACCCACATCTATCTTGGCGCTGACCGCGGCACGATTGGCGGACCAGGCGTCCCGCTTGTGCCTGAAGAATGGCTTCATGCGCTCCCCGACGCTCACCTGCTCTTTGAAGCAGGCAAAGCCCAGGTATGGGAATTCGACCGTGCAACATGCCCAACAGAGGAAAACGCCGCCAATCCGCCCAGCGCGTTTGACACAACCCAACCCACTGCTATAATCACGCGTGCTTTCTGGCTTTTTCCATTATGTGCATCAGCGCGGGCCTGATGGCCCGTGTCTTCATGTCGAAAAAAACGGATTGATTTTCGAGAAAACCAGCGGAGGCGAGCAGTGTACGCAGTCATTGAAACGGGTGGAAAACAGTACCGCGTCGAAGAAGGCGCGACGATTACGGTGGAACGCCTCCCCGTAGCCGAAGGCGAACAAGTGACGTTCGACCGCGTCTTGTTCGTGGGTGGCGACGAGGCGAAGGTTGGCACGCCTGTGGTTGAAGGCGCGAAGGTGATTGGCACCGTTCTGGAACACACCAAGGACAAGAAGAAAATCATCTTCCGCTACCGCCGCAAGCAACGCTATCGCGTCAAGCGTGGGCATCGCCAGCCGATTACCCGTGTCAAAATCGAGAGTATCGAAGCCTAAACAGGCCTGACGAAAACGGAGGAAGTGGTATGGCTCACAAAAAAGGTGGTGGTTCGAGCAAGAACGGTCGCGATAGTATCAGCAAGCGGCTGGGCGTGAAGCGCTACGGCGGCCAGTTCGTGAAGGCGGGTTCGATTTTGGTGCGCCAACGCGGCACGCGCATTTACCCTGGTAAGAATGTGGGGCTGGGCAACGACTATACGTTGTTCAGCAAGATTGACGGTATCGTCAAATACGAATACGCTCGTGGCGGCAAGAAACTGGTGAGCGTGTATCCACGAGAGGAGTTGGCACAGTGAAAGAGGGAATTCATCCGACGTACTACCCCGATGCGAAGGTGATTTGCGCCTGCGGCAACGTCTTTACCGTCGGCGCCACCAAGAAGGAAATCCACACCGACGTGTGCAGCGTTTGCCACCCGTTCTTCACCGGTGAGCAACGCATTGTGGACACGGCGGGGCAAGTGGACCGCTTCATGAAGCGCTTGCAAGCCGCGCAAGAGTTGAGCCAAACCCGCGGCAAGAAGAAGCGCAAAAAAGAAATCCTCGAAATCGTGGACGAAGACGAAACGGCCGAGGAATAATCGCAACGATGCAAACCAAGCGGCAGGTTCGGCCTGCCGCTTTTTCTTTGGTGAGAGGGTTTCAACATGACGTTGCAACACATCCAGCGTGGCACCATCGCACAAGGAGGTCGTATGCCGCAACGTTTCCCAGTCGGTGGTGTGGTGGAATTGATTTGTGGGAGCATGTTCAGCGGGAAAACCGAGGAACTGATTCGCCGTGTCCGCCGTGCGCAAATTGCCCGCCAAAAGGTGCAAGTGTTCAAGCCCAGCATTGATGACCGGTATCACTCAACCCGCGTCGCGTCGCACACGGGCATGCAAATTGACGCGATTCCCGTTGAGCACGCCGAAGATATTTTGCGCCTGCTCGAACCCGATACGCAGGTTGTCGCTATTGATGAAGTGCAGTTCTTCGACTGGCACATTGCCACGGTTGTCAACACACTCGCCGACCGCGGCGTGCGTGTGATTGCCGCGGGGCTTGACCTGGATTTCCGCGGCGAACCGTTTGGCCCGATGCCGCTGTTGCTTGCACAAGCCGAAGTGGTAGACAAGTTGAGCGCGATTTGCGTCAAATGCGGCGCGCCTGCCAGCCGCACCCAGCGCCTGATTGACGGTCGCCCCGCTTTTTACGAAGACCCCGTCATCATGGTAGGGGCGGATGAGGTGTACGAGGCGCGCTGTCGCCAATGCCACGAAGTTCCACGCCGCGCCGATGAAGCGTAGCCGACAGACAAAACACCCCGCTGCAAAGCGGGGTGTTTGCTTTTTTCAACAGATGGTTGCGGTCAGTAGTAGATTGTCAGCGTGCGGTGGTGCGGCGGCAAACTTTCGCGCACGGCTTCGGCGCGTTCCCACAAGAGCCAATCCACCTGCACCGCCGGCACATCATAGCCGCGTTGCGCCAAAAGCGAGCGCAAGTGTTCGACGGCTTGCACCGTCGCCGCCCGAATCTCAATTTCTTCGGGGCTGCCGGGCGCAATTTCCTGTCGGGCGTCCACTTTTTCGGCAAGCGGCGGGGCATACACCAGCACACCACGTGCCCGCAAATACTGCGGCACGCGGTAATCGGCGAACATTGTCATCTCATGCACATCATCAAACCGCCCCAGCCCTGCCCCGTTGAACGCGCCCCACACATCGGCGGCAAAAATCTGCGCGCGCTTGTAGAAAAAGACCTGCCGCCCATCGTACACGGCATGGTCGCGAAAGCCGGGGAAATGCGCCGTCAACAAGGACACCAGCCGCGCCGCCGAATGGTCAGCCGCCGACACCAGATTGGCCGCCTGCCCACCAAAATGCGCCAGCAAGCCCGCCCCCACCTCGCGCACAAGGCGCACACGTTCTTCCATTTGGGGCAACTCAGCGCCCACCCAACGCCGCAGGTCGTCGGCTTCAACCTGCACCAACCGCTCAGCGTCGAAGACGTGGGGGTCGGCTTCAATGGCGCGCTTCAAGCCCAGCGCCAGATGCTCATACTCCAACCCCGGCTTGGGCCAGAAGCAAAAATTGAGCGCATCCAGCACAAGCAGATACTGCACCGTGCGCGGTGTTCCATCGGCAAAGTGGGGCGTGCGATCCCAGGACTGGTTGACGCCGCCATCCGCTACAAGCGATTCCGCCAACACCGTTAGGGCGTCGGGGAGCAGATGCACATGCCGCGCCCGTTCAGCCACCCACGCCGTTGTTTCACGAACAGAGTGCAGTGGATTCTGGCTCATAGCGTCGTTGCTTCTTCCTCATCATGTTGTGTGTGCAAGCCGCCGACCAGCGTCAACGGCACGAAAGCCTCTTGCGGCTTGTTCAGCACCTCTTCCGGCCAGAGGCGACAGAAGGCGCACAACCCCGGTGCGCTCGTCGGCTGGCCACACCGTTCACACGCATGCAGTTCGACTTTTTCCTCTTCCCAGTTGGCAAACAGGCCGTCTTTGTCTTTGGCGCGCAAGAATGAAAGGTAGAAGTGCAGTTTCGCGCCGGGACGTTCGGCTTCCAGTTTGTTGAGCAGTTCTTTGTAGTAAATTGTGTTGGCGCCTTCGGAATAGGGGCATTCTTCATACATGTAATCAATGCCCGCCAGCAAGGCATACGCCGCCGTTTCACGCTCGTAGAAGCGGCAAAACGGCTTCACCTTGCGGGCAAAACCATCCCCCTCGGGCAAGACGGGGTATTGCCGCGCCAGGTAGCCCACCTGCCAGTGCAACGTGTTGGAAAAGAGCACGGCGGCTTCGTCATCCAGGTTGTGCCCGGTTGCCAGCACGGGGTAGCCCAAATCGTGGGCGATGCGGTTCATTTCGTGGCGCTTGATCAGCCCGCAGACCGAGCAGGGCTTGCCGCGCCCACGCCGTGAGCGTTGGGCAACTTCGGGAATGCTCTCGCCGTACATCTCCTTGGCGTCTACAACATGCAGTTGCGTGCCCGGATGCTCGGCGACGAATTTCTTGATTTTCTCGTACGATTCATCGCTGTACTGGATACCACCATCAATGCCCAGGCGCAGGTAGAAACCATCCGCCTGATAGCCCAGTTTCAACAACACATCCCACAGCGCCAGCGAATCTTTCCCC
This sequence comes from Ardenticatena maritima, assembly GCF_001306175.1. Lineage (NCBI taxonomy): Bacteria > Bacillati > Chloroflexota > Ardenticatenia > Ardenticatenales > Ardenticatenaceae > Ardenticatena > Ardenticatena maritima. Next base: position 271,214 of record NZ_LGKN01000004.1, read on the forward strand.
CCGCTGACAGCCACCAGCACACGCTCATCGCGCGTGAACATTTTGTACTTTTTGATGAAACGTTCGGTCTGCTCAACAAACCATTCGAGATAATGCTCTTTGCACAACGCCAGTTTGTGCTGGCGCATGTTGATCACGGCTTTTTCACGACACTTTCGGCATTTCATAGCACACCTAATCCCTTCCACCTGAAATGACAGCCACCAGTCGAACAAAATCCCCCGGTTGCAAGCGTGTATCTTCGCTCACCAATTCACCGTTCACCGTCACGAGATAACTTTGCGGGTTGAGCCCCAAATGTTGCAACAATTGTTTGGCGGTCATCCCCGGTTCCACTTCCCACTCTTGCCGACGCAAGACCACTTTCACTTTTTCCTGTTCACTCATGGACCAACTCCTTCATGACACAATGCGAGCATAGATGTTGACACAGACGTAAAGGGCGCGTGAAAGTATAGCAGAAAGCGTATTTGGGTGAAAGAGATTGCCTGTTTACGCGCCATCCACCAGCCCGTGCCGCGCCAAAAACGCCCGTCCTTCGGCAATTTCTGCGGGCGTGTAGTACCAATCAAATTCGCAGGTCGGGAGCGCGTCCGCAGGAATCAGCGAGGCGATTTCCCCCCACGCAATGGTGCCCCGCCCCGGGATGAGGTGGTCGCGCAGGCCGTGGACATCGTGATAGTGCATGCCCACAAGGCGGGGCGCAAACGTCTGCAACCAGTGCCGCAACGGGGTGCCCCCCAGGCGTTCCACAATGGTGGCGTGCCCCGTATCCACCCAAAGCCCCAGCACCGCCGCCGGGTAGTCGTCCAACAGGGCGCGGGCTTCCGCATACGAGGGAATTGCCGCCACCCATTCGCCGGTTTCAAGCCCGATGCGCACGCCCAGGCGTTCAGCCAGCGGCACCAACACATCCAGCGCGCGGCGCACAGCCCCCAATGCCGTTTCCGCCCGGCGCGCCCGCTCCTGCTGAACCTGTGCCCAAAGCGCCGTGTACGCGGGCGTTTCGCGCTCGCCCGCCAGCACACGTGCCCGCAACGCATTCTCCCAACGGCGGTCCAGCGGGACGATGCCGGCGTGCACCACAACGGCGTGCGCCCCCCATTCGGCGGCGGTGTGAAGTGTGCGGCACGCCGCCGCCACCGCGCGGGCGTGGGCGTCGGGGTCGGTGGCGCTGAGTTCGGGCACGCCGCCGGGGTTGGGGCACGGATGATGGCAGACACGCACGGGCAAAGCGAGCGCCGCGGGGGAAAGATGTTCCAGCATGGCGGGTGTGACGACGTGGCTCAGTTCAAGCGCCCCAAAACCAAGCGCCGCCGCTGCTTCGGCGAACGGCGGCAGGGCGTCAAAGCGCAACTGCATCCACATGGTTGAAAGCGCGGCGGCAGGCATATCAGACCACCGGCGAAGAATCGCTCATCAATTCGCTCAATGAGATGCCGTAGTGAATGCGGTTGACCGCTTCGGCAAGCAACGCCGCCAGCGAGACTTGCTCAAAGGGGGCGGGGCATTCATCCAGCGCGATGGTGTCGGTGATGAAGATTTTTTCGATGGGCGATGCGGCAAGCCGTTCAGCCGCCCCAGCCGCCAACACGGGATGCGTGACAGCCGCCAGCACGCGCTCCGCCCCGTTGGCAATCAGTGCCTCGGCGGCGGCGATGAGGGTGCCCCCCGTGGAGACAATATCGTCCACGATGACGGCGGTCTTGCCGGCGACGTTGCCCACGATACCGCTCACCACGGCTTCATCAGGGCGTGGGCGGTCTTTGAAGACGACCGCGACATCGGCATCACGCATGTAGGTGCGGAAACGCTCCACGCGGCGCACCGCCCCGACATCGGGCGCCACAAGCACCACGTTTTCCAGGCGCAGGGCGTTGATGCGTTCGGCGAGATGGCGCATAGCCGACAGATGGTCAACGGGAATATCGAAAAAGCCCTCAATGGCGGCGTTGGTCAAATCCACGGTGAGCAGGCGGTTCGCCCCCGCGACCGTGATGAGGTTTGCCACCAATTTGGCGCTAATTGGCTCGCGCCCTTCGGTCTTCTTTTCCTGCCGCATGTAGCCGTAGTAGGGCACCACGGCGGTGATACGCCCCGCCGACGCCCGACGGGCGGCGTCAATCATCACAAGCAGTTCCATGAGGTGCTGATTGACGGGCGGCGAGGTAGGTTGAATGATGAACACATCCGCGCCGCGAATATCATCGTTGATGATGACTTGCGTCTCGCCGTCGCGGAAACGCGAAACAGTGACATCCGCCAAGCGGCGTTTGGCATGCGCCGCCATGCGTTCGGCAAGTGGACGGTTGGCGTTCCCTGACATCATCACGATACGCTGTAAAGAGGCCATGAGTGCTGCTCCTTTACGATTGGTCGCTTGCTGAAATCTGCTGCAACGCCAAGCGCACGGCGTCGGCGGGGGTTTCGGCGCGCAACACGTCGGCTTCACGCCCATCGGGGAAGCGCAACGCCCACGAATGCAAAGCCACAACGGGCTTCCCCGTTTTGCGCGCCAGGGCAATTTCGGAAAGCGTGCCCCATTCGCCCCCCACGGCAATCACCACTTGCGCGTTGTACACCACCAGCAAATTGCGTCCTTCGCCCAGCCCCGTCACGATGGGCACGTCAATGTAGGGCGAGGCGTCCTCACGGTTGCGGCCGGGCAGAATACCAATGGTGAACCCGCCGGCGGCTTTGGCGCCGCGACTGGCGGCTTCCATAACGCCCCCCAGCCCCCCGCAGACCAGCCATGCGCCGGCGAGCGCAATTTCGCGCCCAACCGCTTCGGCCATTTCGAGGATATCGGGCGCGGCGTGCCCGGCACCGATGACGCCAATGATGGGTGGGAATCGCATAGACGTTGCTCCTCTTGTCGCCTGTTCAGGCACATTGTACCACAAGACGAAAGCGGGGCGACAGTGTGTCGCCCCCGCCGCTTAGCCACGCAGACGCTTGCGGATGGCTTCAGCGTGCGCCTGCAAGCCCTCGGCTTCCGCCAGCGCAATAGCGTCGGGACCGAGGCGCTGCAAGGCGTCTTCGTTCACCCCGAACAGGCTGATGATTTTCTGGAAGTCGCGCACGTTGACGGGACTGCTAAAGCGGGCGGTGCGGCTGGTCGGCATGATGTGGCTGGGACCGACAATGTAGTCGCCCAGGGCTTCGCACGCCGTTTCACCCACGAACACACCGCCTGCGTGCTGAATGTGCGGCACCCACGCCCACGGGTCTTCGAGCAAGAGGCAGAGGTGTTCAGGGGCGTAGTCGTTGGCGAGCGCCACGGCTTCGGCAATGTCGCGCGTGAGCACGATGCCGCTTCCACGCTGCAAACTGCCTTCGATGATGGGGCGGCGCGGCAACACCGCCACCTGCCGCGCGACTTCTTCGGCAACGGCTTCGGCAAGGCGGCGGCTCGGCGTCAGCAATAGGGCGCTGGCGAGAACGTCGTGCTCGGCTTGCGCCAGCAAGTCGGCGGCAACCAGCGCGGGGTTGGCGCTGTCGTCGGCGATGAGCAAGGTTTCGGTGGGACCGGGCAAGCCGGCAATGCCCGTCACGCCAAAGACTTGTTTCATCGCCAGCACGACGAACAGCCCGCCGGGACCCAGAATTTTGTCCACACGGGGGATGCTTTCCGTGCCGTATGCGAGCGCGGCAATCGCCTGCGCGCCCCCCACGTTGAACGCCCGCGTCACGCCGGAGACGTGCGCCGCCCCCAAAATCAAGTCGGCAATACCGTCGGGACCGGAAGGCGGCGAGACGAGCACAATCTCGCGCACGCCGGCAACCACCGCCGGCACCGCCGCCATGATGACCGATGAGGGGTAGAGCGCCTGCCCGCCGGGGGCGTAGATGCCCACCCGTTCCAGCGGGCGCACAAGTTGCCCCAGGGTTGTGCCGTCGGCGGCGTTGGCGTGTTGCCAGCCGGTTTCGCGGCGCGCCTGCTCTTCGTGGAAACGGCGCACCCGTTCGGCGCTGTGGGTCAGCGCCTGCTGAATGTGGGACGGCAGGCGCTGGAAGGCTTCCGCCATGCGTTCAGGCGGCACTTCCAGGTCGCCCACTTCCGCCCCATCGAGCACCTGGTTGTAGTAGCGGACGGCTTCATCGCCATGCGTGCGCACATCTTCGATGATGGCGGCAACGCCCTCGGCGGCGCTGCGAATGTGCGGCCGCTTGGTGGCTTCGCGCAGGCGTTCCAGCCGCTCAGGTGGAATCTCGCCTTCGCCCAGCAGTTCGCGTTTGAGAATGGTTTGGCGAGCCTCTTCAACCGTGAGAATGCGAATCATGCCGAACCTCCTTCGGGTTCAAGGTGAATGGTGCGCGTCAATTCGCCCGCGCGTTCGCTTTTGACCGTCAACGTGAGTATGGTTCCACGCGGCGCGCGTACCACCCACTCGGCGCGGGCGCGGTTGTCGGTGGGGCTGTACGCAAAGGTGACGCTGTGCTTGTTGCTCCGTCCTTCGAGATGCCCAAGTTCCACCCGCCGCTTGCCGCTCACCAGCACAGCCCCGTCGGGCAGGGTCAGTTCGGCGCGCACGGGGCGCACCGCATGGCGCTGTTTGGCTTGCTGGCTGGTGTAGGTGGGCAGGTAGCCGCTGTTTTCCACCACCAGGTTGATATGCCAGGCGTCATCGTCAAGCGGGGTGACGGTGAGCGTGTGAATGTGCAGATGCGGCAGCATATCCGCCAGAGCAAGCACAAACGGGGTGTTGCGGGCGGCTTCTTCGCCCATGAGGTGGTGGGGCGGATTGCGCCACGTGTACATGAAGTTCCAGCCGCCCAATTCCACCTTGCCCAACTGTGGGTGGTTGAATTCGTACCACGGCACAAAGGCGTCGGGGCCGATGTGTTCATCCGCCCATTGCAGAATTTTCAGGTCGTCTTCGTGCGGGTGGTCGCGGAACCATTCAATGAATTTGCGTTCGGTAATGCCCGCCCGACCAACGATGTCCCACAGTTCGACGGTGAAGGCAAACATGCCAAAGTGGTCGTAGAGCCAATCATCAAAGACGCCTGTAATCACTTCTTTGGGGTGATAGCGGAAGTCGTGATAGACCGAGACGCACGGGTAGCCGGTGAGTTCGCTCCCGCGTTGCCCGATTTTCTGGAACACCCAAAGGTCGTCGGTGTTCATCTGGTCGTCGGGTTTGGTGCCGTAGGGTCGCAAAATAACGCCGCTGAATGTGTGATAGGTGAGCGCGGCGTTGATGTTGGGATGATTGACGATAAAGTCCACAATGGCGCGGATTTCCGGTTCTGAGGTGGGGTACGGTCCTGCGCCGCGCTGTTCGTTTTCGGGTCGCCAGTCGTAGGGAAAGTTGCGGTTGAAGTCCAGCCCTTCGCGCGGGCGGGCAATTTTGATGATGTAGCCGTCAAAATCTTCGAGCATTCCTTCGGGCAAGAGCCGATAGTACGTGCCGCCATGTTCGTCAGGGCGGCGCTTGCGCATGAGGCGCGGGTCGAGTTCGCTCACCGTCCAATCACCGTTGGGGTCTTCGATGCGCATTTGCAGAATGCGCCCGTCGCCGTCCACGTCCTGCTGGTGGACGCCCTCGGCGAGTTCGTCCCACGGGTAGGGACGCACGCCAGAGCGCAGATAGCGCGGCTGGTCGGCAAGCGCGAGTTCGGCGCCGTCGGGGTTGATGCGCGGCACGGCGTAGAGCGTGCTGGTATCGAGCAAGCGGGTGATGCGCTCATCAGCGCCGTAGCCGCTCAGCAACGTGTGCACAATGTGCAGAACGGTCGTCGTGCCGGCGACTTCGGTCGCGTGAATGTTGGCGTCTACCCAGACGGCGGGCTTGGTGGTGTCTGCACCCGTTTCGCGATTGGTGAGCACCAGCAACCAGATGGGGCGTCCTTCAAAACTGCGCCCGATTTCGCGCCGTTCGATGAGCGTGGGATAGGCGCGCACCCACTCGTCCAGCAAGGCGTCAAGTTCGGCGTTGGTGTAGTAGTGGTTGAAGTTGGGCGTGGACATGAAAAGCCTCCGTGCTTGATTGGTCAGGTTTCAGGCGAGCGCACCCGCTCGAACAGGATGCTTTTGTCGTCTTCGTAGCGCACGCGCCAATTGGGCGATTGGCGCACCGCGTCCAACAAAGGCGGGGGGTCGGGGTTTTCTTCGGTCGGCTTGGGCAGGAAGATGTACTCAATGGCGTATTTGTCCATGACGGCTTCCCAATCGCGGGCGCTGAGGGCGGCGATGTAATCTTCCACCAGTTCATCGGAGTAGAGATGGACGCGCCCGTCAATGAAGGTACGTTGTTGGGGCCAGAGCCGCCAAATCATGTAATCGCCAAAGTCCTGGACGTGAAAGATGTTGCCTTGCAGGTCGGCTTCGGCGATGAAGTCCATCGCTTCAACCGGAATGACGGGGTCAATGAGCGTGGGGCGCAGGCGCTCGCTTTGCAGGTGCGGGCGCACCCACGGGCTGAACAAGAGCGTGAGACTCGCCAGCACAATCACCAACAGCCCGTTGAGCACGGGGCTTTCGCGGCGGGGGCGCTGCGGCGCTGACTGCGGTTCAGGCAGCCCCAGGCGGCGGCGCATGTGCGCCAGCGGCTGGACACGCAACGCTTGCATGTGCCGCACAAAAATGGGCGCGACGGCAATGGCGAACCAGATGCCATTGCGCACCGAGACCAGCGCAAAGACGCTAAACCCCATGAAGAGCCCCAATTCGGTCAGGTCGAGCGGGGCGGCGCTGTACAGCAACCCCAACAACACAATGAAGAAGGGGGCAAAGAAAATCAAGAGATGCTCCGTGGCGGTGATGACGGGCGGTTGCCACTCGGTCACAAAGCGTTGCGACGCGGGGTCTTGTTGCAGTTGGCGCACGTAGCCGTAAATCTGCACGCCGTAGGGGTTGATGAGCGTCGCCAGCACAGACAAGACCAGCACGAGCGCCATGCGGCGCAAGAGAGGCGGCGGTATGGTGTCGGGCGTGTCGCCGTGCCACCAGCGGCGCACACTTTCACTCACCAGAAAGCCCGCCAGCACGCCCAGCCCCAGCACAAACGCGCCATGCACGTTCACCCAGAACGCCATCAGCGGCGGCAACAGCCAGAGCCAGCGGGAGCGACGCCCTGCCCGCACGTTCCACAACACCCAAAAGTAGAACGCCAGCAAGACAAACGAGAAGACTTGCGTGCGCAGGTTGCTGTACAACGCGAAGGTGACGGCAGGCACCAGCGCCAAAAGCGCGACGCGGCGCGCGTTCGCCCCACTTTGCAGGCAGGTCGCCAACACCAGCACAAACGCCAATGCGACCATGAAGGCGTCGAAGGCAACCAGCAGTTCTAGCCCTCCCACGCGCCAGAGCAGGTAGAAGATGATTTCCGCCAGCCAGTTGGGGTAGGTGAAGGGTTTGCCCGCCGCGGTGAACGAAAACAGGTCGGTGGTGGGAATGCGCCCGGTTTCGACGATGATTTGCCCGACTTTGAGATGCCACCAGAAATCGAGGCGGCGCAACGGGTTGAGCAACGCCGACCAGAGCACGAGCAGCACCGGAATGGCGAGCCAGATGGTCTGCAAGGTGGGCGCAGGAATGCGTTGGCGGCGCATGGCGTCTCCCTCAACTGTTGGGTTGCATGGCGGCGTCGAGCAAAGTTTCCAGCGCCTGGACAATAGGCTGAATATCGTGCGGGCGCAACTTGTGCGCGGCGCGGTTCACAATCAGCGCGGCTTCCACCTGCAAGATGGTTTCGAGTTCGACAAGGTTGTTTTCGCGCAGGGTGGTGCCTGTTTGCACAATGTCCACAATCAGGTCGGCAAGCCCCGATGTGCACGCCAGTTCGATGTTGCCGCTTAGCCCCAGCACGTCGGCGCTCAGCCCCCGTTCCCACACATAGTGCCGCGCGATGTTGGGGTATTTGGTGGCAATGGTGAGCGAGGGTTCGGCGCACAAATTGCGCCCACGCCAACGGGCGGGACCAGCAAGCACCATGCGGCACCGGCTGCTCGGCAAAAGCGCCCCCAGCAACAGCGGCACGAGCACGTCCGCGCCGCTTTCCCACAACACGTCGCGCCCCACAATGCCCATGTCGGCGACACCATGCTCGACATAGACGGGCACGTCGGCGTCTTTGGCAAGCAGAACGCGCAAGCGCCCGCCGCCTTCATCGGCGAGCATTTTGCGCTCTTTTTTCGCACGGCGCACCGGTTCCATGTCAAAGCCAATCGTGTCAAACAGGCGCGTAGTTTCTTCAAACATGCGCCCCTTGCCCAGCGCCAGCACCAACGGGCGATCAATCACCATGCGCCACCTCCTGCCATTCACCACACACCAGCACCGCGCCAATGCCGCGCGCGGCGGCTTTGCGGCGTGTTCCTTCGGGCGAGCGACTGCTCAAATCAAGTTCGATGCGCTGACCGGCGGCGCGGCGGCGCTGCAAGTCCGCCAGGCATTCCGCATGACCACACGCGACCATGAGCGCGTCGGGGCGCGGCACGTCGGGCGCGGCATTTTCGGCTTCCAGGACGTCGAGCACGCGCTGGGTGAAAACCGCAAACCCGACGGCGGGGGCGTCGTAGCCGTAGAGGGCGAGCAGGTTGTCGTAGCGCCCACCGCCGGCGATGGGATAGCCGCTGTGCGGGGCAAAGGTTTCAAACGTGATGCCGGTGTAGTAGTGCATACCGCGCACTTCGCCCAGGTCAATGGTGACGAAATCGCGCACGCCGTAGGCTTCCAAACGCGCCACAATCTGCTGCAACCGTTCGATGGCGCTGCGTGCGCGCGGCGTCGGCGCGAGGGCGGCGGCGCGTTCGAGAACGTCGCCCTGCCCCCAGAGCGTGGGCAAGGCTTCCAGCGCGGCGCGGGCGGCGCCACGCACCCCGGCGCGGTCGAGTTCTTCGGCGAGGATGTGGCGGTTCTTGCGGTCAATGGCGCGGCGAATGGCGGCAAGGTTGGGCGGCTGCTTGTCCAGCGCGTCAAACACGCCATGCACAAAGCCCATATGCCCCAGGTTGAGTTGGAAGCGGGGCACACCCATGGCTTGCAGGGTGGCCACATGCAAGGCGATGATTTCGGCGTCGGCGTCGGCGTCGTTGACGCCGACGCATTCCACGCCGGCTTGCCAGATTTCGCGGAATTCGCGCTGTTGCCCCGCACGTGGTTCCACGTAGCGGAACACCGGCGCAACGTAGGCGAGCCGCACGGGGGGCGGTTCTTGCACCAGGCGGCTGGCGACCAGTCGGGCAACCGGCACCGTCAGGTCGGGGCGCAGGGCGAGCAGGTTGCCCTGGGCGTCAATGAAGCGGTGCATTTTGCCGCTGGCTTGTTCGTCAAACCCACGTGCGAGCACGTCGTAATACTCGAACGTTGGCAAGACCACGGGGGCGTAGCCCCAGCGCCAAAAGGTTTCTTCGGCGGCGCGGTGTACCAACGTGAGACGGGCGGCTTCGTCGCCGAAAATATCACGCACACCCGGCGGCAACAAGCGCAACAGGTGCGTTGTTCGGCTTGGGGTTGAGTGGTTCATCATCCTTTCTCCGCAGGTTGAAGCGCTATGTCTCGCCGTATTCGTCTTCGGGTTGCCAATCGGTGCGATGCCCCTCCGGCGGTTCAACATGGACCACGACGTCGCTCAAGCCAAACGCTTCGCGCAGGCGGTCGGCAACGCGATGCGCGATGACGTGCGCCTGATCAAGTTGCAAATGAGGGTCCACCTGCACGTGCAAATCGGCTTGCACATTGCCTTCGCGCCCACGTGTGCGAATTTTATGCACGGAGATGACACCGGGCACTTCACGCGCGATGTCGGCAATCTGTTCCGGCTCAATGACGGCGGTATCCACGAGCACCAGGGTGCTATCGCGGATGATTTCGTAGGCGGCGCGGGCAATCGCCAGGGTGATGAGCAACGCCACCACCACGTCGAATTGGGGGAAGCCCATGCGCGCGGCAATCAGGCTGACGATGACGCCGCAAGAAACCAGGATGTCGCTGCGGGTGTGTTGGGCGTCGGCGTAGAGAATGGCGCTGTTAAGTTCGACGGCTTTGCGGCGTTCGTAGATGGTGACGAAAAGGTTGACGCCAATCGTCGCCACCATGACGACAAAACTGAGCGTGTTCACGTCCGGCGCGCCGCCGGTGCGCAAGCGTTCCAGGCTGTTGGTGAAGACTTCCCAGGCGGTTAGTGCCAGCACGCCCCCGATGAAGAGTGTGGCGATGGTTTCGATTTTCTGGTGCCCGTAGGGGTGGTTTTCATCGGGGGGGCGCGAGGCAAGCGCAACGCCAATCAGCCCCACAATGTTGGAACTGCTATCAGTGAGCGAGTGAAAGCCGTCGGCAATCATGCTGATGCTGCCGATGGCAAAGCCCAGGAGCAATTTTGCCAGCGATACCAACACATTGAGCGCCAAAACCACCAACAGCACGCGGCGCACGGCGGGCGCGGTTTCGGTCAACGAGTGCTGAGGGTGGGTGTGCGTATGCGTCATGAGCGTTCTCCTGTCAGCCAGCGCGCGGCACGGCGCACAAACTCGCGTTCGCTGTCAAACGTGAGCAAGCGTGCGGCCTCATCGAGCGACGCCGCCCAGCGCACGCGAAAGAGGGCTTCTTCGCCATGCACGGCTTGGGGCGCACGCTGTTCAGCGCGGCGCACGCGCATGAGAAAGTAGTGCTCATCGCGCACGATGTGGTCGCCGCGGAAGGTGAACGCCGTGCGCTGTGTGCCCAGGTCGGCGAGGATGTCAAGGTCGCAGTAGCCGCTTTCCTCGCAGACTTCGCGCAAGGCGGCTGAGCGGTCATCTTCGCCCGGCTCGATATGCCCTTTGGGCAAGCGTACTTCATGCACAAGCCGCCCGTCCCGTTCGACGTCGCGTTCCAGCAGAAGCACGCGCCCCGCATCGTCCAACACAACGCCCCCAGCCGCACGGTAGAAGCGCGTCGGGGTGCGTTCAGCGTCGTTTGGCGTCTGCATGGCGGCTCTCCGTTTACACCAATCGGCGATACGCTTGGCGCGCCTGTTCGGCGGCGCGTTCCCAGGTGAAGCGTTTGGCGTGTTCAAGCCCTTTCTGGCGCAATTCGGCGCGCAACTCCTTGTCGTTGAGGGCGCGGTGCATCGCCTCGGCAAGGGCTTCTTCATCTTCCACGTCGTCCACGTAGAGCACGGCGTCGCCCCCCACTTCGGGCAGGCTGGTGTTGCGCCCCGTCACCACCGGCGTGCCGCACGCCATCGCTTCGAGCACGGGCAACCCAAACCCTTCGTAGTGGCTGGGATAGACCACCAAATCGGCGAGGTTGTAAAGCGCGGGCAAGAAGGCGTCGGCGACATAGCCCGCAAAGAGCACATGCCCCCCAAGGCGCAAGTCGTCCACGAAGGTGTAGATGTCGTCGCTTTCGCCCCAGCCAATGCCGCCGGCAATGATGAGTTCGTGGAAGACGAATTTCATTTTCTGGCGCAACAGCCGATAGGCGCGAATGAGGGTGCGAATGTTTTTGCGCGGCTCAATCGTGCCCACAAAGAGGATGAAGGGCGCATCCAGGCTGAACGCGGCGCGCACCTGCATGAGTTCCTGGTGGTCGGCTTCGTTGCCGAAATCGTAAGGGCGGAAGCGCGGCTCCACGCCCGGATAGACCACGCTGACCCGTTCCGGGGCAACACCCAAGTGGCGTTGCAATTCCTGCCGGGTGTACTCGCTATCGGCAAAGATGTGCGCCGCCTGTTCGACACTGCGCGGCACAGCACGTTGCAGGTAGCGCGCGAGGCTCGGTTCGTGAAATTCAGGACGCACCAAAAACGAAAGGTCGTGCACGGTGACGATACCACGCGCACGTTTGAGCGGCGGCAAGACAAAGTCGGGCGAGTGGTAGATGTCGGCGTCGCCCGCCCAGCGGTCGCCGGGCAGGGGCAAGCGTACCCGCTGCCAGAGCAAGGCGGCCTGGCGTTGGGTGAAGGGCAAGCGCTGCCAGCGCACATGTTCGGGGAAGGCAGGGCGCACGTCGGCGGCGGCTGGTTCGGCGTCGCGCGTGTAGAGCAGGGTGTAGGTATCGCCTTGCGGGTCGGCGGTGAGCGCCTGCACCAGCCCACGGGTGTAGCGCCCCACACCGGCGCGCTGTACCAAGCCTGCTGTGTAGTCTATGGCAATGTTCATGGCGTCATATCCTTCCACCTGATATTGGCATTGAAAAAGGCGACCTGTGCGGCCGCCTTTTCTGCCTGTGCGGGTTATTCGGCGGACGAAGCCGGTTCCCGCTCAGGCAGGACAATCTTCAAATGCAGTTCTTCCAACTGCTTGGGGTCTACTTCGCTGGGTGCGCCTGTCATCAAGTCCGCGCCGCTGGCGGTCTTGGGGAAGGCGATGACTTCGCGGATGTTGGGTTCGTCCGCCAGCACCATGACGACGCGGTCAATCCCCCAGGCAATGCCGCCGTGGGGCGGCGCGCCATACTCAAAGGCTTCGAGCATGTGCCCAAAGCGTTCTTGCGCGGTGGCTTCGTCAATGTTGAGCAGTTGGAACATTTTGGCTTGCACGTCGCGGCGGTGGATACGGATGGAGCCGCCGGCGAGTTCCCAGCCGTTGCCCGCCAGGTCATACGCCTGCGCGCGTACTTTGCCGGGATCGGTGTCGAGCAAGGGGATGTCTTCGGGCTTGGGTGATGTGAAGGGGTGATGGACGGCGTCCCAACGCCCTTCGTCTTCGTTCCACTCCACCAGCGGGAAGTCCACAATCCAGACGAACGCGAGTTCGTCCTTGTCGCGCAAGCCCAGCCGGTCGCCCAGTTCCAGGCGCAAGCGCCCCAGCACTTCGTGCACGACGTCGGCGGTATCGGCAACCATGAGCACCAGGTCGCCCGGCTGTGCGCCCGTTGTTTGCAGGAAGGCGTCGCGCACATTTTCGAGGAAGCGCGCCACACCGCCGGAGAGTGTGCCGCCTTCTTCCACCTTCACCCAGGCAAGCCCTTTGGCGCCCCAGCCTTTCGCCAGGTCTTCGAGTTCGCTGATTTGCTTGCGGCTGTAGGTCGCCAATCCGGGCGCAACAATGGCTTTGACGCGCCCACCGCTTTCAATCACGCCCTTGAAGGCGCGGAAGTCCGTTTCCGCCCAGACAGCGGCGACGTCAATCAGTTCCATGCCGAAGCGCAAGTCGGGCTTGTCGGAGCCGTAGCGCTCCATGGCTTCGGCGTAGGTGAGGCGCGGGAAGGGTGTCTGCTTGATGCGTTTGTGCGGCGTGACGGTTTGCACCAATTCGGTCATCAACGCCTCGTTGAGCGCCATCACGTCTTCGGCTTCGACAAACGCCATTTCGAGGTCGAGTTGGGTAAATTCGGGCTGGCGGTCGCCGCGCAAGTCTTCATCGCGGAAACAGCGTGCAATCTGGAAGTAGCGGTCAATGCCGCTCACCATGAGCAGCTGTTTCAACTGCTGCGGCGACTGGGGCAAGGCGTAGAACTTGCCAGGTTGCAGGCGGCTGGGTACCAGAAAGTCGCGCGCCCCTTCGGGTGTGCTTTTGATGAGGATGGGCGTTTCGATTTCCCAAAAGCCGCGGGCGTCCAGCCAATCGCGAATGAATTTGATGGTGCGATGGCGAATGTGCAGGTTGCGCTGCATGCGCGGTCGGCGCAGGTCGAGATAGCGGTAGCGCAAGCGCAACTCTTCGCCCACATTGATTTCGTCGCGAATGACGAAGGGGGGCGTTTTGGCGCGGTTCAGCACGGTCAAGCGTGTGGCGTACACCTCGACTTCACCCGTCGCGAGGTTGGGGTTGACCATTTCGGGCGGACGAAGCGCCACCGTGCCTTCGATTTGCACCACGTCTTCATGGCGCAGGGTTTCGGCGCTGTGGAAAGCGTCACCAGAGCGTTTAGGGTCGAAAACAATCTGCACGATGCCTTCACGGTCGCGCAAGTCCACGAAAATGAGCCCGCCGTGGTCGCGGCGGCGGTGCACCCACCCCGCCAACACGACCTGTTGGCCTGCATGGGTTGCTCGCAATTCTCCTGCCAGATGTGTCCGTAACACGCAATCCTCCACTTGATTGTGGCTTGTTTGGGTTGGCGCTGTATGCAAGGAAAGAGGCCACATGTGTGGCCTTCCACGTCATTGTGTGGGTTGGGGCTATTGTATGTGTGCTATCGGTTTTGTAAAACAGGCTGCAATGCACGGGCGCGCAAGCGGCGCATGACATTGAAACCTGCGAATTTTTACTTGTACGGCACTCAAATCAAACAGGCGCGGCATAAAGCCGCGCCTGCTTTCTCGCATTCCGCTGCTTTTACGAACAGGGCTGCCCGTTGAGCGTGAACCCGGTCGGCGTCGGGTTCGAGCCGCTCCAATTGAGGTTGAAGCCGAACGTGACCGAGCCGGCCGGCGCAAGCGTGCCGTTCCAGGCGGCGTTGGTGACTGTCACGCTCGCACCGGTCTGCGTGTAAGCGCCGTTCCAGAGATGCGCAATCTGCTGGTTGCCGGCGAAGGTCCATGCCAGCGTCCAGCCGGTGATGGTGCTGGCGCCGGTGTTCGTGATGGTCACGTCCACCGTCGCGCCGCCGGGCCACTCGTTGCGCACCACGTAGTCCACGCGGCAAGCGGTTTCGCCGGCGGGCGGCGGCGTGGGCGTCGGCGGCACAGGGGTCGGCGTGGGCGGGACGGGCGTCGGCGTCACCGGCGCAGGTGTGGGCGTCGGCGGGACGGGTGTCGGCGTCACCGGCGCGGGTGTGGGTGTCGGTGGGACGGGCGTTGGGGTCGGCGGCACGGGTGTGGCCGTGGGGGGCGGTGGCGGCGTATCGCCAGGTTCAACACCCCAAATGAGCGTGCCGTTGTCGTAGAGCGTGATGCGTGCGGTCTTTGCCGGCGAGTTGCTGACCGGCGAAAGCCCTTCATACGACCAGTCGTTGGACGTGTCCCACGCACCGTTGCTGAGGATGCGGAACTGAATTTCCTTGCGGTAATGCGGCTGACCGCCGGGGTAAATCTTCGTGCCGGTGCAGTCCACTTTGATGTAGTAGATGTCGCCGGCGTAGTGGTGCGGTCCGGTGGCGGTGCCGCACTGGTTATACGCTGAACTCACCGAGATGTCGGCGGGGCTGACGCCCGGTTCCAGCGTGAAGTAGTAGTGGAACGAGAGTTTGTCGCCCATGCGCGCCGGCCAGGCGGACTTGTTGACCACGTAGGCGCGCACTTCGGTGAAGTTCGCCCCCTGGGCGTTGACCGACGCTTCGATGTAGATTTCGTCGCCGTCGGGCACTTCGGGCACGGGGAAGTTGGGGTCAGGCGTGCCACCAAATTCGAGCGTCATGCGGGCAAGCGCCCCCACGAAAGCCGCGTTGTAGTCGGTAGCCACTTCGTTGGAGACGTAATCGCCGCGGTCGTCGGTGTAGCCATCGTCCAAGCCAGGACCACCCACCAGCGCGCCGTAGAGGATGTGGCGGCTGAGCGCGGGGGTTGTGATGCTATCAGCCCACGAACCGTGCGCCGTGCGGTGGTGCGGGTTGCGCGGCGGGCAATCGCCAAAGCCAATTTCATAACTGCACCCGCGAGGGTTATCACCCAAAATGTAGTTGATTTGGCGCACGGCAAAGTCGTGGTAGCGCGTTGCCAGAGTGGTTTGGCCGTTGGCTTTCAGCCAGTCGCTGTACACAAAGGCGATGAACGAGGTGTTGGCGGCATAGCGCAACGACCCCCACTGGTCGAGCCAGGCCAGCCCGCCGGGCGTGTAGCGCACACGTTCCCCGTTGAAGCCGACCGTCCAGTAGTCGAGCCAGCGCTGGGCGTCTTCCATGTAGACGCTCTTGCCGGTTTCTTTGGCCAGCAACACATAACTGCCGTAGGTCTTGTCATCCCAGTTGTGCGACCACTTGTACGATTTGTAGGGCGTTTGCCCTTCGTTGGAAAGGTTGGCGTAGTAGGTTTCAGCCTTCTGCAAGTAAGCGGGATCGCCGGTGGCTTTGTAAAGCCAAATCGCGCCCCAGACCAGTTCGTCCCAGTAGCCGCTCCACGAGCGGTAGAACGCCGCGGCGTCGGTAATGCAGTCGCTGTACACACCGCGGAAGTTGTCGGCGAATTCGTACAGTTGTTCCGCATGCGTCAGGAGCGTGTTGGCATAGGCGGGGTCGCTCTGGCGGAAGACAATCGAAGCCGCCGCCATCGCCGCCGCTGTTTCGCCCGCCAGGTCGGAACCGGGGCACGATTCATCAATCTTGTACGAAGGGCGCGCCATTTGCATGACTTCGGCCGGCCCCCACCATGCGTGATCCACCGAGCCTTTGCCTACCTGCCCCCAAAGTTCATGCGGCGCTGTGTGGGCTTTGATGAAGTAATCATTGACAAAGCGCAAATTGTTCAGCAAGTGTTCCCATTGCCCGGCTTGCTGGTAGGCTTCGGGGTATTCGACCGCACCCCACGCCAACATTGTGGCCGAGGCCGCCATGGGGAACCCAAATTTGACGTGGTCGCCGGCGTCGTACCAACCGCCCGTCAAGTCCACGCCGTTATCGGCGCCATCTTGCAAACCAGACGGACCACGCCACGAAACACGGTTCCACGCCGGCAACGGGCCTGATTGCTGGGCTTCGTAGAACCAAATGGCTTTCTGCAAGGCTTCGGCGTAGTTGAATGTGGCTTGACCGCGCACCGGTTCCGTCTGTGATGCGGTCATCGCCAACAAGAGCGCTACAACGCACGCCAGCGTTGAGAGCAACAATGAGCGACGAATAGACATGAAAGAGCCTCCTCCGATAAATCGGTTGGTTGGGGAAGGGAACGTTCCCCCTCCTCGACAAGCGAACAGACACCTTTTTCATCCCCCGGGGGTGTGTGCTCGCACTCTTACAGAGCAAAGGGGCACGAGAAAAATACACTCGTGCCCCCTCAAATGTGGCGAAAACGACGATTTGGTGTGATGCGCCCGTTATGGCTGAATGGGCGGGTAGGCGTTTTGCACCAGGATTTCAAAATGCTCAGGGAACCAGCGTCCGGCGTGTGGGGCGTTGGGCAATGCCCCCGTTGGGTACGCCGAGTTGTACAGGTTCTGCCCGTTGGGGTCGCACATGCGGTCGAACTTCTTGTTCGGGTCAACGGGGTCAACAATGCCCGGTTCGCTCACGCCATCCGATTCACCGGGCGGCTTGATCCACACATAGGCGTCAATTCCCGGCACGGGGCTGGCTTGCGGGCGCTCGCCAATCCCGCTTGCCTGGTTGCACCAATTGCCGCGGTGGTAGCGGCGGTCCACGCGCGACTCATCCACATACACGTCCACGTTGGTGGTATTGGTGCTTGGCGCGGTCGGACGGCTGCGCCCATAACTCGACCCACCCCACCCATTGCGGCTGGTGTCAATCAGCATGCCGATACTGGACGGGAGGCCTTGCTGGATAAACGCCTGACGCAACGCCTGCGCAAAGTCCAGTTCATCGAAGTAGGGATTCCATTCGTAAAACTTTGCCGAGCGCACCGGTTGACCGCCAATGGTAAGGCTGGAATCCGGCAAATACGGCTCTTCCAGCGGCGTGTAGTTCGATACGTTGGTGACGAAGCCGTCAATGCTGTTGAACCCATCCGCTGTGCCTTGCACCACCTGCGTGTAGAGCGTGACAGCCTTTTGGAAGTTGTCGCTCCAGCCCAACCAGCCTGAATGCGCAATGTCGAGGTAGATGTACACATTCGGCAACTGGTGGAGCGTGTCAATGGCGTACTGAATCCCCTGCACATAGGCGCCCGTCGCGTCGGCTTCGGCACATGCCGGCACAGAGAGATTCGTCACCAAGTTGGGCAACGAGTCCGGCTCGATAATGGCCACAATGCGCAAATCGCGATACTGCGGTTGGGCGAGGATGTTATAAATCACGTCAATGTAGTCGGTTTTGTAGCGTTGCAGCCCATTTTCCGCGATGAGCAGTTCACCATTCGAGGCGTCCGCAGCACAGTCGCGGTTGGGCAAATCGTAAATCACGATGGTGATGAGGTTCGCCCCTTGCGCCAGGGCTTCATCCAGATGCCCCTGCAAGCCACGCCCTTCGGTAATCGCGCCGATACGGTCCAGCCACACAGCGGTTGAATACTGCGCGACTTTGGCCATTTTCTGCCCAAGCACGCCCCCCGTCTGCTGCGCCTGGTTCAGCACATTCGCCGCCCAATCCGGGTTGACGTACCAGGTCGCGCCGACAAAGGGGTTATCCAGGTGCGTGCCGGGGATAGGCGTAGGCGGCACACTGGTGGGTGTCGGTGTCGCCGGCGGCTGTGTAGGCGTAGGCGTGGCCGGCGGTTGGGTGGGCGTGGGTGTGGGCGGGGTCGGCGTGCCTGCCGCGCCATTGCACGGCTGCCCGTTCAGCGTGAAATCGGTCGGTGTGGGGTTCGCGCCGCTCCAATTGAGGTTGAAGCCGAACGTAACCGAGCCGGCCGGCGCAATGGTGCCATTCCACCCAACATCGCTCGCCGTCACAACTGCGCCGCTTTGTGAAAGCGTGACGTTCCACCCGTTCGTAATCTGCTGGTTGCCGGGGAAGGTCCATGTCAGCGTCCAACCGTTGATGGTGGCGCTCCCCGTGTTCGTGATGGTTACGTCCACCGTCGCCCCGCCCGACCACTCGTTGCGCACCACGTAGTCCACGCGGCAGGCGGTTTCGCCGACGGGCGGCGGCGTGGGCGTGGCTGGTGCTGGCGTGGGTGTCGCCGGCGGCTGTGTGGGCGTGGGTGTGGCCGGCGGTTGGGTCGGCGTGGGTGTGGCTGGTGCAGGCGTCGGTGTGGGGGTCGGTGATGCCGGTGGTTGGGTGGGCGTGGGTGTGGGCGGGGTCGGCGTGCCTGCCGCGCCATTGCACGGCTGCCCGTTCAGCGTGAAATCGGTCGGTGTGGGGTTCGCGCCGCTCCAATTGAGGTTGAAGCCGAACGTAACCGAGCCGGCCGGCGCAATGGTGCCATTCCACCCAACATCGCTCGCCGTCACAACTGCGCCGCTTTGTGAAAGCGTGACGTTCCACCCGTTCGTAATCTGTTGGTTACCGGGGAAGGTCCATGTCAGCGTCCAACCGTTGATGGTGGCGCTCCCCGTGTTCGTGATGGTCACGTCCACCGTCGCCCCGCCCGACCACTCGTTGCGCACCACGTAGTCCACGCGGCAGGCGGTTTCGCCGGCGGGCGGCGGCGTGGGCGTGGCTGGTGCTGGCGTGGGTGTCGCCGGCGGCTGTGTGGGCGTGGGCGTGGCCAGCGGTTGGGTCGGCGTGGGTGTGGCTGGTGCAGGCGTCGGTGTGGGAACCGGCGTGATGCCGCCGCCGAAGAATTCGCCATAGAGCGCATTGGCCAACGCCACATCAACCTGCGCCCAGAAACGGTGATAGCGGAATTCGGGCGCTGGGCCGCCGTTCAAGTAGGCTTCGACCTTCGGCCAATCGGGGTCTTGCGTGTACTTGGGGCGCAACCCCAAGAACGTCACACCCGGCTGAATTGTAGCGCCCTGCGCATTGGTGCCACTCCACCCTGTGGGGATAAAGACTTCATCACCAAAGCGGATGTAGTCTTCGCGCACTTCGGGCACCGAAACGCCCTTGTCGTCGCGGTACAACGTCCACATGCGGTCCAGCAATTCTTTTGCCAGCAATTGCGACTCTGTGTCGCCCGTTGCCGCGGCGTAGTAGATCAGCGCCTTTGCCAGCGCCGCCGTGACGCCCACGTCTTTGTTGTAGGCGACAACGGTGACGTGCAAGTTGTTATTCGGCCCCGGATTGGTCGGGTTCCACGGGTCTGGTTGCCCACTCCATTCAAGCGTCACGGGGATTTCATAATCGCCGTTGGGCAACAGATGCACAACACTCTTGATCCACGCCACCCATTTGTCCATGACTTCGCCGGCACGCTGGTCGCCGGTCAGGTAGTAGTACTCCGCCACGCGCTCCATAGACCAGGCTTGCCACCCAAACCAGGTGTTGCTACCGGGGTCGTGATAGACCGGATGATCGTCATACGCGAGACCATAGAATTCGGAGACACCCGCCGGGCGTGGGTCGTAGCGTCCGTTCCAGGAGTTTGTCGCACCACCGGCAATCGCCCCTTCCGCCGATTGGAGCCAGCGGTAGAATTCGATTTGGCGGTCCATGCTCACCGCCCAATCTGTTGCGCCGTTGGGCGAAGCCGGCTTGAACGCAGGCACCTGGCTGAGCACCCATGCCGCGACGGGGTTTTGGTAGCCAAAGTGCACATGGCTGGAACCGATACGCCACGCCCAACCACCGCCGCTCACAGGACCGCCCCACGAGTAGTACCACGAGAGCAGGTAGTGCGCGCTGTCATAGCCGGTTCCCGCCGGGCAATTGGGGCTTTCGCACCCAATCGTCTTGAAGTACTTGTCAAAGAAAGCGTAGCGCAGGTAGTCGCCCATTTTGGCGGCTTTGGGCACCAGGCTATCCACCAAAGGCGAACCGCCCTGCGCGTCAGCCCAAACTTTCGCCCAATACATGGCTTGAATGGCGCGGGCGTCGGCGTCAGGTGCGTTGGTGTAGCGGTACTGCTGGGCATACTGCCAGCCCTGCGGTTGTTCAATGAAGAGGTCGAGGAAGCCATTGGGGCCGCCCCAGTTGAAAGCTTCCCACGAGGGATGCGGAACCGTTTCCCACACCGATTCCTCTGCACCGCGCTGAAAGGTGTTGATGTACGAAGGCGCGGTGGTACCATCGCCACGTTGCCCGTAGCCGTACCAGTTATCAACGTCCAGCAACCAGTGCATGCCGTAGATGTCCGACGTGCCATACGTTTGGGCGAGTTCGTTGCAGATGGGGTCGTCCCCAACGCTGACATTCGGGTCAAGCGGCACAGGGTAATCGCTGGGGGCGTCCCCTTCGGGCGCGTACGAGGCTTTGTAGGCGCAATTGTTGCTGGGCTGGTCTTGGTGCGAGGGGATGATGTACGTCTCCATGTTGTTCCACGCATCCGCCAGATACGACCAATCCCCCGTCACGCGGCCGTACATGGCTTCCAGCCAGAGCCAGTAGCTGTACGCTTCGCTGGTGGTTTCATGCCCGTAGTCGGGCGCTTCGACAATCAGCGTTTCGACGGAGTGATAGGGAATGCCTTGCGGGCTGAAATACCCATTCGCGGGGTCGTGAATCTCATTCCACAATTCCAGGAAGCGGGCGACGTATTCGTTCGTCGGCGGTGCTCCGCCGCCATTCCCCGGCGGTGTGGCGGTTTGTGTTGGAGCGACTGTGGGCGTCGCCGTCGGCTGTGCGCCCCCACCGCCGTTGACGGTGACCGAGAACCCACTACTTGCCAAACCAGTGCCCCCCTGCCAAATCTCAAAGCCGGCTTCGATGGCGTGCAAATACCAGGACGATTGCACATATCCACGCTGGATGGCATCGTTGATGAACGCCAAAATGTCGAGGTTGGTGACACTCTGCGTCGGCGTGGTACGACGATACGCAATGTAGTGCCAATCAATGGGCGTGTACCAGACTTCCCACGTCGCGCCGTCAATCGTCACCGTGTCAACAACCGCCCCCGCCGGCTGGACGCCGCCATTCCAATCCAGCCAAATCATGATTTCAGCGCCGCCGTTGTAGCCATTCGTGGTATCAAGCGAGGGACTGAGCCAAATATCGTACGCCACATTCCAGGCGCCGCTGTTGACAGTGGTGATTGACCAATCGCTGGTGACACTGCTCAATTGCGCCACCGGCACCGACAACCCACTGTTTTGCGTGCAGTTGCCCCAATGGCACCCCTGCACAATCGAAGGATAGGCGGCGGGTGCGCCATTTGTGGGGTTGTTGTGCGCCGATTGCGTCACAACAAAATCACCTGTGGCATCATTGACTTCGATACACTGGGCTGTATCGGCGCCCCACACATTGTTTTGCACGTAGAATGTGCCGCCGGCCGCCCAGGTGTAGCCCCATTTTTCGCACAATTGAATGGTTGCCCCCTGGACAGGCGCAACAGCACCAAACGCAATAAAAGACAGGAAAACGATCAGGAGAAGGTGGATGAGCGGGGACGGTTGGCGTATTGGACACCAGTTGCTTTGCGACATGCAGCACCTCCAATCTCATCTCATTCAGCTCGACACTAGAACAACCTGTCACGTGGCCACGCAAACGGTGAATGGGGGGATTCACCTACCCAAATAGAGGCATCAAAGGTTGAAAAAAATACATTTCCCGAAAGAGAACCGCCCCGCAAGGTGTCTCTTGCGGGGCGGCGTCAATCTACCGGGCAATGCAATTACCGGCAGGGCTGCCCGTTGAGCGTGAAGGTGGTCGGCGTCGGGTTCGCGCCGTTCCAATTGAGGTTGAAGCCAAACGTGACCGAGCCAGCCGGCGCAATCGTGCCGTTCCAGGCGGCGTTGGTGACTGTCACGCTCGCACCGGTCTGCGTGTAGGCGCCGTTCCAGAGGTGCGCAATCTGCTGGTTGCCGGCGAAGGTCCATGCCAGCGTCCAGCCAGTGATGGTGCTGGCGCCGGTGTTCGTGATGGTCACGTCCACCGTCGCGCCGCCAGGCCACTCGTTGCGCACCACGTAGTCCACGCGGCAGGCGGTTTCGCCGGCGGGCGGCGTGGGCGTCGGCGGCACAGGGGTCGGCGTGGGCGGGACGGGCGTGGGGGTGGGTG
Source organism: Ardenticatena maritima (assembly GCF_001306175.1). Lineage (NCBI taxonomy): Bacteria > Bacillati > Chloroflexota > Ardenticatenia > Ardenticatenales > Ardenticatenaceae > Ardenticatena > Ardenticatena maritima. The sequence continues at coordinate 293,745 of NZ_LGKN01000004.1, forward strand.
TTGATGGCGGCAGCGTCGGCGTGGGCGTCCCCGGTTCAGGTGAAGGCGTCGCCGGCGGCGTGACGCTCCCTTGCCCAATAAGCGGGTACTGAATCGTTTCCAGCAAAGCCTGTTTTTCAGCGTGCACAGTCGTCCAATCATCCAGCAAAATGCCGCCGGTATCGCCCGAATTCGGGTTGAGCGACCAGAATGTCCAACTCAGCCCTTTCTGCTGGATATAGGGCAAAAACTTTTGCAGCCATTGCTTGTCGCTCTCATCCACGTAGCGCGTGCCAAATTCACCAATCAGCAGGGGGGCTATGTTCTCGTTATAAATGTAGCCCCAGTAATGGTCCCACACCGCCGGCAAATTGTCAGGGTAGTTGGGGTCCGAGAACCACTCTTGTGGGAACACCGAGGCGGGGTATTCGTGTGGCGAATAGACCAGACGGTTGGGCACATTCAAGCGCACAGGATACTCGCGCACGCCCAGCAAATTGCCACCCCACCAGGTGCAATCAGCGTCTTTCCAGGGGTCGTTCTCACCACCAGGCCCATAGCATTCCACGCCTTCAACGATAATCAGCAAATCGGGGTTGATCGCCAAAATGGCGTTTCCAGCACGCTCCGCCGCCAGCCGCCAATCACGCGCTGGGTCGCCACAGCCCCAACAAGCATCGTCGTGCGGCTCGTTGCGCAAGTCAACCGCAACCACGGTATCGTTTCCGGCATAGCGGCGCACCAGCATTTCCCAGTCGGCGATCCAGCGACTCTCAGGGTAATCGGCGGTGTACCAAAGCCCACCTTCTTGCGCACTCGCCCCCGCATTGGAGCGGTGGTTATCCAAAATCACCTTCAAGCCCCGTTGTCCGGCGCCTTCGATAATCTTGTCCATAATTTCCAGCGAGGTCAGTCCCACCAAATCGGGGTTTTTGGAGTAATCAATCCCCGTCGGCATGGTGCCCGGATTCAGCACCTCATTGGAAAAAGGCAAGCGAATACTGTTGTAGCCCAGCGCTTTGATTTGATCGAGCACCTCTTCCCAATTGCGCGACCACAAGCCATGCACCACGTTGTTGCCCGTCTCAAAGCCAAACCAGTTGACCCCGCTAAACGCCACCACATTGCCATTGGCGTCGCAAATTTGGTTGCCGCATGTATGCAAATAACCGCTGGTTGCCGCTTTGGCAGACGGCAGCGGTGCCGAAGCCGACCAGCCCAGAAGCCAGGCGCTCCATACCACTGCCATCACGACCATACAGGCGTAGCGCCATGAAAAAGACCGCATATTGTTCCCCCTCTTTGTTCTTGTGTTGTTGCTGTGCAACGGCCGTTGCCGCTTATACAGAAGAAGGTTTTTCCGAAAAAATACATCATTCTGTAAAAGAAAAACGGCCCGTTTTGCAACGGACCGTTTCATTGAAAGACGAGTTATGTTTACTGCGAGCAAGGCGCTCCATTCAAGGAAAGCCCGGCGGGCTCAAATCCGGCCGCATTTCCTTGAAGCGTAAATCCAAAGGAGACATACCCGCCGGCAGGTACAACATGGTTCCAATCTGCATTGGTGACCACAACATGCCCCCCATTTTGCATAAACGAACCGTTCCACATGTTGGTGATGAGCGGGACAGACGCCCCCCAATCCCATTCAAGCGTCCACCCATCCACATCAGCCGGCTGGTTGTTGGTCACCACGGCGTTCACCGTTGCACCACCATCCCAACTTGATTCAACCGTGAATGTGACGGTGCAGGCATTCGCGTTTGTCGGCTGCGCCGGTTCTTGCCCCCACACCAGACGCCCGTCATAGTACACGGTGACACGTTCCCACTCCTGCCACGTCACCACATCCGCCCCAAAGGAGTAATCGTTGGTCTCATCCTGGGCGCTCCATTCAGCATCATGCACATTCACCTGAATGAACTCACCGTCGCCAACAGCCTTGCCGCCATAGAGCAAGCCAGCCCCATCTGTAAAGCCAACCTCAACAAACGTGTGTCCATCTGTTGTTTGCCCGGTTGCAACCGTCACATTCTCATTGCCCTGGGCGGCATAGTCCACTACGGCCTGCAAAGCATGCGCCGTTTCCGGCGTCAACCAGTAGCGAATGCGTAGTGCACTGTATGGAATCGTGCCGCCATCATTCACAAGACGAAACTGTGGGACAATCGTGGTGGTATCCCAAGCGGTATCTCCACGGCGATACTGCAACCGCACAGCGATATCCGTTTCGCCGCGCGCCTGCAAGAGGGCGTCATACAGGTCAATGCGCTTTGCTTCAGGGTGCTGCACCAGCGGACGCCCTGTCTGGCGCAGGGTGTTCACGACACACGCCACATCACACCCCGGCACGGAACGCAAAAGCGCCGCCGCACCAGCCGCAAAAGGCGTTGCCATGGAATTGCCGCTCCACACGGCATAGCCGCCATTGTAGTATGCCGAGAAAATCTCTCGCCCAGGGGCGTACACCTCCGCGACGCCATTCTGGAACGTCGAAAAGTCGGTGAGCAGGTCGTAGCGATCGGTAGCCCCAACAGAGACCACGCCATCATACAGTGCGGGATACCCCAGCACGTTGACGCCGCCCGCCGCTACAATCAGAACACCGTGCGCCTGGGCATATGCGACGGCCGCTTGCAAAGCCGGCGCATCTTCAGGCCCATGCCCGCTCAAATTGATGATGTCGGCGCCATGATCAACCGCGTAGAGAATGCCTTGAATAGCGTCGAAGTACGAGCCGCGACCATCGCTATCGAAAATGCGCACAGGCATGATACGTGCATCAGGAGCGACCATCGCCACAATGCCGGCCACATGCGTACCATGTCCTGCGGCTTCATCAATCGCCCCATCCCCATCCTGGTCAATGCCATTGGGGACATCGTCCGGCAGAGAGTCCCCATCAATCACATCGTAGCCCGGCACAAGCTTGTCCACCAGCAAGGGGTGATCCAGGTCTACGCCGGTATCCAGCACCGCGACCACAACGCCCTGCCCGGTTGCCAGCTGGTGCGCTTTGTCCAAACGCACCACGCCACGCGCCCACTGGTCGCCATATTCTGCGGGAACACCGTCAAAGCCAATGTAGCGAGGCTGTGCCGTAAGCGGCGCACCATCAAAACCAATGTACCGCGGCTGACTATCAAGGAGCACATCACGGCTCACGCTGAGCACACGCGCATCCGACGCAAGTTGTGCGCCCACATCGGCACTCGCCTGAAGCGCAACCAATGCAAGGGCTGGCACTTCACCCACCACCGCAACACCATACTCAGCCGCCAAGCCTGCCCCATCGACACCCGGCGCAAGGGTCACTAGCCAGGTGTATGTCTCAGGTGGCGCATCAGCCAAAACGTGCGCGGGTCGCCCCCATACGCATACGCCCAGCACAAGCACAACCAAGCCCAACAAACGCCCCCAGACCCGTCGAGAGACCATACAAAACCCTCCTTCGCTCCTCACACAAGACATTGCAGCCTCTTATTGAGGCCATTGAGGTCGATAAAACGGATTCCCCATGACAACGAAGGGCGCCCAGTAATAGGGGTGTGGATACCACTCACGGAGAACATGCTGAGCATGCCGCAAAGCACTGGCAACAGGCATTCCCGCCGCTAACGCCGCATAAAATTGCTTCATCAACTTGGCTGTCGAAATATCATCAACCATCCAGAGGCTTACAACAACTGAACGCGCCCCCGCCGCAAAGAAGCCGCGGCATAACCCCACCAACTCATCACCAACCGCCACATGCGCGCGTCCCGTTTCACAGGCGCTCAAGGTCACCAAAGGCGCCATGGTCTGCATTTCGTACACATCGCTGACAAAAAACCAGCCATCTGCCAACTTCAAGGCCGAAAAGAAAGGATTGTCCGAGCGAAAAACAGCATGCGTGGCCAGGTGCAAGCACGCCGGCGTTTGCGTCAACTCACGCAGCACATTGAGCGTGGCCGTATCGCCCACATACGCCGTTGCCTCGGGAAAAATGTGCCGCACAAAATTGACTTCGGCCTCAACATAGGGAACGGAGGCGTCGTGTATGCCGAGAAGAAGCGGAGGTTGTTCCACATGCGTGGGGAAGTCCTGAACCGTGTGGCAAAACAGGGTTGCACTTGGCGCATACGTCACAATATGTTGATCCAGGAGATACGTTTCACCATCCGGCGTCAAAGCGTGGAAGGGGATATAATGGAAAAGACCGTGCGGTACAATCACCAGGGTTTCAATGCCATCAAGCCATGTTTCAATAGGGGCTATCAGCGCCGCATACAATGTCCGCAAATCACGATGAACCGCTTCCCATAAAATGTGCTGATACCGTTGCCGATACTCGGTACCATACCCGAATTTATTGAAAGTAAACCGCAAATGCTGCAACGTTTCTTTGAGCGTGTCCATGTCAACGGAGAGCGAACGGGAGACAACCTGCTCATGGGTGATGCCAAACAGAATAACCTCACCCTCGCGGCTTATGTAAAATTCAAGGAGCGCACTCTTTGGGGGTAATGCTTGCTGAACGTCTTCGACGCGCACCGTCCAAACCGGATTGCGCGGCGTTGCCGCCATTTCGGGCACATGCCAATGTTTCAGCAAGCGCGCCAAACGCGCTTCACGGTCGGCAATCGCCGACATCAAGGTCGAGACCGGTTGGGCTTCGCGCATGCCGCTTTCCATCACCGTTTCGTAAAAGCGGTTGTAGTACCAATGCAACTCGCGCTTGAGGTCATCCATTTGCCGCCAGAGCGTCTTTTCATGGGGCGAAAGGTGTTTGTGCTGGCGCACCCGTTTTTCAAGCGAAAGGCGTGTCAACAAATCCAATAACGCACGCGATTTTGCCCGCTCAATACCCGAAAACGCTTCACGCTGCGCCTGCGGCGTTTGTTCTTCCAGGCAAAACTGCACAAATTTGTCGTACACGGGCAATTTGTCTTGCAAAAACGCCATTTGATACATCTCACTCTGCAAGCCCGCGTACATTTGCTCGATATGCGCAATGGCTTGTTTGTATGCCCGTTCCGCCTGGCGGCGTTGTCCCCGCCGATGCGCCACCTGCCCCAACCCAAACGCTCCACGATACGCCACGGGAAACACGCGCGCCATATCAACACGCTGAAAATGCGCCTGCGCTTCGTCAAGGTCATTGTCCGCTAGCGCCATTTCTCCCAGCAGCACATCACACTCAGCAACGCGCCCAACCACACCATAGTCGGCAAACCGCTCACGAGCCGCCAAGACATACGTCCGAGCGTCTTCCCAAGCCCCCTTGCGCCACAGCAAATAGGCGCGATGCAAGTCGGCAACCGCGCTCCACAGCACATTGCCCTGCTCACTGAACAGGGCTTGCGCCTGGTCGAGCGCCTGCAATGCGGCACACACATCACGCAGATGCGCCACCGCAATCGCTTCGTTCAACCACAAGCGCGCCGCCTCCCAGTTCATGGCATGCGCTTCAAAACAAGCGCGCGCCGCTTGCGCCGTCTCTAACGCTTCATGCCACAGATTGAGCGCCAGATAACAATCGCTGCGATGCAAATCCACATAGGCGACTTCCACAGGCAACGCTTGTTCCTCAAAGACAGAGCGCGCTTGCTGCAACAAGCGGAGCGCCGACTGGTATTGCCCCTGGGCGAAGGCCAGATACCCCATGTTCACATCAATCTGCGCGACCACCCGCGATTCGCCGGTATCCTCAAAATAGCGGCGGGCTTCACGCAGGAGCGCAACAGCTTCACGAAAGGCGTTCAATTCGGCGTGCACATTGGCATCGTTGATATTAACAATCATCAACCGACGCCAATCCCCCAACGCTCGGAAGGCTTCGCGCGCACGGGCATAACACTGACGCGCCTCCTCAAAACGCCCCAAACGCGCGAGCACATTCCCCCGATTCGAGAGCACCTTGGCAAGCCGCGCCTGATCGCCCACACGCACAAACACCTGCTCTGCTTGCGCAGAATAGTGTAAAGCCTGCTCATAGTGGCCGAGGTACAAAAGTGCATCAACATACCCCACCGTCACCCGCGCAACCGAGGCGTCGTCTCCGCGCTGGCGGTGAAGGGCAATCGCTGTCTCAAAGCACCCCACCGCCTGCTCATATTTCCCCAAATGGCGGAAGGCTTTGGCGCGCGTATAGGCGCTTTCTGCACGTACAGCGTCATCCTGCCAGACGCGCGCGCAGGCATCGAGAACATCGGCAAGTTGCAACGTGAGGTGTGGATTGAGGCGCTTTGTGCGCTCGACGGCGTCGTGTATCTTCGTCAACAACGCTTCATCCGGCTGGGGAACGTGGGTGCGCAACCACGCACACCGCGATTCCAAATCGGCTAAATCGAGGAGCGTTTGCACGGTGGGGTCTTCTATTTCGATATGGTCTTCTGGATTCATCGCCACTCGGATACCATCAACACTCAGCACTGGCAGACTCTTTCACATTGCGTTGGTTGATTCAAGCAGTCCCCTCAGCAGGAAACGCCTGCACATCCAAAGGTTCAACAACGATATCGCGCGTTTCAAGCAATATACGCATGGCGTATGTCCCGGCGGGAACAAGCGTCAGCCGAAAGTAGCCCATTTCATCCAACAGTACACGCCGATACACTTCGCCGCCCGCAAGCAATTGCACTTCTGTTCCCTCCAACGCCGCCACATCGCCGTCTCGCGGCAACACTTGGCCATGCACGGTAAACATCCCTTCTTCTTCCTCTTTGAGAATCTGGACATCAATATCCATGTCGTCCAGCGAGAACAGCGTTTGGCGCTCTTGCAAAGCACCACGCACGCCGGAAGGCGCCATACGCGACCAACTGTCAAACGTCAAAGATGCTGTGCTCACCAAACGATCCTGCAAGCGTGATTGATGCCGCTTGAAGGATTTCAACACACGTTTGAGCACATCGGGCGGCGGGTCAATCCATTCCTGTCCCTCAAATTCAGGGTCTTCAAACGGGTCATGTGGCGCGGGCATGTGTCTTTTCCTCCTTGCTTCGCATCCTTCTCACACGCCGCCGCTCCCCTCCTCATTTCAACAGAGCGCAACCGCGTGCGAAAAATACATCTTTGCCTCATGAATTTTCGGGTTTTGAGGTTTTTTCTTCTTCCATATCGGTCAGAATACGCCGCAACTTTTGCAGGCAACGACTCCGCGTCGGGCCAATGCTCCCCAACGGCATGTCAAGGAGTTCCGCAATCTCTTGATACGAAACCCCATCCTCTTCGTCAAAAAACAACAGCGCCAAAAGTCGGCGGCAACGCTCATCCAGGCGCTCCAACGCCTCTCGCAGAAGCTGTTGTTCTTCGCGCCGCATGACACGCTCTTCAACACGCTCTGGGTGCACCACAACAACATCCTGTATGTCGAGCATGGGCGCATCAGGCTGTGTGCGATACCGACGAATACAAACGCGCCGTGTCACGGTCATCAGCCACGATGAAAGCCGCCGACGATTTTGCAAGGTGTGCAGTTTTTCCAGCAAAATCAAGCAAACCTCTTGAAAGACTTCGTCGGCCACATGCTGGGGAAATCCAAATCGCAGGGGAATGGTGTAAATGAGGCGCGCATAGCGGTTGATGAGTTCTTCCCACGCGGCTTCATTGCCTTCCAGACAGGCTTGTACAAGGTCTTCATCCGAGCACGTCTCAAATGCCATCTGTGAAACCGTTTTCATAACAAGCCTCTTATCAAAAATGCATGCACTTGCTCGGAAAACAAAGGGCTGGGAAAAGTATACCGCACTCACGGCGGAAATTCAACCACTTGAACAGCCCAATGTGGGCGTTCGCTCGCTTCCCACTCCCGCATCTCTTTGTGTCCGCAGAAAACCTTACCAACGTTTTTTCAACCTGTAAATGCGCTTTTTCTCCAATTTTTTCGGGGCGCTTGCAGGGCTTTTCCCCCTCGCTCAAGGGGCGAAAGCCCCGCAAAACCCACTTGCCACAGCCCAAAGTCTGCACTATCCTCTTCACACACAAACCCACACCCAGCCAATCATGAGCGAACTCTGGCTCATCCACAGCAAACTGAAGCCGCCGCGCTTTCGCGCCCCGCTGCTCACACGCGAGGCACTCTTCGACCGCCTGGAAGAAGCCCGCCGCCACACGCTCACCATCGTGCAAGCCGGCGCAGGCGAAGGCAAAAGCACAACCCTGGCGCTCTTCGTCACGCAGTCCACGCTCCCCTTTGCCTGGTACACACTCGGACCAGAAGACGCCGACCCGCTCGTTTTCTGGTCGCACTTGGCGGCGGCGCTCGATAGCGTGCGTCCGGGTATCCAAGCAACCTTGCACCCCCTGCTTGTTCGTGCCCGTCAGGGTGAATTCCCGTGGGGGCTGATTGCCGAAGCCCTTGCCAACGCCGCCGAACAGCCCCCCACCGACTGCCTGCTCGTGCTGGACGACATTCATCACCTCGACGACCATCCCGAAACAGTGCGCACCTTTGAGCGCTGGGTGAGCCTTCTGCCGCCGACACTGCACCTCATCATCACCACCCGCCGACGCCTCACCTGGCCAACCCTCACGCGCTTTCTGGCGCAACGCCGCGCATGGCTCATCACCGAATCCGAATTGCGCCTGACCAGCGCCGACATTGCCGCGCTGTTTGCGCACCACGGCATCCGCCTGCGCCCCGACCAGTGCGAGCAACTTTACAACGCCACCGAAGGCTGGATCATGCCGCTGCAACTGCTGGCCGCCCACCTGCGCGGCGCCACCGCCGAGCGCGTTGATGAAGCGCTCCCCAACCTTGCGGCATCGCTCGATATGCTGGGCGACTTTCTCATGCACACGCTCATCGCCCCACTCCCCGCCTCGCTCCAACAATTTTTGTTCGACACCGCCATTTTGCGCGTGCTGGAACCCGCCGCCTGCGACGCCGTGCGGCGTCGGCGTGATAGCACCGCCCTTCTGGCGCAACTCGCCGATATCGGGCTCAACCTGGTGCAGATTGACGACCAGACCTATCGCCACCACCACCTTGTCCACGAATTTTTACAGCAAGAAGCCCAACGCGACCCCGTGCGCTGGCGGCTCTTGCACCGCCGCGCCGCCGCCTATTTTGCCCAGCATGGGCAGGCCGAAGAAAGCATAGACCACCTGCTTCAGGCGGAAGATTACGAAGCCGCCGCCCACGGCATGAGCATCGTTGCGCCCCGTTTGCTGGCGGAAGGGCGTTTCGCCCACCTGCGCCGCTGGCTGAACGCCCTGCCCGACGCCATTCGCGACGCCTGGCCCGACCTGCTCCTCATCCAGGGCGACGTGGCGCGCTTCACCAGCCGCTACGACGACGCCCTCGCGGCATACCGCCGCGCCGAAACCTGCTACCTCGCCCGCGACGACGCCATCGGGCAAAGCCAAGCGCTCAAAAGCCAGGCGCTCGTTTACATTGACACGGTTCACCCCGCCCCCGCCGAACAACTGTTGAAGCAAGCCTTGCGCGTTTTACGCCGCGAAGCCCCCACCGAAAGCGCCGACCTGCTGCAACTGCTGGCGGAAAACGCCACCAACCGCGGCCGCCCCAACCTGGGCGCGCGCTGGTACGCCGCTGCACGCCGCCTGGGCGCTCCCCCCAACACCGAACTTGAAGCCCGCATCCACCTGCGCAGCGGCCGCCTCGACGCCTGCCGCACCATTCTGACAGACCAGCACGCCGCCACCCCTCACCGTCCCGCCCGCACCCACCGCGAACCGAGCCTCTTGCTCGCGTTCGTAGACGTTCTGCAAGGGCGCACCACATCCGCACGCCAACGCGCCGCCGACGGGCTTGCGCTGGCGCGTCGGCTGCAATCCCCATTCACCGAATCGGTCGCGCATATGCGGCTGGGGCACGCCTGGCAACTGCCCCCGCTGGCGGACATCGCGCGCGCGCAACGCCATTACGAGCACGCCATCCGCCTCAACCGCGAACTGGCAATCCTGCGGGGCGAAGCCGAACCGCTTTTTGGGCTGGCATTCTTGCACGCGCACCACGGCGCCCCCGCCACCGCGCTGGAAGCCGCCGACCGCGCTATTCGCCTGGCACTGCGTGCCGGCGATGAATGGGTAGCCGCCATCGGGCACTTGGCGCGCGGCATCACCCACGCCCTGCACACCACCCCCGAAGACGCCGCCAGCGCCTTACACGAAGCCCTGCACCGTTTTGAAACCTGCCACGATATGTTTGGCGCCGCCATGGCGCACCTCTGGATGGCATGGACAGCCTATCACACCCACGACCCCGACACGTTCGCCGAACATGCGCCGCACTGGCTTGCCTACGCTATCACCGCCCCCGAACACCTGCACGCCGCCACGCTCTTTGGCCTGCGCGACCCCCAAGCCTACATCCCTCTGCTCATCCATGCGCGCGACCACTTGCTGCCCCCGGCGGCTGAGCGTGCACGCGCCCTTTTGCGCCAAACAGGGCTCCCCGCCGACATCGCACATCATCCGGGCTACACGCTGCATGTGCGGCTCTTTGGTCCGTTCGAGGTCTGCCGCGGCAAGCAGCCGGTTCCCGCCGACGCCTGGCGACGCGCCAAAGCGCGCCACCTGTTGGGACTGCTCGCCCTGCACCCCACCCCCTTGCAACGCGAAGTCCTGTTCGAGCACCTCTGGCCTGACACGCCACCCGATAACGCCGAAACGCAATTGAAAGTCACGTTGAACGCCCTCGCCAACGCCATTGAACCGGAACGGCCACGCCGGGCTGGCACATTTTTCATTCACCGTGAAGGAAACACCATCGCCATCCAGCGCGACGCCGTCGTCTGCGACGTGTGGCTGTTTCAAGACCTCATCGCCCGCGCCGAAGCCGAACCCGAAGCGGAACGCGCCATCGAGTTGCTCGAACAAGCCCTGGCGCTCTATCGCGGCGACGTGTTGCCCGAATGCCGCTACGAAGAATGGGCGTGGCCGCATATCGAGCGGCTGCGCCTGCAAGCGGTACGCGCCGCGGAATGGCTGGCACGCCTCTACCTGACACGGGGCGACGCCGAAGCGGCCATTGCCAGCGCCGAACGTGCGCTGGCGCTGGATACCTGTTGGGAACCCGCCTATCGCATTGCCATGCGCGCCTGCGCCATGTTGCACCGTCGCCCGCACATTGTGCGGCTATACCGCCGCTGCCGGGAAGCGTTGCAACGTGAGTTAGGGGTTGCGCCCATGCCGGAAACAACCGCGCTCTATGAGGCATTGGTGGGATATGCACATGATGCCAACAGGGGAGGCGTGGATACGCCGTAAAAACAAAGCGCCGCACCTCATTTGTGCGGCGGTTCTTGCGTCTCTTCCACACGCCAATCAGGCGTAAAAATGTCCTCTATCGCCAGCCCAAACAGTTCGGCAATTTTGAACGTCAGCGGCAAACTGGGATCGTATTTGCCGCGTTCAATGGCGTTCACCGTCTGGCGGAAACCCCCAGACGTTCCGGCACGGGCATGGCAACGCGCTCCTGCGTTTATGAGCGACGCGGCGTCAACCGATGGGTGCGGATGAGTGTTTCGAGAAACCCATCAATCGCCTTGTCCAGCAAATCGTACACCTCATCAAAATTGCGCTCGTAGTAGGGGTCGGGGACTTCCATGGGCGCGTTGGGGTCATCCAAAAATTCAAGAATGGGACGCGGCTCAATGTTCGCGCCCGTTCGGCGCACAAGCGAACGCACCGCATTCAAGTTGTCTAAATCCATGGTGAGAATGTAATCGAATGTGCGCAGGTCATCGGCGGTCAGCGCACGCGCACGGTGGTCTGGCACCGGCACGCCACGCCGTTGCAGTTCGCGAATCGTCCCGCGGTGTGGACGTTCGCCCACGTGCCACGAGTCCGTCCCCGCCGAATCCACCTCGATCACGCCATCCAGCCCCAATTGTGCGACCTTGTGGCGCAAAATCGCCTCCGCCATCGGCGAGCGACAGATATTGCCTGTGCAAACGAACAACACCCGGATAGGACGTTGTGCCATGACGCCTCCTTCTCTGCTTCGTTGGTGTCGGTGCTGTATGGTATGCGAATTGCACCAAGGCTCAAACAGACCCTGCCGCACAGAGAAAATCATGAACAGGATGCACGTCATACAGAACAGATGACATTCTACACTACGCCTCAAAGCCAAAGCGGGGTAGAGTGTGCGCGTCCTTTCACAACGGTGCCGTGCAGGTCAACCAAGGAGGCGCGCAATGGCAACTGTTCGTTGGGTCACGGTTCAGGAAATCTGGTGCGACCGTGTGCAAGCGCCGGCGGCACTACTTGAAGAGCGCGTCTATGCCGATGACGTCCAAACCGACATGACGCCCTATCAGGTGCGCGCCCGACGTTGTTCGCACGGCAAAATATGCAATATGGAAGGGTATCGCTGCCGCTGGTCGTTCCTGAACCCGTTTTACGACCCATTTGGTGTTGACGACTGACGAGGGGCTGCGTCAGTCTGGGCTTGCGACAGGCCGTACCACTGCGTGTTGCTGACAAGAGCGCACGGGGACACATGGGTCGGCGCACGCACTCTCCCTGTCTGCTGGCACCTCTCTCCGCACGCGGGGCGGGCTTCCGAAAGCCCGCCCTCCTCCTTTTTTGGACGATTGCTCACGAAGACCGTTTGAAGGCATAGCGCCCCTGGGTCGCCACGTCGAGCGCGTGCATGTCCTCCGGCGTGAGAACGCGCGGCGTCCCCACAGCATGCGCCAGGAGCATCATCCGGGCGGTGTCTTCCAGCACTTCCAGCCGCACGCGGGCTTTCGCCACACTTTCGCCCACCACCACAACGCCATGATTCTGCAACAGCACGGCCGGGCTTTCACGCAACGCCTCGGCGGTCGCCTGCGCCAATGCCGCCGTCGTCGGTGTAATGTACGGCACAAGCGGCACCTGCGCCCCCAAATGCAGATACGCGTCCGAAGTGAGGGGGGGCAACGGCCGCCCTAACGCGCCCCATGCGATGGCATAGGGGGGGTGCGCATGCACCACAACGCGCGCTTCGGGCCAAACGCGGTACGCCGCCACATGCAACTGCCACTCGCTGGACGGTTGCGCTGTATCGCTCAGGCGCTCGCCGTCGAGTGTCAGCGGCACCAGCGTCTCAGGCGTCAACGTATCCAGCGGTTGCCCCGTGGCGCTGATGAGCAAGCGGTCGCCCAGCCGAATACTCATGTTGCCACCACTGCCGCGTACCATTCCCGCCGCCACCATATCACGCCCCAAGCGGCACAAGGCTTCTATGGCTTCTCTTTGTTCCGCGTCTCCCATCGTTCTCGCTCCTTTTCACGTGGTTCTTGCCTGCGCCAGCGCGCCCATCCACGCAACGCCACATACGCCATACCCCCATACACCAGCACATACCCGCCGTCGGTGAGCAGGTGCCACCACCACGTGGGGTCATCCCACGCGGTGTAGGTGTTCACCAAATGGTCGGCATGCAAAAAAAGCAAGACGCCCAGCCCAATGAGCAGGCTCACCGCCAGGTCGAGCATCGTTTGGCGTTGCATGGCTCGCACGCTCCTCGCGTTGTGTGTGCACGCAGGCGGGCAAGTCCTACCCCGGCCGGCGTGCTTTGTCAAACCCAAGCACACAGTCCGACATGGGCGTTTTTGAGCGTTCTTACAAAAAACGATTGCAATTTTACATGAAATCTTGTATACTTTTTTGTACTAAACGACTGAAAAGTGCCATCAGGTGGTCGGCGTGCGCTCAACACCTCATAATATGCATGCAGAACTCGAAACACTGATTCGCGCCAAATATCCCATTCTCTACATTTGGGCAACCGAAGAACGGCGCGTTGAGGATGTTTTGCGCGACATCGCCGCTCGCCGCCACAAACATCTGTATGGGTGGAGCATCACCGAAGGCGTGTTCGACCTCTCCACGGTCAAGCCTGTGCCGGTTGCGCCGCGCGTGCGCGAACCCCTGCAAGTGCTCGACTACGTGGATTCTTCCGACGACGCCGCCATCTTCGTGCTGAAAGATTTTCACCCGTTCATTGATTCGCAACGCTTCCCGCTCGAAACCGCCGCCACCGTGCGCCGCCTGCGCGACATCGCCACCACGCTCAAAGAAAGCCGCAAAACGCTCATCCTGCTTTCGCCCGTGGTGGTCTTGCCGCCGGAACTGGAAAAAGACATCACCTTGCTCGATTTTTCCCTGCCCACCCTGGACGACCTGGCGGCGGCGCTCGACCGTGTGTTGCGCAGCGCTCGTCAACAAGGTTCGCGCTTGCGGGCGCTTCACCTGAGCGATGAAGAACGCGAAGCGATTTTGCGCGCCAGCAGTGGGCTCACCTGCACCGAAGCCGAAAACGTCTTTGCCAAATCACTCGTGCTCACCGGCACTATTGACATTGACATCATCAGCCGCGAAAAACAGCACATCATCCGCAAATCGCGGGTGCTCGAATACTTTGAACCCAACGCCGACTTTTCACAGGTGGGCGGCATGGGCGAACTGAAAGAATGGCTGCGCAAACGCGCCCATGCGTTCAGTGAACGCGCCCGCGCGTTTGGGCTTCCTGAACCTCGCGGGCTTCTTCTGCTGGGGGTGCAAGGCAGCGGTAAAAGCCTCATGGCAAAAGCCATTGCCAGCCAGTGGCATTTGCCGCTCCTGCGGCTTGACATGGGGCGCATTTTCGGCGAACTTGTCGGCGCGTCGGAACACAACATCCGCCATGCGTTGCGTGTGGCTGAAAGCATTGCGCCTTGCGTCCTCTGGCTGGATGAACTCGAAAAAGGGCTGGCGGGGGCGCACGGTGGGCGTTCCGACGCCGGCACAGCGGCGCGTGTGTTCGCCACCTTTTTAACATGGATGCAAGAGAAAGAAGCGCCCGTTTTTGTTGTCGCCACATCCAACGACATTCGGCAACTGCCGCCCGAAACGTTGCGCAAAGGGCGCTTCGATGAAATTTTCTTCGTTGATTTGCCAACCGAAGAGGAACGCGCCGAAATTTGGGCGATTCATCTGCGCAAGCGCAACCGCAACCCGGACGATTTTGACATCGAGCGGCTCGCCGCCGATAGCGCCGATTTTAGCGGCGCCGAAATCGAGCAAGTGGTGATTAGTGCGCTCTACGATGCGTTCGACGATGGGCGCGACCTGCAAATGCACGATTTGTTGCGCAATCTGACCAACACGGTACCGCTGGCGCACTCCATGCGCGACGAAATCAGCCGCCTGCGCGAATGGGCGCGCACGAACGCGCGCCCCGCCAGTAGTTGCGGGTGGCTGCAACCGTGGGAACTGGTTTCGGAATCGTAAGGAGCACACATGACGATGCACAGCATGACCCAAACGCTGCAAAACGGCTGGCAGACGCTCGCCCGCCTCTATCAAACCCACCGCACGCTGGTAGAGAACACGCTGCTCTCCGCCGCCATGACAACGCTGGTGGGGTTGATTCTGCACTACGAAGCCACTAGCACCTACCCGCCGGAGTGGCTCACCGTTCTGCTCCTTGCGACGTTTGGGCTGGGCGTGCGCGCCCCCGCCTGGGGCTACGCCGCCGCCATCGCCGTGCTCGTGTGGCCGCTCTGGACGCTTTCCCCCTACCTCATGGCGCTCTTCCTGGCGGTCACTGTGCTGGGGCACATTCCCATCCTCGACAATCTGCCGTGGGCGCTGCTCATCGCCGCCATGCCGCTGCTGGCGCAAGGCTATCTCGCGGCGCTGGCGCCTCTCGCCGCAGGGGTGCTTGTCGGCGCGCAACAAGGGGCGCTGGTTGGGGCGCTCGCCGCGCTCTGGATGAAGGTGTTTGCGGGCATGGTGGGGCTGTCGCCCGATTTGCTCACCATCAACGAACGTGCTTTTGATGCGGCGGTGCTGGTTGAACGTTTCGGCAACGCCAATTCGCTGGAAACATTGCGCCTGCTGGTGGCGCCTTTCGCGGTGGACAGCACGGTTCTGCTGCTGCATGTGCTGCAAATTGGCGCCTGGGCGCTGGCGGGCTACCTGGCGGGGCGCATACGGCAAAGTTTTCTGGCTGAACGCTCCCCCTGGCTGGCGGTGGGAAGCGCCGTTGGCGCAGGTGGATTGACGGCATGGGCGGGGTTCTACGCCTTGCCCATCTGGCTCGGGCTGGCGACGCCCGCGCTCATTCGCCAAACACCATGGACAACCCTGGGCACACTGGGGGCGATGCTGCTGAGTGTGGCGCTCTATGCGCTGCTGCATACCTTACGCAAACCACCGACACCGCGCCGCGTTCACGTTCGCCGCGGCTGGTCGGCGCATGTGTCGCAACCCGCAACCGAAAGTCCCACACCCAACACTGCAGAAGAGGAAGACCTGATTATGATTGAGTTGGACTGAGAAGGCAGGTGATGAGATGAACCAAACAACACCACGCACACACACACGTACCTATCGCCGACGCCGCACGAGTACCGGCTTGTCCTTGCCTTCGGTGCTCACCATGGCCGTTGGGCTGGGTGTGGTTGCCTTGCTGGTCGTTCTCTTCCCGCTCGATTGGGTGCGTGCCCCTACCGTCAACATGACAACAGACCAAACGGTCTTCTCGCCCAATGGTGATGGGCAACTGGACGTGGTGACGGCCTTCTTTGAATTGTCGCAACCCGCCAACGTCACCGTCGAGGTACTGAATAGCGTCGGGCAACGTGTGCGGACGCTGATGAATGAACAACCGCTCCAAGCGGGACAACACTCCTTTGCGTGGGACGGGCGCGATGAAGGCGGCTTCGTTGTGCCCGACGGTACGTACCGCTTGCGCATTATCGCCGCCGGCACGATGCGGTCGAGTGAAGAGAGCGAGCCCGTGACGGTGGACACCACCCCGCCGCCGCTCGTGCTGGCAAACATTGACAAGGAAATCGTCACGCGCGAAACATCCTTCACGCTGGAAGGCACCACTTCACCCGACGCCCTTGTCTGGCTGAACGATGAGCCGCAACCCATTGCGGTGAACCCGAACGGTGTGTTCCGCGTCGTGCGCCAACTTCCCGAAGGGACAACAACCTTCACGGTGCGCGCGGTGGACATCGCCGGCAATACCGCCACCTCAACGTTCGACGTGACGGTGCGCACAACGCCGCCCAACGTCACCATTCTGGAACCGCAACCCGAAGCCTGGTTGAACACCAACCCCGTCACGGTGCGCGGGCAAGCCCAACCGGGCGCGATTGTGACAGTCAACGGCAAGGAAGTTCCCATCAACGAAGATGGGCAATTCAGCGTGGACGTGGTGCTGGAAGAAGGCGATAACGCCATCATCGTCGAAGCCCGCGACGAAGTGGGCAATGTGAGCCACATCGAGCAGATTGTCCACCTGCGCACGCAGGGACCCACCATCACCCTGACGAACCTGACGGACGGGCTGAAAGTCTCCTCGCCCACGCTGCGCATTGCCGGCCAGGTTGATCCCGGCGCCTCGCTCATCATCAATGGGCAAGAAGTGCCTGTGGACAGCCGCGGCAATTTCAGCGCGTTGCTCACGTTCGCCGAAGGCGATAACCTCATCACACTCTCGGCGACCGACCGCGCCGGCAACACCACCACCATCCAACGCATGGTGCGCTACACGCCCGCCGGCGTCAGCGGCGAAAGCCCCCTGGCAAGCCTGAACCTGCCCAACGACGTGGTGGCACAGCGCGTGCTGCTTGGGCTGGCACTGCTGGTGCCCTTCTTCCTGCTGGTGGTGTACTGGATGCGCCCCTTGCACTTTTCCTTGTCGGTCGAAAACCCCGTCTTCTATCCCAACCGCCCCGACGATTCGCGCCTGCTGGTGATGAACCTTGACCTGTCGCGTCCCGCCCGCGTCACCATCCGCGTGTACGACCAGATGGACAACCTGGTGGCCACGCTGGTTGAAAAACGCAAGCACCGCCGCGGCGACCACTTCCGCCTGTGGGACGGGCGCGATGAATACGGGAATGTGCTGCCAAGCGGCTCGTACCTGGTGGAAGCCACGGCTGACACGCGGTTTACCACGGTGACCAGCGCCGTGTGGGTCTATGTGGATGCCACGCCGGTGATGCTGGGCACGGTTAGCCAGCAAGCCGACCGACAGGAGCATGCATACGTCGAAGGGGAAATTGTGGACACCGATATCTAGCCGAGACAAAAGAGACCTGGCGGACGCACCACGCGACAAGCCAGGTCTCTTTTCTTTTTGATGACAATGTTGCAGGGTGAAACACGATGACCAGAAAAGCCTGGATTGAGATAATTCCCATTGAAGAAGCCGACGAACGCCTGGCGGCGGTGTACGCCCAATGCGCCGACCCGCAAACCGGTGAGCCGGCGCATATCATGGCGATTCACAGCCTCAACCCCCAATCCATGCTCGACCACCGCAGCCTCTACAAAACACTCATGTATGGGCGTTCTCCCCTGCGCCGCGCCCAGCGTGAGATGATTGCACTGGTGGTGTCAGCCGCCAACCACTGCAAGTACTGAATGACCCACCACGGAGCGGCGCTCCGTCGGCTTGTGAAAGATGAAACGCTGGTGCGCCAGTTGGCTGACGATTACACCCAGGCGCCCCTTTCGCCTGCCGAGCGTGCCATGCTCGATTATGCTGTGAAACTTACGCGCACGCCCTGGGCGGTGGATGAAACCGATATTGCCGCCCTGCGCAACGTCGGTTGGGACGACCGCGCCATTCTCGACATCGCGCAAATCACCGCCTACTTCAATTATGTCAACAGATTGGCGGAAGGGTTGGGGATTGTGCTCGAAGACTACTGGCAAGAGGATGACATTCTGGAATGAGCCTCTGCGCGAGCAGACAATGCTCATGAAGCCCTGGTTGGTTTTGCCTAACCACGCTTCTTTACGCAACCACCAAAGGCGTAAACAAGCCGGCGAAGCGGTCTTCCAGTGTGGCAAGAATCTCGGCGGCGCTCTCCTCGTCCAAAGGCGATGACACCAGCCGCATTTGCCCCGGCGCCTGGGCATGCTGTAATGTGAGCACCGTCACCCCGTCGCCCACCTGCACAGGGAATTGTTGCCCGCCAACGTGCAGCCGATACGTCCCCATGCGCGGTGTCGCGATTTCCAGCCCGCCCACGCCATACGCCGCATCGGTTCCGCTCAACGTTGTGAAAACCCGCCCATCGGGCGCATGCAGACGCACCGTCACCCCTGGAAGGCTCAGTTCAGCAGCGAGCGCCCGCCGCCGTGCCGTAAATCGCTCTTCGCGCAACAGACGCCACGCCAGCGTTTCTTCACCTTCCAGCGCAAAAGTGGGCTGTTCCATCACATCCAGCAGCGCCAGCCGAAGCGCTCCCGCCTCTTCAACCGGCAGCCAGCGCGACACCAGGCGCACCGACTGAGCCGCATAGCGCCCTTGCACCAGTTCAATCCCCGTGTAGAAGTGGCGCAAAATCGCCTCGTAGGAAGCGCCCTGCGCCGCCATCGCCATCGCCCCCGTCTGGCACATGCCGACCCCATGCCCACGCATGGGTTGTTGCGGGGCAGGACACATCACACCACGCAAGTAGGGCACGCTGTACTGCGGCCAAACTTCTTCGATACTGCGTGTGCGCCCATCGCAAGCGGCAAAGTAGAGCGCGTGAATGATTCGCCCCTGGAACACCGCCACCACGCCCGCCGTCGCCTCAATGGCTGCATCACTCCGCGGGTCGGTCGCAGGCGTCCAAACCTGGCAATGCGTGGTGGTGCAGAGGTCGGCGTCGGCTTCGGGGTGGCGACGCGCGGTCAAGGCATAGCAACGCGCCGCCACCGCCTGGGCTTTTTGCGCTTCCAGCGGCGCGCCTGCGCCAATTTCGTGCGGCACAACCCCGCGCAAATAGGTTTCCACGGGCATGGCGCGCACCGTACCGTCGGGCATCAGCAGCCGCACACTCGATTTGAGGTTCATCAGACACCACCTTTCGCACTGCGCTCATTCCACACGCAACAGCACAACGCCGCCAGGTTCCAGCATGAGGGGCAAACGCCCATCCGGGTCGGGCGTGAGAATGCGGTCGTTCAACACATCGGCGAGCGGTACGGTGGTCGGCATCGTCAAGGTCAATGTGCCGGCATGCTCAAAGTCTGTGTTCACCACCAGCATGAAGCGGCGGGACGTCTCGGCTGCCTGGCGTGTGAGCACCCAAACAGCGCCATGCGTTTCAAACGTGAACGTGCCGGGGCGGGAATCCGTGAACAGGTCTGCGTAGGCATGGCGCACGGTGTAGAGCCGCGTCAGCCAGGGGATGAGCGTCTCGGTGTTCAACCAGGGCAACGCATGCGGGCTGAACAACGCCAGTTTCTCGGTCGTCCAAAAGCGCAGTTCTTCCGCCGTAAAATCAATCCCCGTGTTGACGGGCGCCGTTTCGCCCACTTCAAACCCATTGTGCACCCACGGCACTCCCGGCACAAACGCATGAATCGCCGCCAGCACGCGGCTCCGCCGCACGCCCCCCGTGAGCGCCGCCACGCGATGGGTGTTGTGGTTCTCGCCCGCCGCCAGTTGTAATTCGCGCATGCCCTGCGCCGCCACATCGGGCAAGAAGGTGCGCAGCGCCTCGAACGATTGGCTGATGAGCGTCATCGGTCCCATGGCGACGTTGTAGCCGCGCGGGTCGCCGGTCAGGCTGGCATCAAAGTTTTCTTCCCAAAAGGCAAAATCGGGCTTGGCGGCACGGGCTGTTTGCATGATAGCCTGTTTGAGGTCGGCGGGCAACGCGTGTCCCATGTCCAGCATCACGCCGTCCACATCAAATTCGGCAATGTAATGGGGCAGAATGCCCACAATGTGCGCCCACAAATCGGCAACGCGGTTTTCAGGCGTCGCGAGGTCGGGCGGGTAGAAGCGCACCGTGTTGTAGGCAATGTAGTTGTAGTCGGGGTGGTCGTACAGACGCAGATAAGTGACATCCGTCCAGGGGGGTTGCCCCTCGGTGGGCGGCCAATCGGCGAAAGCGCCGGGGATACGCACCAACGTGCCATCGGGCAAACGCCCCCGCCAAGCGCCCGTTTCTGTCTTGAACAGGCTCTCGCGCGGTGGGGGCGGGGTGAACATGGCGCGATAGACCGCATGCGGGGGTAGCGGCGCACCGCCACGCCGCCCCACCCAAGCCTCAATCGTCGCCAGTTCCTCGGCGGTGAAAAGCGGCAAGCCATACGCACGTTCATCGGTGCTGCCTGGTGCGCGGTCGGGCACATCGGCGCGAATCCAGTAGAACCATTCAGGGTGTTCAGCCGCCCAGTCGCAATCCTTCGCGGCGGTGCGGAACACAAATTCCACCACCACACGCATGCCCAGCCGGTGCGCCGCTTGCACAAACGCCCGGAATTGGGTTTCGATGGGCACGTCGAGCGCCGGCTCGCCCAACATGTCATCAAGCAGATAGGCGTTGCGGCTGGCGTAGGGCGAACCGAGCACGCCTTTGCGACCATCGTTGCCAATGGCGTTGACGGGCAACAAGTGCAAGGTGTTGACGCCCATGGCACGCAGGCGCGGGAGCAACGCAATGGATTTGAGGAACGTTCCCGTTTCACGCCAGCCGTCGGGGTTGAGCGGCAACGTCAATTCGCCGTCGCCGTCATGGTCCCACGCGGTTGCCAGGCGCACAAAGAGGTTGTACGCCACACTCTGGCGGCTCCACGCCCCAGCCTCACCCTGGGGCATGGGGATAGGGGGCGCGTCGAGAAGGCGACGCACCACATCGGCATACGCATCAAAGGGGTTGAGCAGGCGCTCACCGGTTGCCTGAGGGTCGAACCAGCAAGCAGGCACCGCATAACGCGCCACCGACGTGCGGCGGCGCGTCAACGCTGTCAACAGGGCTTGCAACGCATCAACAGGTTGGCTCATCGTGATTCCCATCTCCCATTGGCAATGTTGGCAGTGTATCGGCGGAGCGGACAGACGTTTTTCAACCTTCCTTGCGCCGCCGCCACCACTTTTCGATTTCCACCGCCACAAAAATAACCACTGCGACCGCCCAGGTTGCTACCAATTCTCCCAACGTGAGCGGCTCGGTCTCGAAAATGGCTTGCAGCGGTTGCCAGTAGAGCACCAGCACCTGCAAAACGAGCGTACTGGCAACCGCGCCCAGCATCCACGGGTTGGAGCGCAATCCCAGGGTGAAGAGGGATTCGCGTTCGGAGCGAATCGCCATGACATGCGCCATTTGGGCAACCGCCAGTGTGTTGAAGACCATGCTTTGCCACGCTTCGTGGCGTTCCAGCGCGTAGATTTGCACGCCGAGCGTCAGCAAGCCCATGAGCAAGCCCACCCAGAGAATGTGTTGCCAAAGCCCGCGCGCGAAAAT
Organism: Ardenticatena maritima; assembly: GCF_001306175.1. Lineage (NCBI taxonomy): Bacteria > Bacillati > Chloroflexota > Ardenticatenia > Ardenticatenales > Ardenticatenaceae > Ardenticatena > Ardenticatena maritima. The sequence goes on from NZ_LGKN01000004.1 coordinate 315,917, forward strand.
GCTTTCGGTCGGTGGGTAAGGGGGGCGCTTCATCACATCTTTTTCAGGCGGTTCAACACCCAGCGCCAGCGCCGGCAACCCGTCCGTCACGAGGTTGATCCAGAGAATTTGGAGCGGCAGAAGCGGCACGGGCAACCCCAGCAGCGGCGCCAGCAACATCACCCAGATTTCGCCGCTGTTGCTGGTGAGCAGATAGCGCACAAATTTGCGGATATTGTCGTAAATGGTGCGCCCTTCTTCAATCGCGGCCACAATCGTGGCAAAATTATCGTCCAGCAGAATCATGTCGGCGGCTTCTTTGGCCACATCCGTGCCGGTTATGCCCATGGCAATGCCGATATCCGCCTTTTTGAGCGCGGGCGCATCGTTCACCCCGTCGCCCGTCATGGCGGTATTGTGGCGGTGCGCCTGCAACGCCGTCACAATCCGCAACTTGTGTTCGGGGCTGACGCGGGCGAAAACGCGGACATCTTCCACGATGGCAATCAGTTCCTCGTCGCTCATTTGCTCCAGGTCGCGGCCGGTGAGCGTGCGTGTGCCGGGTTCGGCGATACCCAACTGGCGGGCAATCGCCTCGGCGGTCAGCGCATGGTCGCCGGTAATCATCACGGTGCGAATACCGGCTTGCCTGGCTTTCGCCACAGCATCTTTGGCTTCGGGGCGCGGTGGGTCAATCATGCCGAAAAGCCCCACAAAGATGAGTTCCCGCTCGACGGTTTCCGCCGTCAGCGGTTCGGGAAGCGCCGTTAGGGGGCGAAAGGCAAGCCCCAGCACCCGTTGCCCCTGCGACGCCATGTCGGTGTTGGCGGTTTCAATCCGCGCCCGCCAGTCATCCGTCAGCGGCTCGGCGCGGTCTGCATTCCAAACATGGGTGCACAGCGGCAACAACACATCCACCGCGCCTTTGGTGAAGAGGACGAAAGGCGTATCCAGCATCGGCAAAAGGCGGTGTTGGGCAGGCAAGCGATGAATGGTGCTCATGCGCTTGCGCTCCGAGGAAAAGGGCACTTCGCCCACGCGTGGCATTTCGGCTTCAAGGTCGGGTTTGAGCAGGTGGTACTGCACCGCCGCCATCACCAGCGCCCCCTCGGTGGGGTCGCCAACGGTGAAATAGCGGTCGGGCTGGCTGTGGTCGCGGCGCAGTTCGGCATCGTTGCAGAGCGCCCCGCCAATGAGCATGAGTTGCAAAGCCGGCGGAAGCGCGTCGGGGGGTGTTTCGGCGAGCGTATGAGCGCGTTCGGTCTGCAAGTCAATGCGCTGGTTGGCAACGTCAAGCACCGTCACCGTCATACGGTTTTCGGTCAACGTTCCCGTCTTGTCCGAGCAAATGACCGTCACAGAGCCGAGCGTTTCAACAGCGGGCAAACGGCGGATGAGGGCGTTGCGCTGCACCATGCGGCGTGCGCCCAACGCCAGCGCAATCGTGACGACGGCGGGCAACCCTTCGGGCACAGCCGCCACCGCCAGGCTGATTGCCGTCAGGAGCATCTCCGCCACCTCGCCGCCACGCCACACGCCCAGCACGAACACCAGCGCCACCAACACAATCGCCACCGCCGCCAGACGCTTCCCCAATTGGTCCATGCGGCGCTGCAACGGGGTTTGCTCTTCTTCAACGGATTGGAGCATGGCGGCAATTTTCCCCAACTCCGTCGCCATCCCCGTCGCCACCACAATCGCCTTGCCGCGCCCATATGTGACCGCCGTCCCCATGTAGACCATGTTGCGCCGATCCCCAATTGGCGTTTCGGGGTCGGGGAGCGGGTCGGTCTGCTTATCCACAGGCACGGATTCCCCCGTCAAGGCGGCTTCCTGCACTTGCAGATTGACCGCCTCGACCAGCCGCGCATCAGCCGGAACAGCCCCGCCTGCTTCCAGCCGAATCACATCGCCGGGCACCAGATGGGTGGCTTCAATTTCCTGCCATTCACCATCGCGGAGCACATGAACATGCGGCACAGCCATCTTTTGCAAGGCTTCAATGGCTTTTTCAGCGCGGTACTCCTGGAAAAAGCCCAGCGCGGCATTCAACACCACAATCGCCAAAATAACGAGCGTATCTTTGAGGTCGCCGATAAGATAGGAAATGACCGCCGCCGCAAGCAGAATGAGCACCATGGTTTCCTTGAATTGTCCCAGCAAAATGCGCCATGCGGTGCGTCCGGTCGCGGCTTCCAAACGGTTGGGACCATATTCAGCAAGACGGCGGGTGGCTTCGTCGTGTGAAAGCCCTTTTTGCAGGTTGGTTTGCAACGCCTCAGCGACAGCATCCACAGGCAACGTGTGCCAGAGGGGGGTACGCATAGAAAATCTCCTGCAAGATGGGTTGGTTGCGTCTGCGTCGTCGAAAAGGACCGACCAGCCAAAGCCCAGCGGCTCTTGCGTTCAGTCTAGCAGAAAGCCCTTACCGAGCAAGCATATTGACACGCAGCCACCGGCAAAAATGCGCTTTCATCTTGAACGAAAAAATTTTTGCAAGTATAAACTAAGAAATCGCAATCTTGCATAGGTTTTGATTGATACGATCGCCTCTTTTTCCTATTGAAACACCCTTTTCTTCATTCTATACTACACCGCGGCATACTAACTTTATTCTGGGGGGTATTCCGTGAACATTCTGCCAAAAGTAGAAACACCCTACATCATGGCCTATGCCAACCGACTTCTGGCGCGCATGCATCACGTTCTGCATGCCACGAAAGCCCTTCCCTGGCTTGCGTTTGCAGCATCTCCCCCCTCGCTTTCGCTGGACACCCTGCGCCAGCTCATTCCCACCTTGCCTGGCGTTGCATTTTTGCTGGATGAAGAGGCGCGGCTGATTGCGTGGTCGCCCGCCACAGCCGAACTGCTGCAAACACCACCTGAGACGCTCGCCGCCGCACCCGTTTTTGCGTTTTTCGCCCCCCGTTGCCATGAGAACGTTCAACGCGCCTTGCAGCGCGCCCGCCAAGAGGGTGCTATTCAAGCCGTCGTGGAGATTTTTCCCGAAGGGGCGGAAACATTGCGCTTCTTGCGCCTGCATCTGAAACGGTACGCCTTGCGTGAAGGCAACTACTTCGTGGGAACAGCGCACGACGCCACAGCCGAACATTTTGCACGCGAATGGCACACCCGCAGTACAGCGCTGTATGAAGCGCTGGACGCCTTTGTCCAGGCGATTGAAAACGGTGCGCGCAACACCACAGACCTGGAACCGACGCTCGCGCCTATCATCACCCACCTGGGCGCAGAAGGCGCCGTGTTATTCACTCCCACGGCGGTTGTCACGGTCAACATCCCCGACCGCATGGCGGAACAACTACACTCACAACACACACACCTTTTCACACTCGCAGACATCTGCACCGATACACGCCTGCGCGCCGAGCATGCTGACCTCGCCGCTACGCTTGACGCTCTCGTCAACACCACCCAACAACGTTATGTCATCTTGCCGCTGAGCATTCACGACGCGGAAAGCGCACTTATCCTGTTCTATGCCGCCGAGAAACGCTTCACAAGCGCCGAACAGGCTGCGTGGTACGCTACACGCCGTGTTTTGCGCCGCGCTGTACAGGTCGGCATCATTCTTGATACAGCCGCCCGCCAATTGCGCGACCTCACGATTTTGTATCAGGTGCACAGCCTGGCGCAGGAACACGCATCACCCGAAAGCCTGGCACGCCATCTCATCCCCACACTGACTGCACTCCTTGGTGCGCATCACGTCAGATTCTATCTCTACACCAACCAAAAATGCATCTGCCAAGCAGACGCCACAACAGAATGCAATCTTCCCGAAACAGCGCTCTCCTTGATCGAAAACCAGATTGCCGGCGGGCGTACACGCATTTTGCAAGGGGATAACCTCGATCCCCTGCGCCAATTCTGCTCATCGGAATCATGTTCGACGCTTGTTCTGCAACCGCTTTCCAACAATCATCCGGTTGGGTTTTTGTGGGTTGAATTCACGCATCCGCAACCATGGACGCCCAACGACCAGATACTCTTTTCCACATTGGGGCAAACCATCGGCGGCACAATCGCCAACCTGCATCTTCTGCGCCAAACCGAAAGCCGTCTGCGCGTGTTGGAAAGCGTTCACCACGTCTCCCGCGCCCTGCGCGAAGCCCAATCCGCCGAAGAATTACTGGAATACCTGCTCGAACATGTGCTCCAAACGCTACATATCAACACGGGGAGCATCTGGCTCTACAACGAAGAAGACGACCAGATGTACCCGATTGCCGCCCGTGGGTGGCTCGAAGCGTTTTCACAAAGCCCCGTCTCCGCGCATGGTACGATTGGGGGGCTTGTTCTGGCACACAAACAAACCATCGTTGCCGAGGAGTTTCGTACCGACCCACGCACAAACCCCAACCTGCGCGACCGCGTTCCCCCCAATTGGGGCGGGCTTTGCATCCCGCTTCGCCATGATGAACATGTGGAAGGGGTCATGTACCTCGCCGTCCCCAATGAACGGCGGCTGACCGAAGAGGAAATTCTCATCGCCGAAACGCTCGCCGAAATTGGCGCAACGGCGCTCAACCGCATGCGCCTGCACCAGGAAACGCAACAACGTGTGCGGCAATTGGAAGCCTTGCGCACGATTGACCGCGCCATCACAGGCAGCATGGACCTGCATCTCATCTTGAAAGTGATTTTGGACCATCTCATCCAATATACACAGGCAGATGCCGCCCTCGTGTCGCTTTACAATGCCAATGCAAACCTGCTCGAATTTGGCGTTGGACAAGGCTTCTACTCATACGGCATTCGCACCCTGACGCCGCACCTTTCTGAAGGGTTAGCCCTGAAAGCCTTGCATCAACACCGCATGCTCTTCGTAAAAACCCTTGCCGAAGATGAGACCTTCACACGCACCAGCCAAGTGTTGCTGGAAAATGAACATTTGGTGAGTGGGTACTTCGTGCCGCTCTACGCCAAAGGCGCCCCCAAAGGCGTTCTGGAACTCTACTTCCGACGTCCCACGACGCTCCCATCCGACACGCTGGAATTCATCGAAACGGTCGCGCAACAAGCCGCTATTGCCATTGAAACAGCCCAACTGTTTGAAGACCTGCAACGGTCTAACGTCGAACTCTCGCTTGCATACGACGCCACGATTGAAGGCTGGGCGCGTGCCTTGGAACTCCGCGACGAAGAGACGGAAGGACACAGCCAGCGCGTCACCGAAATGACGTTGCTCCTGGCGCGCGCCATGGGCATCCAAGGGGAAGACCTGGTGCACATACGGCGCGGTGCGCTCCTGCACGATATCGGCAAAATGGGCATTCCCGACAGTATTCTGCTCAAACCGGGACCTCTCACCGATGAGGAATGGGAAATCATGCGCCAGCACCCCGTGCTGGCGTACAAACTGCTTTCCCCCATCCCATTTTTGCGTCCGGCGCTCGATATTCCCTACTGCCACCATGAAAAATGGGACGGTACCGGCTACCCACGCGGGCTCAAAGGTGAGGACATTCCTCTCGCGGCGCGCATCTTCGCCGTGGTGGACGTGTGGGACGCGCTCCTCTCCGACCGACCGTACCGCAAAGGGTGGCCGCCCGAAAAGGTGTACGCCTTCATTCAAGAACAAGCCGGCAAACACTTCGACCCCAAAGTCGTTGACGTGTTCCTCAAACTCTGGACGCCCGACATGGGGCACACTGTCCCCACCGAACTTCCGCTCGAAATCCTGGAAGCGATGGCGAAACGATAAGTACCGCGCTCCCACGGCGGCGCACCATCTCGTGCGCCGTCGTGGGATTGAGGGTGTCAAGTACTTGCTTCTTCCTCATCTTTGCCCACAATACGCCCACACCCAAGATTCAATGAAGATGAGGAGAGCATGTTGACAGAAGGCTTTGCATTCGAGACACAACATCGCATGGGTGCCGCGCGTGTCGGGCGCTTGCAGACGCCCCACGGTCTGGTTGAAACGCCCGCTTTCGTCGCCGTCGGCACCCAAGCCACCGTCAAAAGCCTGACGCCCGAAGACCTACACAACGTTGGCACACAAATCATCTTCGCCAACACCTACCACCTCTATCTGCGCCCCGGCGCCGACATCGTCGCCGAAATGGGGGGGCTTCACCGCTTCATGCGCTGGGATGGTCCCATCATGACCGATTCGGGGGGCTTCCAGGTGTTCAGCCTGGGCGCCAGCATCGAGCAGGGCGTGGGCAAAGTAGCGTCCATCTTTCCGGATGAAGACCCCAACACCCCACGCCCCAAACGGAAACCCACCGAAGGGCAATCGCTCGTCAAAATCACCGAGGAAGGCGTTGAGTTTCGCAGCCATCTCGACGGCTCGCGCCACTTCTTCACCCCTGAACTTTCCATCGAGATTCAGCGCAAGTTGGGCGCGGACATCATTCTCGCCTTTGATGAATGCACTTCCCCCCTACACGATGAAGCCTACACACGCCGCGCCATGGAACGCACGCACCGCTGGGCGCTCCGTTCGCTGGAAGCCTTCCGCACCAGCCACCCCCTGCACGGCTACCCACAAGCCCTCTATGGCATCGTGCAAGGGGGCGCATACCACGACCTGCGCGTCGCAAGCGCCCGCTTCATCGCCGAACAGCCTTTCGACGGGATCGCTATCGGCGGCTCGTTAGGGCGCACCAAAGAGGACATGCGCGCCGTATTGGAATGGACAATCCCACTTCTGCCGGACGAAAAACCGCGCCACCTTCTCGGCATCGGCGAAATCCCCGACATTTTCGACGCCGTCGCGCGCGGAGTGGATACGTTCGACTGCGTCGCCCCCACACGCATGGCGCGCAACGCCGGCATTCTGGCGCGCACGCTCGACGGCAAACGCCTGCCCAAATTCCGCATGAACCTGCGCAACGCCCGCTTCAAGCGCGACCCACGCCCGCTTGTGGAAGGGTGCACCTGCTACACCTGCCGCACCTATTCGCGCGCCTATGTGCATCACCTGTTCCGCGCCAACGAACTGCTGGCGTACCGTCTGGCAACCATTCACAACCTGCACTACCTGAACGACCTCATGCGGCAAATACGTGCGGCGCTCTTGCAAGGCACGTTCGACGAATTGCGCCGCCATTGGCTGGGCGAGTGAGGGCAGAGACGCATGGAGATTGTGCTTTCCCACTACCAGACAACACCGCTCACACGTGCGTATGAGGCGGGGCAAACCGAAGCCACCACCTCGCTCGACCTGGGGTTGACTACCACGACCGTGCGCCTTGACGCTCAGGGCGTCCACTTGCCTGACGGCACGCGCCTGACGTGGGAACAAATCGCGTTCATCAACGAAAACCCCAACAACGTGTTCCGCATCGAAGAAGGCGAAGCCGTCAAAATTCAAACCTTTTCCCCCCTGACAAACCGTCAATACAGCCTCATGCCCACCAAACGCGCGCCCACCATGCTCGTTTCGGGTATTCCCATGCATCGCATCAAAGGCACCGACCCCGTCGCCGACACCCGCGCCAAAATTCGCGCGGTTGCCCCTGTGAAAGGGCGCGTGCTGGATACGGCGACGGGGCTGGGCTACACCGCCATCGAAGCCGCCCGTACCGCCGAGCAAGTCATCACCATCGAACTCGACCCCGCCGCGCTGGAAATGGCGCGCGCCAATCCCTGGTCGCGGGCGCTGTTCACCGCGCCCAACATCGAACAACGCATTGGCGACGCCTTCGACGTGGTGGAAACCCTGGAAACGGAAACCTTCCACCGCATCATCCACGACCCGCCGGCGTTCAGCCTCGCCGGACATCTCTACTCAACCGATTTCTACCGCGAACTCTACCGCGTGCTTCGTCCGGGGGGGCGGCTTTTTCACTACATCGGCGACCCCAACAGCAAGTCGGGGCGCAACATCACGCGCGGCGTGCTCCAACGGCTGGAACAAGCCGGCTTTCGGCGCATCGCCCGCCGCCCCAACGCGTTTGGCGTGGTGGCGTGGAAATGAACAAGGAGCAGGGCATGACATCGCATGACGGCGAATTTCCCCACCTGAAAGAGGCGACGGTGGACGCGTGGAACCGCAAAGCCGCGTTCTGGGCGCAACGCATGGGCGAAGCAGGCAACGCCTTCCACCAAACCCTGGTGGAACCCACCGCCCTGCGCCTGCTTGCGCTTCAACCCGGCGAGCGCGTGCTGGAAATCGCGTGCGGGCATGGCATTTTCGCCCGTCGGCTCGCCGACCTCGGCGCGGACGTGCTCGCCATTGACGCCAGCCCCGTGTTTGTCGAAGAAGCCCGCCGCCGCACCGCCGGGCGGCGCGTGCAGGTGAAGCAGTGCGACGCCACCGACGAAGCCGCCTTGCGCGCCCTTGGGCGCGATTTTGACGCCGTGGTCAGCAACATGGCGCTGATGGACATCCCCCAAATCGCGCCGCTGTTCCGCGCCGTCGCGCATCTTCTGCGCCCCGGTGGACGGTTCGTCTTCACGCTCTGCCACCCCGCCTTCAATCAGCCCATGATGAGCCAACTGCTGGAAGAAATTGATGAAGACGGCTATCTCCACCTCAAACGGTCTCTGCGCATCTGGGGCTACCTCACCCCCACGGCAACCCCCGGCGTGGGCATGGTCGGCGAACCCGTCCCACACTACTACTTCCACCGACCGCTGCATGTGCTGTTGGGGCATGCGTTCGCCGCGGGGCTGGTTGTTGATGGGCTGGAAGAAGCCGCCTTCCCCCCACCCGAAGATGAAACAACCGCCGGCGACTATCGCCCGTTTGGCTGGCAAACCTTGCCCGACATCCCCCCCGTGTTGGGCGTCCGCGTCCGACGAGGGGAGTAGCCACCCATGAATCGCTTGCGCATGTGGGCAATCCACAGCGCCCTGTGGCTGTACATCGGCACACTTGTGTACACAGCGCTGCGTGCGCCTCTGCATCTGCCCCTGCTTGTGTTCATCTTTCCGCTCTCTGCACTTTCCTTTGTGGCGTTTTCCGCTCTGCACGCCTGGGAAACCGAAGGGGGCGCGCGTGCGTTGGCGTTCATCGGCACCACCATCGGCATTGGCTTTGCAGCCGAATGGGTGGGGGTAAAGACCGGTTGGCCTTTCGGCGCGTACACGTACAGCAACCGCATGGGCGGGCACATTTTCGGCGTTTCGCCTTTTGTGCCCCCCGCCTGGTTCATGATGGGGTATGTGGCGTGGCGGCTGGGAGAATGGCTTGCCGCCGAACGCCATCGCGCCTGGCAGATTTTGCTGGCGGCATGGTGCATGACGGCGTGGGATTTGCTCATTGACCCCATCATGGTCTATCAAAACCATTGGACATGGCTGGAACCAGGGGCGTATTTCGGCATCCCGGCGCAAAATTACGCCGGCTGGTTCTTCACCGCGGCGCTCATGTACACGCTCTACTGGCGTCTCGCGCGCCCCGCCATACCACACCCCGCCGCCGTCCGTCTCCCCTTGCTGGCGTACACAGCCACATGGTTGTTCGATACGCTCATCGCCTGGCAAGTCGGTTTGCACGGCGCAGCGGTCGCCGGTTTTTGGGGCATGGGCGGGCTCGCACTGGCGGCGTGGGCACGCCCCATCCCTTCCAATCCAGAAGCACGACATTGAGAGGAGAACCATGCACGACCTGACGATTGCCTACACCATCGCCATGCCGGAACCCTGGACGCACGAATACCACGTGCGCATTGACATCGAAGGCATCACCGGCGACACACTCGACCTCGCCATGCCGGTCTGGACGCCCGGCTCATACCTGGTGCGCGAATTTGGGCGGCACGTAAGCCGCTTCACCGCGCTTGCCCCCGATGGCACACCGCTCCACTGGGAGCGCGTGGACAAAGCCACCTGGCGCGTTCACACCGGCGGGCAGACCGCCGTCAGCGTGCGCTACCGCGTCTATGCGTTTGAGTGGACGGTGCGCACCAGCCATCTCACCAGCGAACACGGCTACTTCAACGGCACCAGTGTTTTCATGTACGTTGTGGGGCAGACCCAAACGCCCGTCAGCCTGCGCATTCACCCCTACGAAGGCTGGCGCGTCTCCATCGCCTTGCCGCAAGATGAAGAAGGGCGCTACCACGCCCGCTCGTATGACGAACTCGCCGACAGCCCCGCCGAAATCGGCACCCATCGGCTCTTCCGCTTTGAGGTGCAAGGACGCCCACACGAGATTGCGCTCTTTGGGCACGGCAACGAAGAGCCCGACCGCCTGGTCGCCGATATTCAGCGTATCGTCGAAACCGTTGCCGCCTTCTTCAAGAACGACATTCCCTACGAACGGTATCTCTTCATCATCCACCTGGGCGACGGTCTCCGCGGCGGGCTGGAACACCGCAACGCCACCACCATCGCGGTTGACCGCTGGGCGTTTCAAGATGAAGCACGCTATACCGACGTGCTGCGGCTGGTGGCGCATGAATTTTTCCACACCTGGCACGTCAAACGCATTCGCCCCCACAACTTCGACCCCTTCGACTACTCGCGCGAAGTGTACACCCCGCTCCTGTGGGTCATGGAAGGCTTTACCGCCTACTACGACGCGCTCTTTGTGCGCCGCGCCGGCTTGACATCCCCCGAAGCCTATCTCGATTACCTGGGCACGCGCATCGCGAACTACCTCAACATCCCCGGTCGCCATGAAATGTCGGTCGCCGAATCCAGCCTGCTCGCGTGGATCAAACTCTACCGGCGCGACGAAAACACCGACAACAGCACCGTGAGTTATTACCTGAAAGGCAGTTTGCTGGCGCTTCTGCTGGACATTGACTTGCGCGTACAAAGCCAGGGGCGGCGCTCGCTTGATGACGTCGAATGGGCGTTGTGGGAACGCTACGGACGCCGCGACCGCGGCTTCACGCCCGATGAATTCCGCGCGGTGCTGGAAGAAGTCGGCGGGCGCTCCTACGAAGCCTTTTTCGCGCGCTATGTCGAAGGCACCGACGAATTGCCGCTTGCCGAAGCCCTGCGTGCGCTGGGCTTGCATCTTCATCTGGAAGTGGACGCCGGCACGCCGCGCGCCTGGCTGGGCGTCGAACTGCGCGAGGAAGCCAACACCGTGCGCATTGCTTCCGTGCGGCGCGACAGCCCCGCCGCCCACCACGACATCAACGCCAACGACCTTCTGCTGGCGTGGAACGGCTTTTACGTGCGCGACACAGCGTTTGTGCGCGAGCGCCTGCGTGAAAGTCAACCGGGCGACGTGGTGCGTCTGCATCTCGTGCGCGACGGACGGCTTATTGAGCGGCAGGTGGTGCTGGGCGAAACGCCCCCCAACCGCGCCACCCTGCGCCCCGCCGAGGACGCCACACCCGAACAACAAGCCCTCTTGCACGCCTGGCTTGAGGGGTTATCATAAAACCAAGGAGCACGTGCCATGCCTGAGATCGTCCGCTGGCTCATTTTCATCGTGTACAGCATTCTGTTCTGGCTTGCCATGGCCGCCGGTATCGTGATGAGTATCGCCGTCGTGCGCGCCGTGTGGGAAGCCATCCGCGGCTGGCGTCATCACTCATAACCGCCATCCAAAGGCAAAGGAGGCGCATCATGCCCACACCAACCCGCGAAGAGGTGCAAGCCGTTCTGCAACGCCTCGACGCGCTGGAAGCCGAACTGCGCGCATTGCGGCGGCAGGTCGAAGCGTGGGGTGAAACCACCGAAGCGGAAGAACCACCGCCCGCCACACCAGAAGCCGCCGTACCAGAAACCGCCCCGACCGCGCCGCAACAGCCCTTCGCATTCGACCCCCAAGCCTGGCTGGCGCGGCTGGGCGTTTTGCTGATCTTCCTGGGTGTGGGCTTCTTCTTTGTCTATGCCGTCCAGCAAGGCTGGCTCATGCCGGTCGTGCGCATTCTGCTGGGGTTGGCGGCGGGGTTCATTTTGCTGGCGCTGGGCTGGATACGTGCACCGCGCCATCCGTCCACCGCCGCCGTGCTTGCCGGGGGCGGGCTGGCGCTCTGGTATCTTTCGTGGTTCGCCGCCCACGCCCTGTACGACCTCGTTCCCTTCGCCGTCGCTTTTGGCGCGGCAACGCTCACCACGGCGCTCGCCTACGGTCTGGCGTGGCTGCGCTTCCACCCCGCGATTGCCGCCCTGGGCGTCATCGGCGGTCTGCTGACGCCGGTGGTGCTTTCATCGCAAGGCGGCTCGTTCCTGGCGCTCAACGCCTACGTCCTGCTGGTGCTAGCCGGCGGTGCGGGCGTGTACGTCCGCTCCGGGAGTCTCACCGTCTTGCTCGCCATGTGGTCGGCGGGCTGGGGGCTGTACGCCTGGCAGGTGGACACTGTGGGCGCGTTTCCCGCCGCCGTCATCACGCAGCGGCTCATCGTCCAGGTGGCGCTGACCGCTTTTGTGCTGCAACTCTGGTGGCTCCCACTTTGGCGGCTGGCGCGCACCCCCGCGCGGTGGTTGGCGCAACTCGCCGCGATCGTCGGCGCGACGTTCGCGCCGATTCTTTGGAGCGTGCACACTTTCATCCTGTGGGACATGCCCGACCGACCGGCGGGGAGCGTCCTTTTGGGCGTTGCGCTCACATGCGCGTTGCTGGCGTGGGGGTTGCGCAACGACGCCAACCGCCCCTACGCCGCCACGGCACACGGCGCCACCGCGCTTCTCACCTCAATTCCCGCCTGGCCGCTCCTGCTCAACGGTGCTTCCTACCTGGAAACTGTCCTGACCATCGCCTACACGCTGCAAGCCGCCGCCCTGCACATCGTGGCATGGCGACGCCGCTCCACCACCGCCGCGCTGGGCGCACACCTGATGACGCTCATCACCGGTATCATCGTGTGGGTGCGCTTTTTCGAGACCACGCTCCCGCCGTTTGGCGCAGAAGTCTGGGCAAGCCTGCTCTTCATTGCCATGTTGATAGCCGCTGCGCAATGGCGTGGGCGCACCGAAATGCGCCGCGCCTACGAAATCGCCGCCCACATCTTTGCCCTGGGCTGGCTTGCCCGCGAAGCCGCCTTGCTGGAATGGGGCATGGGTGGCGTCTCGTTCCTCTGGGCGCTCGTGGGCGTCATCGAATACGTCACGGCGCTTGCCCGTGGGCATCGCTGGCTCTACCGCTACGGCTTCGCCCTGCTCATCCTCGTCGGGCTGAAACTGCTCATCCTCGACACCCAAACAGTCGCCCTGCTCTGGCGGGCGGTCTTGTTCATGGTGCTCGGCGGCGTCTATGTCGCCCTTGGGGTATTGGGGCAACGCTGGCTGGTGCGCGAAACACCAGAACCCGACCTGCAAAAAAGTTGAAAGTGCTCCCCCGTGTGGCTATACTATCAACACGCCAGCAGCAAGAGCCACGAACAAGCCCGGAGGGACGCTTATGGAATCAGGCAATTTGTTGAACGCCTACTACGAGTTGGGTCGCGTTGCCGAAGAAATTGTGCACACATTGGGCGAACTGATTACGCGCGGGCATTTGTCCGCCGAACGCAAACGCTGGCTCAGCGAAGCCCTCGAACAATTGGCGGAAGCCCGCGAAGGCTTCATTGTCACCCTGCGCACATCTTCGGTGGAAGACCTGCTCGAACTGGAAGGGCTTGTGCGCCACGTGCTGTTTGAGTGGAACTGGCTCGCCGACGAAATGGGCATGGACATCCTGCCCGAACACATCATCCACCTGCCGCGGCGGCAACTGCTCACCTTCGCGCACAGTTACCTGACGCTGGCGCTCATGCCGCGCCTGCCAAGCGACCAGGTGACGTTCCCGCGCCCGCGCACCTACGCCGACATTCCCTCGCCACGCCGTCCCGGCGAGGTGCTGGCGCGCCTGGAAGAAGTCGAGGAAACGCTGGCGCGGCTGCACATTGCACGCAATCGCCCCGAACACGGGCGCTTGCGCCGCACCTACGGCTTCTTTGAAACCAGCGCCTGGCTCGTGCGCGACCACCGCCGCATGTTTGGGAATTGACCAAAAGCGTGTATCATGCACGCCGTCTCAGCGCAGCCACAGTGCTGCGCTTTCTCATTTCTTGCACCGAGCCATTTGAAGAACACCAACATAGTGTTATAATGACACCATAGCAGGAACAAACGAGGATAGCCTTATGAACCAGGGTGGATTTTTTGACGAAGCACGTATCTACGTAGAAGGCGGCAAAGGCGGCGACGGCGTCGTCGCCTTTCGGCGTGAAAAGTTTGTGCCCAAGGGCGGTCCCGCCGGTGGGAGCGGGGGACGCGGCGGGCATGTCTATCTGCGCGTTGACCCGCAAAAAAGCACCTTGCTCTCCCTGCACCAACAAACCCACTACCGCGCGGGGCGCGGACAGCATGGAAGCGGCAACAACAAAACCGGCGCATCCGGCGAAGACGTGTACATTGACGTGCCGCCGGGGACGGTCGTCCGCGACGCCGAGACGGGCGAAATCCTGGGGGATCTCACCGAACCGGGGCAAACCTTGCTCGTCGCGCGTGGCGGGCGTGGCGGGCGCGGTAATGCCGCGTTCAAAAGCAGCACCAACCAGGCGCCGCGCATTGCCGAAAAAGGCGAACCGGGGGAAGCCCGCTGGCTCATCCTCGAACTGAAACTGCTCGCCGACGTGGGGCTGGTGGGTAAACCCAACGCCGGCAAAAGCACCTTGCTCAGCGTCATCAGCCGCGCACGCCCCAAAATCGCCGACTACCCCTTCACCACCCTGGAACCCAACCTCGGCGTTGTGGATTTGGGCGTCGAGTACGAGCCTTTTGTCGTCGCCGACATTCCGGGGCTGATTGAAGGGGCGCACGAGGGGCGCGGGTTGGGCGACCAATTCTTGCGCCACATCGAACGCACACGCCTGCTGGTGCACCTGCTCGATGGGCTGTCGCCCGATCCCCTCGCCGATTTTGACGCCATCAACGAAGAATTAGCCGCCTACGATGAACGGCTGGCGGCGCGTCCGCAAATTGTGGTCTTCACCAAAATGGACATTCCCGACGTGCGCGAGATTTGGCCGCTGGTGCGGGAAGAAATCGAAGCGCGAGGCTACCCCGTGCGCGCCATCTCCGCCGCCACGGGCGAAGGCGTGCGCGACCTGCTCTACCTGATAGCGCAGCGCCTGGAATCCTTGCCCAAGCCCGAACCAGCCGAAGCGCCCGTCAAAGTCTATCGCCCGCTGGAAGAAGACGAAACGCGCTTCCACATCTGGCGCGATGAAGACGGCACATGGGTGGTTGAAGGGCGCGAACTCGAACGCATTGTCAGCATGACCAATTTCGACCTGTACGAAGCGGTCGCGCGCTTCCAGCGCCAGTTGCAAGCGCGGGGCGTGCAAGAAGCCTTGGAAGCCGCCGGCATTCAACCGGGAGACACGGTACGCATCGGAGAGGTGGAGTTTGAATGGTACGCATAGCGAGCCGCGTGGGGATTTTTGGCGGCACGTTCGACCCGCCCCATCTTGGGCATCTCATTGTCGCCGAACTCGCCCGCGACGCCCTGCAACTTGACACGGTTTACTTCATGCCGGCGGGCAAACCGCCCCACAAATACCGTTCAGCGCCCTCGGCGGGGCGGCATCGCGTGGCCATGCTGGAACGCGCAATCGCCGACAATCCCGCGTTTGACATTCTCACCATCGAAGTCGAAAGCGAGCGCATCAGTTACACCGCCGACACGTTGGAAACCCTGCGGCGCACCATGTTCACCCATGGCGAAACGCTCTACTTCATCATGGGCGGCGATTCGCTCGCCTACTTTCACACCTGGCGCGACCCACAGCGCATTTTGCGCCAGGCGCATCTGGCGGTCATCGCACGTCCGGGCTGGACGATTGACCTGGAAACGCTGGAAACCCACTTGCCGGAAGCACGCGGGCGTGTGGAGATTGTGAACGCGCCGCTCATCGAAATCAGCAGTAGCGATATTCGCCGGCGCGTCCGCGAGGGGCGCACCATTCGCTACTTCGTTCCCGACAGCGTCGCCGAGTACATTTACACGCACCACTTGTACGTCAACGTGCCCACCACCGAATACGTCTGAGAGGCGCGGTCAATCGCCTTCATAGCGAAAGCCGTGCCCGCGCACCGTGACAATGAACTCATGGTTGGGGGCGTACTCCGCCAGCCGACGCCGCAGACGGCGAATCAGCGCATCCAGCGCCTGCTCGGTCACGCCTTCAAGGGCTTCTTCCCCCCACACCGCGGCGATAATCTCATCGCGCGACAAGGTGCGCCCCCCCGCTTCATAAAGCGTGTAAAGCAACTGGAACTGTTGCGGGCTGAGCGGCGGTTCCACCAGACGCCCAGCCACCCACACATCGCGCCGTTCGGGGTCAATGCGCAGGCGGCGCTCGTCGGTCATCTCGATATGGACGGGAATGGTGCCTTCCCGGTCAACGAACGAAAAACGATACGCCAGCCCAATTTGCACAATATCGCCGTCGCGCAAGAGGCGCGGCGCATCCAACACATCGCCATTGACAAACGTGCGGTTCTTGCTCCCCAAGTCTTCAATGACGAAGCCCGTCTCTGTATGCCGAATGAGAGCGTGTCGGCGCGAAACCTGCCGGTTGGGGAGATGAATATCCGCCGTTGGCGCGCGTCCAATCAGCATCTCCGGCTTGTCGAGATACCAACGATCGCGCGGCGCTGTACCGACGCTCTCTTTTAGCAAAATCAACATGGCGTATTCAGTCGTCATCATGCACCTTCCTGCTTACGCATTTGACAAGCCCTTTTCAGACTACTACGCTTCCTCAATGGAGGAGGAGAAAGACGTGAGCCAATTGCTTGCACCCAACACTATTTTACGCGAACGCTACAAAATCATTGATTTGATTGGGCAAGGCGGCATGGGCGCCGTCTATCTGGCGGAGGATTTGCGCTTGCCCGGACGGCGCACCGCCATCAAAGAAATCGCCCTGGAAAAAGTCGCCATGGGCGATGAAACGCTCATGCAACAAGCCCGCGAGCAATTCCAGCGCGAAGCCAGCATCCTCGCTCAACTCGACCACCCGTCCTTGCCCAAAGTGTCGGATTACTTTGAAGCCAACGGGCACGATTACCTGGTCATGGACTATGTGCCCGGTGATGATTTGCGGGTTGTGCTGGAACGCGCCCGCGCCGAAGGGCGCTTTCTGCGCGAACGGGACGTTTTGCGCTGGGTGGATGAAATCGCCGACGCGCTCATCTACCTGCATTCGCTCCCGCAACCGGTGCTCCACCGTGACATCAAACCGAGCAATATCAAATTGACGCCATCCGGGCGTATCAAACTGGTTGACTTTGGGCTTGTTAAACTGCTGGCGCTGGACGACACCGCCACCGTCACAGTCATCCAAGGGCGCGGCACTGTTGCGTACACGCCCATCGAGCAATACGGCGGCGACACCGGGCATACCGACGTCCGTTCGGACATCTACGCCCTGGGCGCGACGCTCTACCACCTGCTCACCGGGCATCTGCCGGCGGACGCCAAGCAACGCTTCCTGAAAGCCGAAGCCCTTACCCCCCCACGCGAACTCAACCCCAACATTTCGCGCCAGGTGGAACGCGCCATCTTGTGGGCGATGGAACTTCACCCCGCCAACCGCCCCCCCGACGTCGCCACTTTCGTCGCGGCGCTTCACGGGCGCATCGCGCCCCCAACGCATGACCGTGGAGAAGCCGCACCGCTGGCGCTGGGCGAATTGCTTGCCGAGCAAGCACCACTGGCGGCGCTCGCCGGCGCGACGTTCTTGCTGGCGCTCTGGCTGACGGCGCTCGCCGCCGGCTAAGGCAAGCGTTCTTGCCGCATTGTGACCACAAGCGAAAGCAACATCCCCGCAATGGCGCACACAAGCGCCCCTTGCGACGCCCCCCACGAAGTGGGCAACACGCCAACGCCCCACATCGCCACGTACACCGCATACGCCCCCAGCCCCAGGCTAAACGCCAGCAAGAATTGCCGCATCCGCATCGCCGGCGTCCAGCCTTCTTGCGAAAACGCCAGCAACGCGCCCCCCGCCACAACAATCACCAACGCGATGAAGAAGGTGCGCCACGTGAGCGCGCCCGGCGGAATGTGCGTCACCGGCCACGGAGACGCGGGGACCGGTGTGGGCGTCGGCATCGGTTCGGGTGTGACGGACGGGGTTTGCGTCGGCAACGGCGTTGCTGTGGGCAAAGGCGTCGGTGTGGGCGGGATTTCTGTTGCAATCACGGCGGGCGCTTCTTCATCCTGAATGGTGAGCAACAGGCTGGTGCTCCGCCGCGCTGGTGGCGCTTCGGCGCGAATGACCAGCAAGCCGGGGCGTTCAAGCATCACCACGGTTTCGGCAATACCATTGCGTGTGATGCGCTCATGGCGCGGCAACTCAATGCCTTCGTTGGGATAACTCAGGATAAACGTCACCGGCGTGCCGTCCGGCACGGGGTTGCCGTTGTGGTCGAGGATGGGACCGGTGCGCACGATGATGGAGTCGCCAAAACGCACCAACGGCGGCACCAGCGTCGCCCCACCTTCGGGGGTGATGGTGGGCAAGGGGGTGGGCGTCGCCGCGCCGTTATCGCCCGCTGTGGAGATGACGCCAACCAGCCGCAGATTGATGAGTTGGTTGGGGTCGGGTTCCAGCGCGCGCAACAAATCGTAACCAATCCCCGGCACGCTCACCGGCGGCGCGCCCTTGGGCGTGTATTCGCCAAACAGCAGGCGCGCCGCAGCGGTGATGAAGGTGCGCGATGGTGTGTAGAGCGCAAAGTAGGCGGTGAGTTTGCTAATATCGGTCGCGTCGAGGTAGTAGGGCGCGCCCAAAGCAAAGACAATCACGCGCTTTTGGAGCAGTTGGTCGCCGGCTTCATTCAAAAAACGGGGCAAGGCGTCGCTTCCCGGATTGGTGATGGGGTCAATGCGGTCAATGAGGAAAATCACCCAATCGGCGGAATTGACCGCCTGCGCCACTGTGGCAACCGGTTCGCTTTCAAGCCCTTCACCCGTCTGGCGAGCATCAAGGTAGGCGTTCAGGTCAGCCAGGGTGAGGCTGATAATGTTCTCATCGCGCAATTGTTGGCTGGCGTTGGGACCATACAGTTGCAGCAAGGCATCCTCGAACGCCCGCGGCGCAATGAACGGGCGCGGTTCACACGTGAGACAGTCGCGCACCAGGTGCGCATCACTGAAAACAACGATAGTTTCGTCCAGCAAGGGGGGACCAGGCAAGCGCGCCGCCAGGTCTTGCCAGTCGGGGTAGAGCAGTGTCGTGGCTTCTTCGGCGATACGCACCACTTCAGGCATGGAAGCGCGCAAGGGGGCGTCATCGCGGCTTTCCAGCGGCACAGGCACCACCTGGTTTAAGGTAAAGAGTCCGCCGCTCATGTTCAGTTTAGCGCGCAAAATGCGCCGCAGAGAGGCGTCCACACGCTCGGCAAAGGCGGGGTCGGTCCGATAGCGTTCAGCAAACCAGGTGATGGTGGTTTCAATGTTGGCGTAGTGGCTTTCCCAGTCGCCCGGCTGTCCAAAATCGGCAACAAAAAGCACATCATGCCCGGCGATGAAGGCTTCCTGCGCCACCTGGCGGGGCAAAAAGGTGCCAATCTGGTCTTCGTAGAAGCGCCGCACGGCGGGCACACCCAGCGCATCACTCACGAGCAAACCATTGGCACGCCAGGCGTCCAGAGGCGAAAGGGCGAGAATCGTGGGCAAGTTCTGCGCGTCCAGGCTGATGGGGCGCGTCAACTGGCGAATGTTGACTTGCCAGCCGCGATAGCGAATATGCGCGGTTTGCAACCCATCCACCACACCATCGGGGTCGTTTTCATCCGCGCGCGTCACGGTGAAGTAGGGTTGCAGTTCCACACGCTGTAAATCATCAAGCGATTTTTGAACGGTGGCAATCTCTTCTTCGGGGCGGCGGTCACTCGACCCCAAGCCGGGGAAGTGTTTGGCAATAACCAGCAAGCGCCCGCTACTTCCCGCATGCACGCCGCGGGTGAAAGCGCGTCCCATTTGCCCCACCCAGTAGGGGTCGCCCCCAAAAGCCGCGGCGTCAAGGTTGCTGGGCAAACCGTATTGCGGTGTCGTCAACACATCCAGCCCGGGGTCCAGCACCATGTTGACGCCGACGGCGTGCAATTCGCGCCCCACAATCGTGCCCACGATTTCAGCATTGGTCGGGTTCCACGTTGCGCCAATCGCCATAGGGCTGGGCACATCGGTAAACCCTTCGGGTGGCATGCCATCGGCGGGGCGTGAGGGCAGCGGCCAATATTCCATACCGATGAAGAGCGGCACGAACGGCTGGTTTTCCTGGCGGCTCGTCTCAAACGCCAGGGATTGCAAGGCGGTGGTGAGGGAAGCAATTTCGGCGGGTGCAGTCGCATCGCGCGGGTAGTTGTCGTTGGACGCACGCAACACCACGCCGCCCACATGCAGGTCGCGAATCAGGCGGGCGGCGATACTCTCTTCACCTACATCACGTCCGGGGAATGTCACCAAAAAGAGTTGCCCTACACGCTGTTCAATTGACATCGAAGCCAAAATCGCTTCAACCGGATCCTGAGCAGTGGCAGGTGCGGCACGCACCAGTGCGTACACACACACCACCAAAACAAAGTACCATGTTGTCAGTCGCATCAGGTTGGCTATGCAGCGTCGTTTCGGCTTCATGCGCTCTCGGCTGGTTTGGGATTTGGTGGCTTCGGCTCGATTGTACTCATCTTTGGCTTCGTAGCGAAACCGTCAAGAAGGCGTCGGGCAGGCGTAGGGAAAACGCCAAGACAAACGCACGCATATGGGCTAGGATATGAGCACCTTCTCCTCCTTGCATGAGAATGACAAGAGGTTGACAGGGGACACGGCCGCCAGCAGGCAGCGAGCAAAAGGCTTCTCTTTCTCCTCCTTTTGCGGGGGCACTGTTGAAAGACAGTGCCCTTTTTTTGTGCCCCCACATCAGCAAAAAAGCGGTGGTCGCTGAAACCACCGCTTGTTATGTGCAGAGCGCAACGCCTGACGCCTACGTCTCCTCGCTGCGCGCGCCCGCCTCGTTCACACGGTGCCCCGCCCGCCGCAGCGCTTCAATGGCGCGGGGAAGCGCATCTGCTTGCACCAACACATAATCCGTGTCGTAGGTGGAAATGGCAAAGATACTGATACCGGCTTGGGCAAGCGGTTCGGCAATCGAACGCAAGACACCCACAAGGCTGAAATCCAGCGGACCATGCACTTTGAGGCACCGCCAACCTGTTTCCGCCGTTACCCCTGCGGGAATGAGCGCCGCCGGGCAAACGATGGAGAGTTCATCGGCTGTACGGGTGATGGAGAAAAAAGCGTCTTGGGTTGCCCAAGCGGGTATGGCGCTCTCAGCATCAAGGCGGCAAACACCCAAAACGTGAGGAAGGAGAGAAAGTGTCAGCATACGTATTCCTTCTCATGCAACACGCATCAGAGCACCCCACGGTGCCGTGTGCCGCCCCGCGCGAGAACCCGCGCATGCCAAGTGGGGTCCTGCCCGGCAGATCACCCGTCGTGCACGAGATCACCGCCTTACTGGAGCGCGGACCCCTTCCGTATGGTGTAGGGTCTGTGCGTATCAGACGGCATCACGCACACCGTCGGGCGCTATTCGTAATGATACTCACGCTCTCAAAAGCAGCCAAACCCTCAGCATCACAGCCCGTAGCGCATGGCATCACTCGCGGGCACAATGTGAACGCCAATCTGCGCTTCGGCTTCGGCGGCGAGTCTGGCAGCCTCTTCTTCGTCATAGGGCAGGTGAACAAGCACAACACGCGGCACGCCGGCATCACGGGCGACGATAGCGGCATCTTTGACGGTGCTATGCCCTTCGTAAGGACCGGTGGCTTCGTGGACAAGCAGGTCAGCCCCACGCGCCAGTTCGACGATATGCGGGGAAGGCGCTGTATCGCTGCTATACACGAGCACGCCATGCGCGCTTTCAAAGCGGAGCGCCACTGTGGGGCGACTGTGTTCTGCGGGCGCTGCCAGAACACGCACAGCGGATGAGGCGCAAACAGGCGTCCAGGGTTCCAGCGGGATGGTGTGCCATTCAATGGCAAACAAGCCTTCCCAACCGCTGGTATCGAACGTGTCCATCAGACGCCGCGCCGTTGCCACCGTTTCAGACGGCGCATAGACAGGCAACGGCGTTCGACGCCCCGCCAACCACAACTGCTGAATGAGGAGCGGAAACCCGACAACATGGTCGGGGTGGTTGTGGGTGAGGAAAAGGCGCACCACCTGCGCGGGGTCGCCCCCCATGCGGATGAACGCGGCGAGCGCATTCCCGCCGCAATCCACCAGCGAGACATCATCGCCCACGGCGACGGCAAGCATGGTCGTTTCACGCCCCACAGGGTTGTAAGATGAGCCGCTTCCCAGCACGTAGAGGTACATCATCGGTTGACTCCGTTGAGGGTTGGTTTGCGCTAGCCATAGAGCGCTACAATCACACGCGGCGTGAGATAGACTTCGAGCAGCGCCGCGAGCGCCAGCAAGGGCAACACCACCAGAATGAGCACCCTCAGAAAATCGGCAATCGCCAGCACAATGCCTTCGCTGACGCTAAAATCGCGCGGGGGACCCAACACCATCGCGCCAATGCGCAGGGCATACGCCAACCCAATCACCACAGCGGGAATTTCCACCACGCCATGCGGCAGGATAAACGCCACCAGGAAACGCCCCCAATCCTGTCCACCAGCCGCCAGCACGCTGGCAATGCCGCCAATCAGCGTGAAGGGCGCCAGAACGCTCAACGCGGGCACCACCCCTACGCTGAACAGGCTGAGCACGCCACTGATGAACACCACCCGCACGTTGTGCACCAGAATCGCACGCACGCTGAAACGCGGCAACATCGCCAGGCCGGTCTGGTTCGCTTGCAATTGGGCTTGCAACTGACTGACATCAAGGCGGTTGAAGTCAATCAGTTCCGCCGGCACATGCCACGCCCGCGCCAGATACCACCCCAACCCAAAGCCGGCAAGCACGAAAAACGTTCCCGTCGCCATCGCCCAGCGGTCGCGCTTCAACATGGCGGGCAACACCTGGGTGTAAAAGCGGCGCAGGTGAAACGGCGGCGCTTCTTCCGGGACCTGTCGGACGCGCGGCACGTCATCGGGGGCGGCGCGCCAAAAGGCTTTCAACAACGCCCACGCCCGTTCCAGGTTGAGGAAGTCAATTTCGCGGGCGAGGATATGCTCACGATTGAATGAACGAATGCCAACCCGCAAGAGCGCAATCGTCAAGACAATGACGCCCGCAAAGAGCCACCAGAGCGCCGTGGTTTTGTTCCAAAAGAGAATCAACCCTTCCAGTTGCAAGAGCAACGCCACCGGCACGATGATAAAACTGGCGAGCAGGTTGGCGGCGCGCACACTCGTTGTATGGCTGCTGACGATGACCGCCGCCGAAACCATGAGCACGCCCTCAGCCGTGTTCAACAGCCAGATGAGGGCGAACGTGTACGCATCGAGCGACCACATGTCGGCGCGTACCATTGCCAGCGCATACACAGCCATGCCGAACCAACTCGCCACCAGCGGCAACAGGAGCGACGCCAGCAATTTGCCCACGTAGAGGTCTACATCGCTGGCGGGTGTGGAGAAAAGCGCTTCGAGGCTGTTGCGCTCACGTTCCCCCACGAATGTTTCCAGCGCAATGACGAGCGAAAAACTCATGGGGAAAAACCCCACCGCCAGCAAACCAAAGGGCACCATCTGCTCGCCAATGATGGTTGCGCCGTATTGTTCCAGAAAATCGAAGAGCGCCGCCCCAATCAACAGCATGATGAAGGGGAAGACCAACGTCAGCAAGCCAATCGGGATGACGATACGCCAATCGCGCAGGCTGTCGCGCAGTTCACGCCGCGCCAATGTCCAGACAAGCGCGGGTGAGAGCGTGCGTTCCAGATAGGCTTCCGCCTGAAGCGGTTCGGTTGAGACCGAGGAGAGCGACGTTTCATGCATGGGGGGTGCTCCTCAAAAACCATTTGCGAGCGGCAAACAACGCCAGCACACCTGTGGGGAAGAAGGGCGCATGCAGAATGTAGAGGCGCAGGGCGGACGCTTGCCATTGCGCCAGCGTGCCGCCCACGCTGTGAAGCCGCAAGGCTTCTTCCCACACCAAGACGAACGGGGTGAACAACCAGCCCATGCCCAGCCCCCACAGCGCCAAACCGACACCCCAACGCACCCACACATAGCCCCGTGTGCGCGGCAAAGGGCGCACCGGCGTCAGCAGGTACCTCAACAAGAAGAGGGCGAATGCGATGGGCACAATCCAGTACCAAAGCACATACCGCACAAGCGCCATCATCGTGGCGTCGAAAAGCCCCATGCGCCCCACCGGCAGCAGCAAGAGCAACGCCAGGGTCGCCGCTGCACCTAACGCGACAAATCCAAAGGTGCGTGCCAGCCAAGCCAACGGTTTCATACGGCTGCTCCCATCAAATGCAGATAGACATCTTCCAGGCGGCGCGGTTCTTCGGTGAGCGCCACAATCTCGCCGCCGCGGTCAAGAATGCGACGCACCAGCGCCGGGTTGGTGGTCTCAGGCGTGGTGGTGCGAAAGCGCACCCATGTATCACCGACGGCTTCGATCTCCACCATTTCCCCCGCCAGCGAGGCAAGGTCATCGAGCGGCTGCGCGAGCCGCAAGGTGAAAAGCGGCGCACCAAGCACCTGGTCGCGCAGTGCGTCCGGCGTGCCGATTGCCAACACGCGCCCCACACCCATGATGACAATGCGGTCGGCGAGCAATTCGGCTTCGACAAGGTTGTGGGTGCAAAGCACAATGGTGTGCCCTTGCGTGCGCAAATCGGCAATGGCGGAACGCACCTGAAACGCTCCTTCGGGGTCGAGCGCCGAGGTGGGTTCATCCAGAAAGAGCACCTGTGGGTCGTGCAAAAGCGCCCGTACCAGCGCCATCTTCTGGCGCATGCCTTTGCTGAACTGCCCCAATCGGCGGTTGCGTGCTTCCCACAAGCCAAAATGGCGCAAGAGCGCTTCGGCACGCTGGTAGCGGTCAGCCGGCGACATGCCATGCATTGCGCCAAAGAAATCGAGGTATTCCAGCGGCGTCAGCCGACCATACAAGCCGGGGAATTCGGTAAGCAAGCCTACATGTCGGCGCACGAGCCGCGCATGGTGGCGCACATCGTAGCCGGCGACAATGGCATAGCCGGCGCTGGGCTGCAAAATCCCCGCCAGGCAACGGATGGTGGTGGTTTTGCCCGCGCCGTTCGGGCCCAACAGCGCCAACACTTCGCCTTGTCGCACATCAAAGGTGATGTCGCGAATAGCGGTGAATGTGCCAAATTGTTTGACCAATCCGTGGGCTTGTACGATGGACACGTTGGTTTTCCTGTTTTGCTGATTGGGTAGCGCAAGCGCACGCCGTGGTGGGAAAAGTATAGACGAGGTTGAGTGGAATTCAAATGCGGACACAAGAAACAAAAATTCTAAAAAGTTAGAATTTGCAAAAAGCGATGAGTACAAATGTACTCATAAATTGAGTACGCGTGTACCTATACAAGCGCATTTCAAGTTGCTATACTGTACATGCACACCTACCCCCACAGGGAAGAACGGGGGACGAAAAACAGGAAACACCTCCTGTAACCGCAACAAGGCTGTTTTCCGCACAAAAGGGCTCGCAACCAATTCGTCACCGTTCTTCCCTCCCCCCCTCTCCAACAACACACCCCCGGCAAGGGGGTGTTTTTCTTTGCAATGCAAAGGGCGCAAGGTCGTTTCGCCACACGCCTGCACGTGCCCCCAGGAGTGCGCACATCTCCGCCTGGTTGGCGTCCGCCACCACCCGACTATACTTTGCCAGCCGTGCACATCAGGCAAAGCGGAGGAATTCATCTATGCAGCGTTGTGGTATTTTTTTGTTGCTCATTTCGTTTATAGCGGCGCTGAATGCATGCACTACATCCAATGCCCAGCCATCCACGTCGGTGGCAATGGCTTCGCCCACATCCGAACCGACTTTACCCACAGCGCCCCCGCCGACGGCAACCTTGCCGCCCAGCGCCCCCCCCACAGCCTCGCCCACGCCCACCATCACGCCCACGGCGACGGCAACCCCCACACCCACCAACACACCGACGCCATCGCCCACGCCAACCCCCACACCCAACGCCGAGGGGGAATTTGTGCACATTGTGCAGCCGGGCGAAACCATCTGGACGATTGCCGGGGCATGGCGGGTTTTACCCAGCCAACTCCTCTCCTACAACCACATCTCCGCCGGCGACGTTCAGCCGGGGCGTGAAATCCGCATTCCCGTGACCATGTTGGCGCAACCCTACCAGGGGAACGAAGGGGTGGTGCTGGCGACGCCTATCGCGCCCACGCAGGGACCAGACCGCGTGGTGTTGGGTCCCATGACGCACGACTGGCAAAAGTTGAACAACTGCGGTCCAACCACAACCGCCATGTTCCTCAGTTATTTCGGTATTCAAGTGACCCAATTCGATACCGCCGCCTTTCTGAAACCCAACCCACGCGACCGCAATGTCAACCCAGGTGAAATTGCCGCCTATTTGCGCCAGCAAGGGTTTGAGGTGTTTGTGGGCATCAACGGTGACATTCCTCTGCTGGAACGCTTGCTCCAAGCCGGCTTTCCCGTGATTGTGGAACAATGGTTGCAGTACGACGGGGGCATGGGGCATTATCGCGTCGTGCGAGGGTTTGACCGCACAAAGCAAGAAATTCTCTTCAACGACAGTTTCCTGGGACCCGATATCTGGTTCACCTACGCCGATTTTCTGCGTGATTGGGCGTATTACAACAACCTGTATATCGTCGCCTATCCGCCGGAACAAACCGACCTTGTCCGTTCGATCATTGGCGACGATTGGGAGCCGGCGAACATGTGGGCGCGCCTTGCCCGCGACATGGAAGCGCGCATCGCACAAGCCCCCAACGATGCGCTGGCGTGGTATGGCTTGGGCGAAGCCCGTTTGCGGTTGGGCGACCCCGAAGGCGCGATTGAAGCCTATGAACGCGCCATTGCCATCGGGTTGCCCTTCCGCTATCTCTGGTATCGGTACGGGTATCTGGAAGCGTTGAACCTCGTGGGGCAATACGAAAAAGTGTTGCAAGTGAGCGATGAGGTGCTTGCCAGTATGGAGATGAGCGAGGACATGCGCTACCAACGCGCGGTGGCGCTCAAAGCCCTTGGGCGCACAGATGAAGCCCGCGCTGAATTGGAAAAAGCCCTTGAAGAGCACCCCGGCTTTGGGCCGGCGGCGGTGTTGCTCCAAACACTCACCGGCGGCTCGTAGGCACACAAAACGGGCGGC
The DNA here is from genome assembly GCF_001306175.1 of Ardenticatena maritima. NCBI lineage: Bacteria > Bacillati > Chloroflexota > Ardenticatenia > Ardenticatenales > Ardenticatenaceae > Ardenticatena > Ardenticatena maritima. Next base: position 343,075 of record NZ_LGKN01000004.1, read on the forward strand.
GCACAGAACGCCGCCCGTTTGCTTTTCAGCGCAGGTTGCTCATCTCACGCCGTTTGCGCCTGGCGATAAACGTGCCACATACGTTGAAGCGCCGTCACATTTGAAAAAATCGCCAGGACAACCAATGCCGGCGTCAGCAGGTTGAAAAGCAAGGCAAAGACCAGCACCGCTATTCGCTCGAAGCGTGTGAACAGCCCCACTTTGCATTCCACGCCAATCCCCTCAGCGCGGGCGCGTGTATAACTCACCATGATACTGCCCACAATCGCCGCATAGACTAACATGGCTTCCACGTGTGCGCCTTGCTGCATGTACCACCACAACAAGCCGCCGTACAACGCCGCCTCGGCATAGCGGTCGAGCGTTGAATCCAGGAATGCGCCAAACGGGGTCACGCGGTTGGTGTAGCGCGCCAAACCGCCATCCAGCGCATCGAAGAGCGCCGTCACGATGATGAGCACGCCAGCCTCGCGAAACATGCCGCGCGCGAGCAACACGCCGACACTGCTGATCAGCAAAAATCCCACAACCGTCAACTGGTTCGGCGTGACGCCGCTTTTGGCAAGCACCGCCGCCACACCATTCACCACGCCGCGGGTCTGTTTTCGCAACCATTCACTCAGCATTTCATCCTCCTTGATGGCTGACCGCGCACTACGACGAAGAAAGGCAATGCGCGGTGAGCAATTCGGTGTAAAACGATTCGACTTCCTCGGTCACAACACGCCAATCATAGCGGCGGCTGGTCTCACGCCCAGCCGCGCCGTAGCGCTCACACGTCGCCGGGTCATGCAACAGGCGAACAAGCGTTTCCGCCAACGCTTCTTCATCACCGGGCGGCACCAGTTCACCCTGCACGCCATGCTGCACCACACAGCGGTAGCCCGAAATATCGCTGGCCACCACCGGCACGCCCGCCGCCATGGCTTCCAACAGCACAATGCCGAAACTTTCAAAACCCACACTCGGCGCGCAAAAAATCGTCGCCGTGCGATACCAGCGCGGCAACTCCTCTGTGGGCACGTAGCCCACAAAGCGCACCCCATGCACCCGATAATGGCGAATGTACTGCACGTAGGGGGTGATTTCTTCCCGCTGGAACGCGCCCACCACCACCAACTGCGCATTCGGCACCTGGGTTTTGACCTGGCGAAACGCCCGCAACAGGTAGCGAAAGCCCTTGCGTTCTTCCAGGCGTCCGACAAAGAGGATGACGGGACCTTGTTGTTGGTAGGTTTCAAACGGGTGGATGGTGGGGTCGGCGAACATCGCCCATTCGATACCGTTCGGGATGATGCGGTATTCCGCCGGGAAATAGGCGGCGATGTAGTCGCGCGCCGCCTCGGAGACCGCAATCCGTCCATGCAGGGCGTCCAGATACCGAAAAAGCGGCTTGCCGAAATCAAACGCCAGGTTCTCCTCGCGGTATGCGTGGAATGTGCCCACCAGGACACTTTTGGCATAGCGCACGACGATGGGCGCAAGTGTGGGGATGGTGGGTTCGTGAATGTGGATGATGTCAAAGGGGGTTTCTTCCAGCAAACGGCGCACTCTGAGCACTGCGGCGGGCGACAGGGAGAGCCGCGCCACTGAACCGCTAAACGGCACGGGGATGGTCACTGTGCTGATGGGATGCAGCGGCGAGGCGTCAGCCGGCGGTTCGGACGATGGGGCAAGAATGGTTGGCGCATGCCCACGGGCTTGCAGATAGTGCGCCAGCGCCGCCACATGGCGATTGACGCCCCCCGGCACAGCGAAATCATACGGCGAAACCAGCGCAATGCGCAAAGGGTGGCTCACGCACTCGCCTCGCTGGTGGATTGTTCGCGGCACGCATCCCCCCACATGGGCACCGTGACAAACCACTGGTCAGGGTGCTCGCGGATGAATTGCTCCATGAGCGCCACAATCTGGCGCACGCCCCGCTCAACGTCGGCGGTTTTATCGCCCGTTTTTTCCAGGTAGATGGGGGGAAAGCCCACCGCACGAAAGCGGTTGTCGGGCAAGCGGTACGAATACGCGACCACAATTGGCGCCCCCGTGCGCAAACTCAACTGCACCGCGCCGTCGGGCATGCGGGTTGGTTCACCGAAGAAGGGCACGCAAATGCCGCTGTTGGTAATGTCGCGGTCGCTCACAATGCCCACAACGCCGCCGCGTTTCAACGCTTTCAGCAGATTGAGCGGCTTTTCGACCGGGACAATGTGCAAGCCATGCGACGCCCGCAACGATGTCATCAACTGGAAAAGGGCTTCGGGCTGAATATGCTCGACAGGCGAGGTGATGTCGTAGCCGCGCACCGCCAACGCCTGCGCCGTCACTTCGGGGGAACCGAAGTGCGCCGTCACCAGCAAAACCCCTTTGCCGTGCGAGAGCGCCTCGTCGAGATACTCAATCCCCACCAGGTCGGCAAAAGCGCGCAACTCGTCGTCGGTCAGTTTCCAAAGGCGGAACTGGTCGTAGTAGTTCTTCACCAGGGTGCGAAAAACGCCCCGCACGACACGCCGCACCTCATCGGCGGGGGCGTTCGCCCCAAGCACATGACGCTGGTTGAATTCGATGTTGCGCCGTATTGTGCCCGCAAAGAGGTACAGCAGGTCGGCAATGCGGTCGCATATCCAATAACCAACCGATGATGGAATGAATGGCACCACCAATGTGAGCAAACGATAGATGTAATACAGCACCATGCGCGGTACTCCTGCCTTGTTGGTCGCTCTCTCTATCCTACGCAACTTTGAGAGAAGCGCCAACCGTTTGAAGAAAAAACAGCCTACACCTTACGGTGCAGGCTGTCTGTTTCGGCAACTTTGTGGGCGGCTTAGGCGTCTTCACCCATCAGCACATCGTTGTCTTCGCCCGTAATGAATGCTTCGGTCTTTTCACGGGCTTCTTCGTCCGTAAACTGGCGCGGCGGCGACTTCATGAAGTACGCCGACGGACCCACCAACGTACCGGCCAGACCGCGGTCGAGCGCGAGTTTGGCGCAGCGCACCGCGTCAATGATGACGCCCGCCGAGTTGGGGCTATCCCACACTTCCAACTTCAATTCGATGTTGAGCGGCACATCGCCGAAGGCGCGCCCTTCCATGCGGATGTACGCCCATTTGCGGTCTTTCAGCCAGGGCACGTAGTCCGACGGACCGATGTAGACGTTTTCGGGGTCGAGTTCGTAGTCCAGCTGCGACGTGACCGCGTTGGTCTTGGAAATCTTCTTGCTTTCGAGGCGGCTGCGTTCCAGCATGTTGTAGAAGTCCATGTTGCCGCCCACGTTCAACTGGCTGGTGCGTTCCAGGCGCACACCACGGTCGCGGAAGAGGCGCGTCAGCACGCGGTGGACAATCGTCGCACCCACCTGGCTCTTGATGTCGTCGCCAATGATGGGCAACCCGCGTTCGGCGAAGCGGCGCTGCCAGTAGGGTTCGCGAGCGATGAAGACCGGAATGGCGTTGACGAAGGCGCAGCCGGCTTCCAGCACCTGCTCGACGTACCACTTCGTCGCCATTTCGCTCCCCACGGGCAGGTAATTGACCACCACGTCGGTCTTCGTATCCTTCAAAATTTGCACGATGTCAGCCGTGGGACCAGGCGCTTTCTGGATTTTCTGCGAAAGGTAGTGCCCCAAGCCGTCGTGCGTCATGCCACGATAGACGGGCACGTTCATGTAGGGCACATCCGCAAATTTGATGGTGTTGTTCTGCCCCGCCCAAATGGCTTCCGAAAGGTCTTTGCCAACCTTTTCGGCGTCAATGTCGAAAGCGGCAGTAAATTCGATATCGCCGACGTGGTAGCCGCCCAAGACGGTGTGCATCAAGCCGGGGATGAATTCATCCGGCTTGGCGTTTTTGTAATAGTACACCCCCTGTACGAGCGAGTTGGCGCAGTTCCCCACGCCGATAATGGCAACGCGTACTTTCTTGCTCACCTTGGCCTCCTGTTGCTGTGGAATTCGAGCATTTTGTGCGAATTTGTGCGTTTCCGCACAATACATTCGGCGCGCGATAGTATCACACTCTGTACGAGTGTCAAAAGGGGGCGAGAATTCACGGCATCCACCCACAGGCTAGCGCGCCAATGCGCCGTTTAAAAACACATCCACCATCATCGTCGCCGTCTGGACGGGGTCGCGCAGGTCGTTTTGGTGCGCCGGGTAGAAAAAGGGGTACGCCATGCCCAAAAAGAACCACGTCAACATGCGCGACGGGAGCGGGCGCAGTTCGCCGCGTGCAATCGCCGCTTGCATCAGCGCATCCAGCCGCTGGATGAAGGACGCCTGATACCGCATCATAAACGCTTGGCGCGTTTCGGGCTGCAACGCCGCCATTTCCTGGCTCGCCAGCCGGATGATGGCGCGGCGTTCGGGCGGTAGTGTGAAAATCCCCGTCAGAATCGCGGTCAACTGGTCGCGCAAGGTGGTATGTTCACGGTGCGCCGCTTCGATAATGGCGGCAACCGTCTCGATATTCTCTTCCAAAACGGCGATGAACAGCTCTTCTTTGGTCTTGAAATGGTGATACAAACCGGCTTTGGAAAGCCCGGCGGCTTCGGCGATTTCGCGCATCGAAAGCCCGCTATACCCATGCGCCACAAAGAGGCGCGTCGCAACATCGAGAATGTGGCGTTTGTGTTCATCCATGCTGTCTGTTCACCCCTGCACCATGCTTCGCCTTCTGCTGGTTTGACAACACGCCTAGACGCGGAAAAGTGGTCGCCCGTTGGGCATCACCGGCCAGGGAATGGACGCCAAAAGCAACAGAATCGCGCCAATCAGCAGCCAGCGCCCCGCACGGGACGATTGGTTGCCCGCCGCCAGCGCCGCGCGCAGGCGTTTTTGCCCCACGTGCGCCAGCACCAGCGCCAACACCATCGGAAGCGCGTGCTCCATGCTCCAAAAACGCGCCACTTCATTCGCAAAAAGCGTTCCCGAACGCATCGCCTCCCCTGTCAGCGGGCTGACTGCAAACAGCGCGACGCCCAACAACACCTGCACATCCAGCGCAATGGGGAAGAAACGCAGCGCGTGCTCTTCCCACGTGCGCCACGCCCCCCGCATAAAGAGCAGGTGCACCAGCACCACAGCCGCAAGCAGAACGACGCCCCAACGCCACCACGAATGGGCTATCAACATCCATGTGTACACGTTTCCTCTCTCCTTTCCAAATTAGTTGCTTTCCATCGCCGCAGGCGCTTCAGAAACGGGACGCGCCGCCAGCCGGAAACTCAACAGCCACAGCACGCCCATCATCAGCCCCACACTCAAAAACGCCGTCTGGTAGCCCGCAACAGGCTCACCACGCGAGACCGCCAGCGCCCCAATCCAGGCGCCGCCCACAAGTTGCCCCACACTGGTGAATAACGTCAGCACGCCCTGCGCCGAGGCGCGTTCTTCACGAGGGGCTTCTTGCAGCATGATGTAGCGCAACGCGGCGCCCAACAACCCCGAAAGCCCCAAACCAATAAGCAACGCCGCCGCATAGAACGAGAGGCGGCTCAGCGGAACGCCCCCCAGCACCAGCAAGCCCAACGCCGCCAAGCCGGTCGCGCTGGCGACAACGGGGCGTGCACCAACGCGGTCGAGCATGCGCCCGAACAGGGGCGAACCCACCGCCATGGCCAGCACCGCCGGCAACAGCATGAAACTCGCCGTACTCGACGCCACCCCCAGCGCCGCCACCAACAAATCCGGCACAAAGACGAACGAGGCTTCGCCAAACCCCGCGCCAAAGGCGAAAGCGCAGGTCAACACAATCTGCACCGACTGAAAGAGCCGCATCTGGATAACGGGGGTTTCAACGCACAGCTCCCACCAGACAAATATCGGCGCGCTCAACAGGAAGAGCAGCCACGCGCCCAGCACATTCCCCCGGCGCAGGCTCGCGGCGACCTGGGTTGTATCAATCTGGTTGATACCGTAGGTGAGCGTGCTCAGCACCACCACCAGCAACACCGTGCCCACCACGTCAAACGTGGCGCTGGTCTGCATGCGTGTGGCCGGCAGCAAGCGCCAACCGCCCCACATGAGCGCCACCGCAATCGGTAGGTTGATGAGGAAGAGCCAATGCCAACTCAGCACACTCAACATGACACCCGCCAGCAAGGGCCCCACCAGGAACGCAATGCCAAACACGGCGCCAATCAACCCCAACGCACTGCCCCGCTGTTCAACGGGGAACGTGTCGCCAATCACGGCGCTGGCGACGGGGAAAATTCCCCCCGCGCCCAGCCCCTGCACGGCGCGCCCCAACACCAACACGGCAAACGTGGGCGAAAACGCCACCAACAGCGAGCCAACGCCAAAAAGCGCCACATCCAGCACATAGACCAACCGACGCCCGAACATGTCCGAAAAGCGCGCCATCAGCGGCGTGCTCACCAGGTTGCACAACACATACATGGTGAAAATCCACGCCGCCTGACGGGCGTCAATGCCAAACTCAGCGCGAATGGACGGCAAAGCCGGTCCCACAATGGCAATGTCAAGCGCCGCCATCAGCACCCCAACGAACAACAACGCCAAAATGCGATTGCGCTGTTTTGCGTCCAGGTTTGTCATACGCTCTGCTCCTCGCAATACTCATTTTTACCGACCAACCGGTCGGTCGGTAAGATAGCACAGAACGCGCGCATGTCAATTCAGGCAAAACACTTGCCAACCAGCCCGCCTTTCGTATCATGGCGACATGCGCCCAGAATGGACTCTCCCACCCGAACAAGCCATTGAATGGCAACGCCAACTCCGCGAGCAACTTGTGATTGCCGACGATTTCAGACCGCCCCGCCTCATTGGTGGTGTGGACGCCGCCTATATCGAAAACCGGGCGCTGGCGGTGATCGTCGTGCTCACCTTTCCTGATTTGCAGGTCGTCACCCATACCGTCGCCACCGTGCCTCACGAGTACCCCTACATTCCGGGTCTGCTCTCCATGCGCGAAGGACCGGCGATTGAAGCCGCCTGGCAAACGCTTCCCGAACACCAGCGCCCCGACCTGCTCATGTTCGACGGGCATGGCATTGCGCACCCACGCGGGTTGGGCATTGCCAGCCACATGGGGCTTTTGCTCGACCGCCCCAGCCTGGGCGTTGCCAAACGCATCTTGCGAGGGCGGCACGCCCCCGTGCCGGATGAAGTAGGCGCATGGCAACCGCTGGTCTATCGGGGGAAGACCGTTGGGGCAGCGCTCCGCACCAAAGCGGGCGTCAAGCCGGTGTACGTCTCGCCGGGGCACCGCATCAGTCTCGAAAGCGCCATCCATTTTGTCCTGGCAACAACGCGCGGGTATAAATTACCCGAACCAACGCGCCTTGCCGACAAACTGGCGGCTCAACACAAACGCACCTGGCACTCATGACCAATTTCGTCGCTGAGGACTTCAATCCCGATGCCGATTTGGCGCGCGCCGCGCCGTTTCACCTGGCGGGCACATCCGGCGTGGCGTGTCTGCTCATTCATGGGCTGACCAGCACACCCTACGAAGTGCGCGAATTGGGCGAACACCTGCACGCATGCGGGCACACCGTCGCCGCACCGCTCCTGCCGGGGCACGGCACCAGCCTGGAAGATTTGCGCCAACGCCGATGGCAGGAATGGGCGGCGCATGTGCGCGCCACGGCACAGCAACTCCGCCGCGAGCATCAACACCTGTTCGTCATCGGGAGTTCGCTAGGGGCGGGGTTGGCGCTCTGGCTGGCGCTGCACGAATCGGTGACGGGCATCGTCGGGCTCGGCACGCCCTATCGGTTGCGCTGGTCAACCTACGCCGCCTACGTCTTGCAATACATCTCGCCCATCCTGCCCAAACGGGGCGGCGCCAGCATCCGCGACCCCGAAGCGCGTCGCCGCCATCCCAGTTATACCGGCATTCCGGCGCGGAGCATGCTGGAAATGATGCGCTTGCTGGCCGCTGTGCGCCCACGTTTGCATGAAATTGAAGCGCCCACACTGCTCATCCACGCCTGGCACGACCGCGTGCTGGCGGCAGCAGGGGCGCGCGCCGTCTATGAACGCTTGGGCAGCATGCGCAAGTATCTGGTCTTTGTCCACAATAGCGACCACATTGTGAGCGAGGATTACGAAAAGGAGATGGTGTTTGCGTTATGTCAAACGTTCATCAGCCAGACGATTTGAAACGCGCCGCCAACCTGATTCGTCACGCCCGCTACGCGATTGCCCTCACGGGCGCCGGCATCAGCGTGCCGAGCGGCATTCCTGATTTTCGCTCGCCCCACTCAGGGTTGTGGGAACGCTACGACCCCATGGAAGTCGCGTCGCTTGCCTCGTTCCGCCGTCATCCGGAACGCTTTTACGATTGGATTCGCCCCCTGCTGGAAACCACACGCAACGCACGCCCCAACCCGGCGCATGAAGCACTGGCACGCCTGCAAGCCGCCGGCTATCTGCATGAAATCATCACGCAGAACATTGACGGCTTGCACGAAGCCGCCGGCAGCCACGATGTGTTGCCGGTGCATGGGCACACACGCACAGGAACATGCCAGCAATGCGGGCGTAGCGTCGAAGGTGACCTGCTCTGGCGCGCCGTCGAGGCGGGAGAGGTCCCCCGCTGCCCAACATGTGGGGGCGTGCTCAAGCCGGATGTCATTCTCTTCGGCGAAATACTGCCCATGGACATTTTCGAGCGGGCGCGCCAGGCCGCCGAGCGCGCCGACCTGGTACTCGTCGCGGGCAGTTCGCTTGAAGTCGCCCCCGCCGCCGACTTGCCGCTGATCACGCTCAATCGCGGCGGCTCGCTCCTCATCGTCAACCTGGGGCCCACCGCGCTGGATTGGTACGCCACCCTCAAAATCGAAGGCGATGTCGCGGACGTGCTTCCACGCATTGCCGACCTGGTGCTCGACGACGCCGCCTAAGCCAGCCGCCCGCCCAAGGCGGTGCTTCACCAGGCAAACAAAAAGGCCCCGCCATGCGGAGCCTTGTAAGTGCGCACTCTGGGCGCTATTCCAACCAGGGGGGTGTGCCGCCGCCTGAACCTGAAGAAGTGCTCCCTTTCGCACTCTCCAATTCCACCTCAAAGCCGCCGATCAACCGCGCCACCAGGTTGTACATCAGCGCATAAAACCAGGTAGTCACGCCAAACCATAGGCCATAAAACACAATGAGTACCAGGTAAACGACAATAAGCCCCAAAAGCCCCCCGCCCGTGCTTGTGGTATCAGCGGGGACGTCAACCCCGTTCATCCGCAACAAAGCGGAAATGGTTGACCACGCCGACAAAAAGAGCCACGGCACGAAGCAGAGCCCTACGATGGCAACAATCAACGCTCCCCACACGCAGCCCACTTTGAAAGAGGACAACAGGCCAAAACGACGAATAGTGTAGCGCTTTGTCATGAGACTCCTCGCGGATTCGGTTGGTGGTTGTGTTAGAAGATGTATTTGAAGGTACGGTAAGCGGATTTTACCACGCGGGGCGTGCAATGACAATCAGGCGGTGTGTATTGGTTTCATAGGGCCAGCAGGTCACCAGCGTCAAACGTTCATCGGGGGTGGGCTTGATGAAGGCGGCGTTTTTGAGGCGCTGTTCGTAAGAAGCGCCTTTTTCTTGCACGATGTATTTTTCGGTGATGACATACGGATACGCGACATCGTTCACGTAAAGCGTGACTGTATCCCCCGGATTGGTGTTCACA